>JAFMBH010000069.1 GCA_017858735.1 Bacteroidota bacterium
TCTCCTTCGGGTTGAAGCCATTCCTGTAAAGGATTAATATGTATGATTAAGCCATCGGCGGCTAGTTTTTCAATTAACGCCGGGATCCTGAATAATTCTTTCTGGAGCCATAATTTTTCGATTTGAGCAATGCCCAAATTTGCATAAAAGGGAACACTTTCGCCTAAAATGGGTCTGACAGCATAATCGCTTAATGTTTCATCACTGAAAAGCAAGGGCCTGCATGATCCTAAGCCTAAACCCAGGCCAAATTCGGCACAGGCAAGCGCCAGATTTTTATTAATTTTACCAGCCATGGCCGTACCGCCCGTCATACTGGAAACCCAAAGCGGAGCGCGCATCACCTTTGAACCAAAAGGAGTTTCGAGGAGAGAGGAATCTGCAGGATGGGCAGAAAGAAGCGGCTCATAGTAAAATTCGTTCCGCATATCGGCTGATGAAACCTGAGATCGGAAGGCAAGTTCGATGTGATCCTGTTTTCTACTCGATGCGGTAGGGTCATTATCAGGGGTGAAGATTTTCTTTTCAGACATTAAATGATATTTTCAAAGGCAAATTTAACGATTTCTTTAGGTAGAAGGTAGGAATAACAAAAGGAAAAGTAAAAAGTTGGTAGAGGTATGAAAAAAAGATGTCAAAATATTTATTGTAATTCAAGTAGTTATGATATTTTTATAAAAAAAAATGACGTAAAAGTTTGTTTGGAATAAAAAGAAATATACTTTTGCAGTCGCTTATTAAAGCAGTATTTCTTAATTCCTTCATTTTAAACAAATCAAATAGTGGATACGCTCAGTTACAAGACGGTACACGCCAATAAACAAACTGTTCAGCACAAGTGGTACGTTATTGATGCAGAAGGAGAGATAGTAGGTCGCCTTTGTACTAAGATTGCTACTATCCTTCGGGGTAAAAATAAACCTTCCTACACACCACACGCAGATGCGGGGGATTTTGTTATTGTGTTAAATGCAGATAAAGTTCGCTTTACTGGTCAGAAAATGCAAGACAAAGTTTACAGACATTACACAGGTTACCCTGGTGGTCAAAAGACCTACACGGCACAGGAACTTATGGCTCGCAAGCCAAATGACATCGTGGAACGTGCGGTTAAAGGCATGCTTCCTAAAAATCGTTTGGGAAGAAGTATGATTAAAAAATTATTTATTTACACCGGGGCTGAACATCCCCACCAAGCGCAAAAGCCAGAGGTTCTCGGGTAATTCGCTATAAGTAAGCATCGTATATGGAAATGATTAATGCAACGGGTAGAAGAAAGTGTTCGGTAGCCCGTGTCTATCTAAAAAAAGGGGAAGGAAACATTCTTGTGAATGGTAAGGATTACAAAGCCTATTTTCCTCAGGAACACGTACAACTTTCTGTAATGGCGCCGCTGGAAGAAGTGGAAGTTGCTAAATTATATGATGTTGTTGTCAATGTCAGTGGTGGTGGTTTCAAAGGTCAGGCAGAAGCAGTTCGTATGGGTATTTCCCGTGCTTTAGTGGAGCTAAATGCAGATTTTAGAAAGCCGCTAAAAGACAGGAAATTCTTAACACGTGATTCACGTGAGGTTGAACGTAAGAAATACGGTAAACCAAAAGCAAGAAAGAGCTTCCAATTCAGTAAACGTTAATCCTTTAAAACAGGGTAACATTTATTATCCCCAAATTTGTAAAGATATGAATAAGCCAACTTATAAAGAATTACTGGATGCAGGTGTACATTTTGGACACCTTAAAAAGAAGTGGAACCCAAAAATGTCTCCGTACATTTTCATGGAACGCAAAGGCATCCATATCATCGACCTAAATCGTACTTCTGAAGGTTTGGATCGTGCAGCTAATGCCATGCGCGCATTGGCAAAATCAGGAAAAAAAGTCCTTTTTGTAGCTACAAAGAAGCAAGCAAGAGATATAGTTATGGAGGCAGCGCGCCGTGCAGGTATGCCTTTTGTTTGTGATCGCTGGTTGGGTGGTATGATGACCAACTTCACCACTATCCGCAAGTCTATAAAGAAAATGCAGTCTTTTGAGAAAATGCTCGGAGATGGAACACTTTCAAGTGTTACTAAAAAGGAACGTTTAACGATGTCCCGTGAAAAGGATAAATTGGAGAAGGTTCTTGGAGGTATCGCTAACTTAGGTCGTCTTCCAGCAGCTCTTTTCGTTGTTGATATCGCTCATGAGCACATCGCTATTGCAGAGGCGCAACGTTTGGGTATTCGTACTTTCGGTATCGTTGATACCAATTCAGACCCAAATTTAGTTGATTTTGCCATTCCGGGAAATGATGACGCTTCTAAATCTATTCGCATCATCACTAATTATATGGTGGATGCTATTTTGGAAGGTCTTGAAGAACGTAATAAGGTGAAGTCTGAAAGCGAAGCAACGGCTGTTTAATTTTAAAAAACAGGTTACTTTTTCCAAACCAAACATAATATAAAATGAGCGTATCTATTTCAGCCACCGATGTCAAGAAATTAAGAGATATGACCGGTGCAGGTATGATGGATTGCAAGCAAGCTCTCACTGAAGCAGAGGGAGATTTTGAAAAAGCCATCGAAGGTCTCCGTAAAAAAGGAGAGAAACTTTCTGCAAAAAGAGCAGATCGCGAAGCAACTGAAGGTGCCGTCGTAGCCGCTGTTTCCGATGATCGTAAAAAAGGGGTAATTATTAAGTTGAGTTGCGAAACTGATTTCGTTGCTAAAAATGTTGATTTCGTAGCTATTGCCAAAAAAATAGCTGATATCGCTCTAGCTAATCTTCCCGCTTCTAAAGAGGAGCTTTTGGATCTTTCTTTTGATGGTTCTATCTCTATCGGGAAAAAAGTTATCGAACAAGTTGGTGTTATTGGTGAAAAAGTTGAAGTAGCTGAATACCAGTTTCTTGAAGCAGCTCAGGTATGCCCTTATATCCACATGGGTAACCGTGCAGCTGTTATCGTCGCTCTTTCTATAGATAATCCTTCCTGCTTCGATGCAGGAAGAGATGTGGCCATGCAGGTTGCTGCTATGAAGCCTATCGCCGTGAATAAAGATTCAGTGGATTCTTCTTTAGTGGAAAAGGAAATTGAAATAGGTAAGGAAATTGCCAGAAATGAAGGCAAACCAGAAGAAATGTTAGAGAAAATTGCCTTAGGTAAGTTGAATAAGTTCTTTAAGGAAATGACGTTGTTAAATCAACAATTCGTAAAAGATAATTCTGTTACTGTGGAGCAATATCTTCAGAAAATTGATAAAAACCTCACCGTTACCGCTTTCAAGCACGTAGCTTTAGGTTAATTCAAAAGGCGAATCGTTTTACGGTTCGCCTTTTTTTTGCGCTCACTAACCAAAATCCTCTAAGTGGAAAAAAAATATAAACGCGTCCTTTTAAAATTAAGTGGTGAATCTCTGATGGGGGATAATTCATTTGGCATCGATGCCGAGAAATTAATGCACTATGGCTTACAAATAAAAACGTTGGTGGATCTCGATGTTCAGGTGGCTGTCGTTATAGGAGGTGGAAATATTTTTCGCGGATTACAAGCGTCAAGTTCTGGTATCGAACGTGTGCAAGGTGATTATATGGGTATGCTGGCTACCGTTATTAATGGCATGGCCATTCAAGGTACCCTTGAAAAACTAGGCGTTTATACCCGGCTCGTTTCTGCAATAGGTATCAATCAGATTGCTGAACCTTATATTAGAAGACGTTGTATTCGACATCTTGAGAAAAATAGAGTGGTCATTTTTTCCGCAGGTACAGGAAATCCCTATTTTACAACAGATTCAGCCGCAGCCCTAAGGGCCAATGAAATTAATGCCGAGGTCATTCTTAAAGGTACCCGGGTAGATGGTATCTATACGGCCGATCCTGAGAAATTTCCCGATGCCACGAAATATGATGCTATCTCATTCGAAAAGGTGATAAGCCTTGGCTTAAATGTGATGGATATGACGGCTTTTACACTCTGTCAGGAAAATAATCTCCCTATTATCGTTTTTGATATTATTAATCCTGATAACTTATCTAAAATTATACACGGAGAAAAGGTAGGAACGCTAGTCTCCTGATTATTCTGCAATGGCAAGGGTACATATACTTATTTTTATTCCGTTGATATTTTTCAGGGGGTAACAACAGGCCTCAAACGTAGCACCTGTTGTCATAATGTCATCTATGATAAGTATATGTTTTCCTTCCAGAGCGCCAGGTGTTTTCCAGGAAAATGCCCGCTCTAAGTGGGAAAATCGCTCTTCCTTACTCCGGTTTATTTGCGTACTGCTGTTTTTTACTCTGATTAATAAATCTCCCCGATACTCTTTTCCAATTTGTAAGGCTATGCAGCGTGAAAATTGTTCTATCTGATTATAGCCTCGCTTTTTTAGCCTTTGCTTATGTATAGGCACAGGAATTACATAATCTATATTTTTATAAATGTCGCTTTCGTTCAATTCCCTTCCATACCAGTTACCCAGGTATATCCCAAGATCCTCCCGATGTTCATATTTTAAAAAATGAAGCAAATTTTGAACGCTTCCCCCTTTTTGAAATTGTAAAAATGCCGTGGCTCTCTCTATATTTATTCTACCCCAAAATCGCTGTTCCATAAGATTATCTTTTTGTAAATGATGGGTTGTAAAGGGTAAATTGGCTTGACAAGTAGCACAAATTAAGACGTCTTCACCAGCTACCGGACCCTTACAAGCTAAACAAATAGGTGGGAAGAATAAAGATTGTAAATCTTTGAGCATAGTAAATAAAGTCCTTAAAAAATTCTTTTTATTCATGTTCCGTTTGTATTTATGACAGATAAACCTTTATTTCGTTTGTGAAAACAAACCTACCCATTCAATCTTCCTAAAGTTCTTTTTTTTTAGTTTATATTGAGACACTTTACCTCTGTTTATGACTTCATTCTATCTTGATTTACTGGATATTTTAAAACCTGAAAATAAGGAAGAAGCAGCGCTCCTGGCTTTGTCAGAAGTGCAGGCAGGCCTGCGTTGGGGCTTACCCCGCTATGGTCATCCGGAAGGGGAGGTTTATAAACATGTGAGGGAAGTGCTCGATAATATTGACAAAGTTAATCTCTCTTTCGAGCATCGTGCCCTCCTAAGATTAGTTGCTATTATTCATGATACATTCAAATATATTGAACCAAAGGGCTCTCCTCGTGTTTGGAGCAAGCACCATAGTGTTCTCGCCGCTCAGTTTATGGAAAAAAGAGGTGCTATTCCTTC
Source organism: Bacteroidota bacterium (assembly GCA_017858735.1). Lineage (GTDB taxonomy): Bacteria > Bacteroidota > Bacteroidia > Chitinophagales > Saprospiraceae > BJGN01. Next base: position 5,228 of record JAFMBH010000069.1, read on the forward strand.
TTTAGTAAATATTATTATGTGGCATGACGAGGCTTATTATATATGGAGGATGATTTATCCCTACCAACAACCTATTCAGGGGCAGGCCAGGTTAGATCAGCTGCTAACTTTGTTAGGGGAGGATTTACAGTTATATTATGTTTTTTTTAAATGTGATACCAGTACAGGGGACAAAAATAGCGCGCCATTAAAATGGTTTGAAAAGGAGGTAAAGGATATTTCTCTCATTGCAGATTTGAATTTTGGCTATTAATTTGACCATATTATGATCCCATTTTCAGGCGCTCAATTTCAAATTTTTTATCAAGATGAAATGGTTCCTGTTTTATCTCAACTCAATAAACATCGTTTTCATATCATTCGCCTGCTGGGTATTTTATGTGGAGTTTTTATTTTTGGGCTTCTTCTCCAAGTATTCTTAGGTCTTTTTGTTCTCACCCTTTTGTTTATTGGGGGTAGTTTATATGGTTTTTACCACGTTGCTACTATGTGGTTAAATTTTAAGCTGGCCTCTCAGTATTCTTTGACTTCATTGATGATGAAATATTTTATGCAGACGCCTGAAATAATGAACTTATCTTTTCGTAGCGATCAATGTATTGATAGTAAAATATACATGGAAAGTGGTTTTTTTTCTGAAAATGCGACGAATTATGAGGGAAACGGATTAATGACGGGGAATATTGGGGAGGTTTCCTTCTCCTTAAGTAAGCTCCGTGTATCGGTGACTTCAAATATCGATGGTCAATTAAAACCGCAATTTGATGGTTTTTTTATACATGGTAAATTGCCCTTTAAAACTTCAGGTGCGGCTATTATCTGGAGCCGCAGGGAAAAGCAGGAGGTATATAAGGCGATCAGAAAATTTACCTGGTTAGGTGCAGAAAATAAAGACGACGAGCAGAGTAATGCCCTTTTTAAAGAATCTTTTGTTACTTACGCCTCACCCGATACCTCTGCGTCTTCTATTTTATCAGAGGACATTAAAGACCTTATGATTAGATTTTATAAAAAAACGGGAAGGGCTCTCTTCTTTTCTTTTGTTGAAAATGATGTGTTTGTAGCCGTTTCGGCACCTGAAAATTTGTTAACTATGCCCTTATTTAAAAAATTCAGACCTGATATATCCATTTTGACTTTTTTAGATATTCATCTCGTTTTATTTAGTATATTACAAGAATTTGATTTTCATCATTAAAGTTAAAAATGAGTCCTATGTTCCTTCGTTGTTTTTCTCTGTTATCTCTCCTTTTCATTCAATGTCAATTACTGGGTCAAGCACCTGGTGAAAAATCACTGCTCTGGAAGATAAGTGGAAGAACCTTACCCGCTGATTCCTATCTATATGGGACCATCCACTTAATAGGTAAAAAGGACTATTTTCTTCTTCCGTCGGTTGAAAAGGCTATCGGTAATGTAAAATCTATGGTTTTTGAGGTTGATTTATCTGCCATGGATGATATTTCTCAACTTATGCCTCTAATGATGCAAGGTTTTATGAGAAACGATACCACGCTTTCCATGCTTTACTCTACCGAAGAATATGAAAAAGTGTCTTCACATTTTAACGATATGGGCCTTCCTTTTCAGATACTTGAAAAATTAAAACCCATGCTTCTTTCCAGTTTGGATCCCGATGGAATGGGAATGAATAATGGTGATTTTAAGTCCTATGAAATGGAATTTTTGACCATGGCGCAAAATAAAAATCTAGACATTAAAGGCCTGGAAACCATCGCTTTTCAGATGAGTATTTTCGATAGTATTCCTTATCGCGTACAAGCGGAAATGTTGTTGGAGCAAATTATTCAAAAGGATTCTGGTGTTTCTATGATGGACGAGTTGGCTGGCATTTATAAAAAACAGGATATTCAGGAAATGGAGAAAATGATGCAGGATGATGCTGGAATGGATCAATTCAAGGATTTATTGTTGTTCAGAAGAAATAAAAGATGGGTGGCTCCTATCATTGAATTAATGAGGAATAAGCCTACTTTATTTGCCGTTGGGGCCGGTCATCTGCCTGGTGAAATGGGAGTAATCTCATTGCTTCGTCAGGCTGGCTTTACCCTGGAACCTATGTATTAAATCATATCATTTTCCATTAAAATCCTAAACTATGTATAGTAAATGGTTCATTGCCTTATTTCTTTTTATAGGCATTCAAGAAATGGTGGTTGCGCAAAAGTCAAATAAACTTACTGTGGCAACCTACAATTTACGTTATAATAATCCTCAGGACGGTATAAACGCCTGGCCTAATAGAGTGAATTTAGTCAAAGGCTTAATTCAATTTCATGATTGGGACATATTTGGTACTCAGGAGGTTTTGTATAATCAAATACAAGATTTGGAAGCCTTGTCTGAATATGGCTGGATAGGTGTAGGTCGGGATGATGGTAAGCTTGCAGGTGAATTTGCAGCCTTATTTTATAAAAAGAGTAGGATAGAGGTTATTCAATCGGGTAATTTTTGGTTAAGTACCACACCAAGTGAACCAACGATGGGTTGGGACGCAAAATGTTGCAAACGTATTTGTACCTGGGCAAAATGTAAGGATAAGCAAAATGGTAAATTATTCTATGTTTTTAATGCTCATTTTGATCATGAAGGGGTCGTTGCCAGATTGGAATCAGCCAAGTTAATGCACCAAAAGGCAACGGAAATTAGTAAGGGTTTACCTGTTATTATCATGGGTGATTTTAATTCATTGCCTGAATCCGATGCGGTTAAAATATTAAATGATGTGGGGTATAGAGACAGTTTCACGCACTCAAAACAGGCACCTTATGGGCCGGTTGGTACCTTTAATAGTTTTAATTGGAATGCTGAGTTGAAAAGGCGGATTGATTATATATTTTTAGGAAAGTATTTTAATATCGAAAAATATGGTGTTTTAACCGATTCTTTTGAAAAGAGATATCCCTCTGATCATCAACCTGTTCAGGTGGTTTTGTCTTGGTGAAAATTGTATTTATAAAATATTTATTACTTTTTCAGGGTGATTTTTGTCATTTAATTTACATGACAGCAGGGTTAGTTTTGTTCACATTACTTATGAAACCCATTTTTTAAAATTTACCTATGAAGAAAATACTTTTCCCTACCGATTTCTCGGATGTCTCTCAACACGCGCTTCGATATGCGGTTGATTTTGCAAAGGAATTTGGTGCTGTTATTGACGTTTGGACGGTGTATCAGTTGGCTTCGGTAGATGCTGCCAATTTACCTCCCATCTATTTGGAGGAGATGATTAGAGAAAAGCGCGAGGGTCTGGAAGCACAAATGTCACATTTTGTAAAAGATATTCCTCAAGATCTTTTGGGGCAATCGGGCTTGCATTATGGTATAGATATAAGTTATGAAATTGAGAAATTAGCTGAGAGTTATGATTTAATCATCATGGCTACTCAAGGAGAACGCAACAAATTGGAGAAATGGCTGGGGAGTATAACTACTCATGTGTTGAGGCATTCGCCTTGTCCCGTTTTGGTAATTCCAAAGGAAGCTTCTTTCAATAAATGGTTTAAAATGATTTATGCCACTAATTTTGAAGAGGGCGAAGATACCGTTTTGACAAAATTAAAAGATTTTTCTACCTATCTACGGACTCAAATTGAGTTTATTCATGTGGTAAAGCCAAATGATGATAATCATCCGGTAAGTTCGAGTAAAACTAGTTTTGAAGGATTAGGTCAGATACATCAGATTTCAAATGAGGAGGTTGTCGATGGTATTTTTCAGTTTTTGAAGGCCAATGAACCAGCCATTTTAGCACTTTATCTGCCAACGAGAGGATTTATAGGTGATTTATTGCATAAAAGTGTTAGCAAACAGATTACCTTTCAAATAGACAGACCTATTTTGGGATTTTGCTAATGTAAAGCTTTTGCTCATTATCTTTTGTGATGAATTCCTTAAAAACCTGAAGTAATTCAGAATAGCTGGGTACATTGACTTGAAATATTACATTATTATCAATGATTAAAGCAGGAATTCCAGTTATGCCATAATGAATAAGAAGATTTATATCTTTTATTTCCTCAACAGGCCACTTAATGTTTAAAACGGACATAGCCTGATCAACAAGCTCCCGCAAAGCTTTGTCCTTTGATGCACCGATACCTAATAACTTTACTTGATGGATAGCTGGCATTTTATCTAAAATTTGTTTTTTTCATTCTAATAAGTCGTTTCTTTATGGCCTTAATAATAGGGCAAAATTGATGTGTTTTTTTTAACGGAAGAATGATATTTATCAATCGACTCCCTGATTTTTGAAAATCTAGCTCTTTATAAGGATTTATGGAAAATTCAATGGACCATCAGGATATTGCTTCTCTTCAGCTCGCTGCGGTTATTCAAACTGCAACAGATGGTATTATTATTATTGATCAGCTTGGTATCATCCTAAAGGTTAATAATGCGGCGTCAGAACTATTTGGTTATTCAATAGATGAATTAATTGGTAGAAATATCAATATGTTAATGCCAGGGAGATACAGTGAAAAGCATGATGGGTATCTTCAGAATTATCATAGAACAGGGGAAAAAAAGATTATTGGTATTGGAAGGGAAGTAGAAGGAAAAAGGAAAAATGATACCGTTTTTCCTTGTTATCTGAGTATTAGTGAGGTCCGTTTGCCTGACAGATCACTTTATACGGGCATTGTTCACGATTTGACAGAACAAAAGCAAATAGAAAGGGAACTAATTTCCGCTAAGGAAAAAATCGAAATGTATTTCGATGTAGCCAATACGATTAATGTGGTTTTAGATCGCCAAACCAAAATCATTAATCTTAATCAAAAGGGTTTATCCTTCGTAGGTTTAAAACTCGAGGATGTCATTACTCAGTATTGGTTTAATCTCATACTTCCACCCGATGAAACAGGCCCACTTCAATTGGCTCTGGTGGAGATGATGTCGGGAAATATTCTTTTGCTGGATTCTTTTGAAACTACAGCTATTAATGTAATTGGAGAGGTCAAACAATATGCCTGGAAAAATAGCTTGTTGACAGACTCAAACGGTCAAGTCATTGGCTTGATTTGCTCGGGTATCGATATTTCCGATCTTAGGGAAGCAGAACAGAGGATTCTGAGCATGAATACAGAATTGGAAAAACGGGTTTCAAGACGTACAGAGGAATTAGCCGCCGCGATTAACCAATTGCTGAATATAAATAAAAAGCTGGAATTTGAAATCCAGGAGAGAAAAAGTGCCGAAGATGCCCTCCGTGAAAAGGAAAAAGCGCTGCGTAAAGCGTATGAAAGAGAGAAGGAATTGAATCATTTAAAATCTCGATTCGTTTCTATGGCTTCTCATGAATTTAGAACGCCTTTAAGCACTATACTTTCCTCCGCTGAACTCATAGAAGCTTATAATGACGGGGGACAAGATCAAAAAAGAGAGAAACATATTGTTAGAATCCGTTCCGCAGTAAATAATTTAACCAGTATCCTTAATGATTTCCTTTCATTGAGTAAACTCGAAGAAGGTAAAGTTTTATCGCAACCCGTCGAATTTATATTCAATGATTTTTGTAATGATTTATTGGAGGATATTCTGCCTATTCTTAAGCCAGGACAAAAAGTTATTTCACCCAAGGATAATCTACATACCGTTTTATTTTTAGATAATAAATTACTGAAAAATATTTTACTCAACTTATTTTCAAATGCCATTAAATATTCAGAACAAGATAAGTCTATCTATTTTGACTTTTCTATGGATGAGAAATGGCTGTATTTTACTATTAGGGATGAAGGAATTGGTATCCCATCGGAAGAGCAGGAACACTTGTTTACCCGATTTTTCAGAGCCCACAATGTGGAGAATATTCAAGGTACAGGCCTGGGTTTAACCATTGTGAAAAGATATTTGGAACTGATGGATGGTTCCATTCATTTTGAAAGTCAATTGGGCATAGGTACATTTTTTAAAATCTCATTGCCGCGTATTTCACAAATTTAAAAAATTAAGATATGTCAACGAATCAATCCATTAAAATATTGGTCATTGAAGATAACCAAGATGTTAGAGAAAATCTGATTGAAATTCTTGAATTATCTAATTTTACTGTCTTAGCAGCTGAAGACGGGTTAAAAGGAGTTGAAATAGCCCAAACCCAAGCTCCAGATCTTATTTTATGCGATGTCATGATGCCGAAATTAGACGGGTTCGGTGTGCTTAATATTTTAGGTAAAAGACCTGATACCTCTGGTATCCCTTTTGTTTTTTTAACGGCAAAAGCTGAAAGATCTGACTTTAGGAGGGGCATGAATCTTGGTGCCGATGATTATGTTACCAAGCCTTTTTATAAAGATGAATTATTATCGGTCATCGAAACAAGGCTTAGAAAGACCAAATTACTAAGGAAAGATTTTGATAGGTCTGAAAATGGCTTGAGAGCTTTTATTAATGAAGCTAAAGGTTTTGAAGCATTAAAAAATTTATCGAATGATAAAAAAGTAAAACATTTTAAAAAAAGAGATGTCATTTTTGAAGAAGGGGATAATCCTCGCTTTTTATACTTCATTCGTTCCGGAAAGGTTAAAACCTTTAAAACTCATGATCAAGGTAAAGAATACATTATTGAACTACTCAAAGAAGGTGATTTTTTAGGTTATGTCGATTTACTGAAAAGTACCGCTCATGCAGAAACAGCTGCTGCTATGGAAGATACGGATATTGTGCCTATTCCTAAAGATGATTTTCTGGCACTTATTCAGGCCAATAGAGATGTTTCTTCACAAATGATTAAAATGTTAGCGAATAATATTACGGAAAAGGAAGAACAATTATTGAATCTTGCTTATAACTCGGTGAGGAAAAGAGTGGCAGATGCGCTTATATTATTGAGCCAAAAGGAGGATAATAAATCGTTCCATGTACTGAGGGAGGATTTGGCACGTATTGTTGGAACGGCAAAAGAGAGCGTAATCAGAATGTTAACAGAATTTAAAAATGACGGCTACATTGACATTACTGAAGGAACAATCATCATTCTTGACCTTAAAAAATTAACTAACCTACCGTCCTGATTTATAATTTTTTCTTCTTAGCAATAGCAGAAATATTATGTTTTGACTTTAATTCGTTCACTAAAGCCTGTGCTTGTGCCTGTGTTGGATACCTTCCTACTATGACGACAGCATATTTACCTTTGTCAAAAAGGGAAATTTCGGTTTTATTGTAGCCTAATTTTTTGAATTTTGCCTGTTCCTCTTCAGCCCCTAAGCGGGTCGAGAAGGAGCCTCCCCAAACTAAATACTCCTCTTTGAGTGTATTAACAGGCGGAACGGTCTCCACTTTTTCTGCTGCTTTAACTAGCTTAGTCTCTATGACAGGCTCTTTTGAAACGACCTTCTCTTTTGTTTTTTCATCCTCGGGAACAACAACAGGAGTGGTTTCAGTAGGAACAGTCGTTGAGTCCTCCGCCACAAAATCGGTCACATCATAGTTTTCATCCAAAAATGGCGCGGCTTCTTCTTCCTCATCAGCCACCTGGACGGATTCTTCTGTTTCCTGAATGTTTTCTTCCGCCCAGTTTAAATCTGCCACTTTCCAAAAAACTAAACCCAGGAGAGAAATACAAATGACTACGACGGCTATGGTAATATAATCTATTTTAGACATATTGGATAATTTGATAGTTAATCAAATATAGGTAAAAAAATAAACGTTGTCAAATAATTATCACCAATTTGCTTCTATTATTTGTCCATCATATCCCACCCGTACATTTTCAGGCAGTAATTTATTGAATTCGGTGGACAAACCAATTTTATGATTACAATGTATAAGAATGGCTTTTTTAGGCTTTAGTGTTTCGATAACCTGTAAACCTTCTTCTACATTGAAATGAGAATAATGGGAATGAGGTTGTAGGACACCTAAAATCAGGTAGTCTAAATCTTCCAATTGACGCATAGATGCTGGAGAAATATAATTTACATCGGTGACATAAGCGAGGCTCCCAAACCTAAAAGCAAGAACAGGTAATGATCCGTGCATCACTTCAATAGGTAAAATGTATTTCTCCCCCCATTGGAAAGGAACATCTTTTGCAATAATGTTTTTCTTTACCTCAGGTGCGCCAGGATATTTATTTAAAGTGTTAAAAACATAAGGAAATCGCATGGATAGTTCGTTTAAAACCTCTTCCTTTCCATAAATATCCATCGGTTTTCCCGATCTGAAATTATAAGGACGAATGTCATCCAAGCCAATGATATGATCATTATGCTCATGGGTTAGGAGAATGCTATCTAATGTATGAACTTGAGCAGCCAGCATTTGTTGCCTGAAATCTGGCCCGCAATCTATAACTAAATGGTGGTTATTTTCAGAAACGAGTGCGGAGGTACGCAAGCGTTTATCTTTGCTGTCCGATGAAAGGCATACTTTACAATCACAACCTAAAATAGGTACACCCTGACTTGTTCCCGTTCCTAATAACCTGATTTTCAATTTTTTGTTTCTTCAGTTTGTTTGTTTTCAATTTCCTCCTCTGTGGATAAATTTTCTAATTTACCTGTTTTTATATTTTTTAATAGCGCTTTGCTTTTAGGCGCTAACAAACTATCATTCAGGTTATCCTGCTGCTGAATAATTTCGATTATTACCTGAATTCTATTTTCAGTATCAAAAAATTTATTAACCACTAAGATATTTCGATGTTCAACCAGACAATAGCCGGACTGAAAATTCCCCTTTTCGTAGCGCAGGACAAAGCCAAGTTCAGAAAGTAAATCTTCCAGTTTTTTCAGAAAATGTTTAGTAAATTTAATCATACCTTTACCAATATGCTTAATGTGTCAAGACTTCATTTAATGGTATAAAGGTCGTAAAAATATAGCATGAAAAATATTATTCTTGTTTATTTAGGTGTTTTCCTTTTTTGTATAAAATCAGAAGCACAACAATTTAAGGGCTCTATCATATCGGGATTAACATTGGCACAGATTGATGGAGATTTACTGAGTGGATTTAATCAGCCTGGATTAAGAGGAGGGTTGCATCTGGATAGTCGTATCAATGATCGTTGGTCCATAGCTATGGAAATGGCTTTCAGCCAATCGGGAAGCCGCAGACAATTGACTGATTCCCCAGGGGCTGTAATACATAAGATAAGGCTGAATCAAGTGGAAGTGCCTGTATTAGTGCAATTTACAGAGTGGAAGTTTAAGGTCGGATCTGGCCTTGTTTATCAGCGGCTGGTAAATTATGCAATAAAAGATATTGCTGGATATGATGCAACCGAATTTTATTCTTTCCGTAATAATCACCTTTCTTTTTTGGCAGCTTGCACCGTGCAATTCAATGAGCGATGGGGAATGATGCTTTCCTGGAGCAAATCGATAAATGCGTTACAAACCGATAACCCTACCTTAAAATTCAGAAGTAGGGTTATCGGTATTCAGACCATTATTTATTTGTAGCAAAAGATTGTACAGCTTTCCAAACCCGGAAAACATTCTTATAGCATATTTTGGCAATATCCTCATTGGAATAATCTCTTCTCAGGAGTTCAGCGATAAGATTTGGATATTGTGATACATCTTTCAGACCAGTGGGCAGTGAATCGCCCACGCCATCAAAATCAGATCCAAGGCCAACATGATCGATCCCGGCAAGGGCCACGACATGGTCAATATGATCGGCAACGGTATTTACATCGGCATACAAGGTAGGATTAGCTTTTTGGAATGCGGCAATTACTGGTTTAGCGGCTTCGTCCCTATTTTTTAAACCTTGTTTTTCTAATAACAACATTAACTCTTCCCTCTTTTTATTCTGGTATTCCTGAACTTTTCCGTCCAGAAATGTAGATCCAAAGTTAATCTGAATAACGCCACCATTTTTGCCTAATGCTTTTATCATGTCATCGTCCATATTTCTTTCAAAACCGGGTGTGAATTTCCGGCAAGAGGAATGCGATGCGATGACAGGAACTTTAGTTAGTTTCATCACCTGGTAAAACGTCTGGTCTGACACATGAGAGATATCAATCATGATACCAACCCTATTCATTTCGGCAACTACCTCATTTCCAAAAGGGCTTAAACCCTTCCAGGTCCTGGTAGTGTCATAAGAAGAATCGCTAATGAGATTATCCTTTCCATGAGTCAAGGTAATATAACTGATGCCTCTTTTTTTGAAATAAGCAACATTCTTTAAATCATCACCAATTGGGGCACCATTTTCCATACCTAAAGGAAGAGAAATAAGGCCTTTTTTAAATTGCATTTTCACATCCTCGGGACTGTAAGCCATGGCAAATTTATCGGGATGAGCTTTGGCAATTCCTTCAATCATGTTGATCAAAGTATCGGCGAGCAATTTGGCAGCACCTTCCGTTTCCTGATAAGTTGAGGGAATATAAATACTCATAAAAGGAGCATCGAGGCCACCTTTTTTAGCTCTTTCGTAGTCAAAATCGCCATTTTCAGTTGAAACAGGGATGCCTAAATATTCTCTTTCCAACCTGAAATTGGTAACTTTTAGGCGGTAGGGCAAATCAACATGACCATCGGTAAGGATATATTTATGGGCTAATTTATCGGCTTTTACTTGAAATGGATCTTCCTGAGCATAAGCAGCAGTAAAAAAAGCAGATAAAATAAAAAGACAGGTAATGCCTTTAACATTGGGTAAGTAGGTGAACATAATGAAAGATTAACGCTTTTATATAATGTTCCAAAATACGAAAACCAATTGACTTTTTTACCTTTGACCTAAAATTTAAGCTTTGTCCACAGAACATAAAATGCAGGAAACCATCGTAGCGCTGGCTACTCCAACAGGCGTCGGCGCCATTGGAGTCATCAGATTATCAGGATCAGGTGCCTTTCAGGTAGCGAATAGGGTATTTAAAGGGAAAAATTTATCCAATCAGGAGAGTCATACCATTCATTTTGGAACCATAAGGACAGAGGACGGACAAATATTAGATGAGGTTCTTGCCTTTATTTTCAAGGGACCCAATTCATACACAGGGGAGGATATCATAGAATTTTCCTGTCATGGTTCACCCTACATCATAGATCAGATTTTACAATTGATGATCAGAAATGGTGCCAGATTTGCCAAGCCGGGTGAATTTACTATGCGAGCCTATCTGAATGGTAAATTAGATCTGAGTCAGGCTGAAGCAGTGGGAGATCTTATCGCCGCCTCATCGGCTGGTGAACATCAGTTTGCCATGCAACAAATGAGAGGAGGCATTTCGAAGGAAATCAGTGGTTTACGTCAACAATTATTAGATTTTGCCAGTTTAATTGAGCTTGAACTCGATTTTGGGGAGGAAGACGTGGCCTTTGCCGACAGGAAGGCATTGAGTGATCTGGTGGACCAGATACATGGCTTAGTTCAAAAGTTAATAGACAGTTTTTCCTTCGGAAATGCAGTAAAGCAGGGGATCAATACAGTCATTGCCGGACGGCCAAATGCAGGTAAATCGACGCTGTTAAACGCCTTGTTGAATGAATCAAGAGCCATTGTAAGTGATATTGCGGGAACTACCAGAGATACCATAGAAGAGGAAATGGTCATTGATGGCATTCGATTTCGGTTTATTGATACGGCGGGACTTCGCGATGCCCAGGACAGCATAGAGGCTATTGGCATTGAAAAAACGCTGGAAAAAGTGGCACAAGCTGCTATTCTGCTTTATGTGTTTGATGTCATTCAAACGTCACCACAGCAGGTTCAGGAAGATTTAGAAAAATGGATGACTTCCGGAAAACACATTCTTTTGATTGCCAATAAAATGGACTTGAATCCATATACAACTTTTGAGCAATACTTCCCAGATGAGGCGACACGTGAAGCTTTACAAATCACTCCAGCCTCCTGGATACCCATATCGGCAAAAAATGAGATGAATATCAGTCATTTGAAA
>JAFMBH010000178.1 GCA_017858735.1 Bacteroidota bacterium
TACGATTTATGAATACGGTAAAAGGTGGAACCCACAATTTCTTCCAAATCCTTTAAGGTCTTGGCAATCAAATAATCCTTTCCCACGTGCAAATGTATGCGGCTGTAATTGATCGCTCCCTCAAAATATAAAATGTTATCCCTGTTTTCCATCACAAAGCCATGGTGCGTGGGGATAAACAGTTCCTTCCTGGCATTTTGATAAGCAATGGGAAACTCTTTCCATTTTTTTTCCAATCGCGCGATAGCCAAAACCAGGTCCCTGCCACCTATTGGATGTACCATATAATCGAATGCACCTAATCGGATGGCTTCCAGCGCGTTATTTTGGTCTGAAGAGGTGATAATGATCTCAAAAGGATACGGTGCCTTGAATTTCTCCAGAAATTTGAACGGCTTGCGTTTATAAATTTCCAGGATAACCAAATCAGGTACATCCTTTTTAATGAGTATAATTCCTTTCTTTATCGTTCTCGATGTGCCAATGACTTCTAATTTATCGGCTAAATATTCCTTGATTTGATGCGATATATTTGATATCTCTCTCACCGTTCTTCCAATGATAACTGTTCTTAACATAATTTTTAAATTATTAAAAGGCTTCGCCTCCGATAAGTCGCAAAGATTTATCTACTTTAATTTTTTCTTGAATTCTAAACCCCAATTTAACTCAAATACCCTACATTAGGTAGTAATCAGTTGGTTATAATGCCCTATAATTACTTAACGTGGCATTAAATTTATTAACCGTATGCTTATTTGAATTAAGCGTAGGTTTTTTCACTTCTTTAAAATCATTTTCCAATAAAATAAGGGGGTCTAATAGATCGTAGGTCAATCCGTTCTCTTCAAAAATGGCCTTATTTCCCTTGTTACTAACCAAAAACCGTATATCGAGCGGTTCCTCTGCCGATAACGCCGCAATATCCACCTTCAAGTGTCTCCCAGAGGTTACGACGATAGCTCCCTTATTTCCATTTTTCTTTATGTCCTGAGCGATAAGTGAGAGGTTTTTCGACGCCGTTCTTTCCAAAGCTAATCGACCCTCCGGAAATACCGCAGGTTTCACTTTTTCAGGAGTCAACACCAGTATAGGCAAATCAAGTCTGTTTTTAAACTTATCCAAGAGAGGAATCATCAAATTCAGTTCGTCTTCCATGAAAACGTCAGCATCAAAATATACCCGGATCCACTTATTATTTTCAGCACTATATTTTCGGGATATACTGAAAATCATTTCCCTTAAACGATGTAGTGTTCGCTCCTCCCATTCTTTAACATGTCGCATCTGATGCCCATGCTGCTCAATATACTCAAGGTCCTCATTTGACGTAAAGGACCTGTTCCTAATGTCATCGGGATTCATATTTTCCAGAATATGCTTTAGGATTGGCAGATATTTGTCGGAAATCCTCGGTTTTTCATGATTTCCTAGCAATATTATATCCGTTAAAGATTCCTCCTTTAAAATCTCCCCAAAATGCCTGAGGAGCTTGTTAAAACGATGCTCCGTTTCATTTCCTCTTAGAAATTTAGCCGCACCTTTTTTAGAATAAAATCGGGAGAAAAAAGAGTCAGACTGACCAAAATGATCTCTCTGATAATATGGAACCTGCCTGCAAATGGCCGCATTAATGATGACATCCAAGGTCAGATGAGACAGTGGAGAATCCAGCTGGTATTTCATGCCATATAACAAATGCAGATATTCATGTAATATAATGACTTTAAAATCAGCTTCATTATGTATATGCTGCTGTAAAAAAGCTGGATTTAATAAAAGTGCCGGCCTGTCCTCCAGGGAAATAGCCAAGGTATTAATCTCGTCGGTAAACGAAATAGAAAGGTCAGATAAAAGCGTATGACAGGCAAACAGATTCTCATCTGTTAGATCGCTTATTAGATATTTAATTCGTTGTTCAGTCCAGATCATAAAATTCATTTAATTCGATTCGCTTTAATTCTATTTGCCTATTCATACGCTTGTCTGAAAAAATGAGCGGCTGCTCAGGATGGTAGATATTTTCCCCACTGCCAGCCAACACCAACATATTTCTAATCACTAATTTTTCATTAATACCTGAGAAAATAAACCCCACCTTCTCCTTACAATCTACCACGATATGACTTTCCGTTGGCAGATCTACCATTGATTTTGCTTCCTCTAAACTATGCCAGCCCTGTCTAACAATTAAAGAAAACAGATATTCTTCATAAGAGGAAAATGGCTCAGAAGACTTGAAATAATATTTGACCCTACTTGGCAAAGGCACTTCATTTGGAAAATATACGTTTGAGAGATGTAAACTTTTGGGGAAACCATTGACTGATTTATGCTTCCAATCTCTGTAATAAGTATTCGTCATATTAGCTTAGTTTTTCCTGTTTCCTAAATTTTAAAATCATCTGGCATTTTTCAAAGCAATCATTTAAAGCCTCTTCAATAAATGCGGGATCGATGATTAACTTATCGTTCGTCATGAGATATATAAAAAACTGATAGGCTCGTTTATATCTCTTCGACGTCTGTCCCCCTGGCAAAGTGAGCAGATAGACCTGACAATTGGACCAGACCAGATTTCCCTTTTCCATATTACCGGTAAATTCCAGCCATTTAATTTCCCCATCGACATGAAGTATCTCCTTAAAGCATTTCGTCAGCATATTGAAAGCCTCTTCATTCAGTATGTCGAACCGATGAAGGATAGGTTGGGCCGAAAAAACCAGCATGGCTCTTTCGGTAATCGTAGAATGATTAAAAAAGTGAATAAACGCTAAGCTTTTAAGATCTTTATCCACCGTGTTATCGAAAAGCATGTCCATTTTTTCTGTTAACCCTGCTTTCATAAAAATACCAATCCAGTCGTTTTCCTGCTTCTCATTAAACAGCTGTTGCATCATATTTCGGTGAATGGCCTGTATTAATCTATCGGGAATTTTTTCATGAAATGCTTTCTGAGTGAGGGTATTTGTCAAACCCAACAACAGCGTATCGCCCAATTTATCCTTATTTTCTTCCCCATTCCAATGCTCATGAACCAGGTCCAATGCGACAAGATTCCGGAGTAGCTGCAAGGATCTTTGCACGGAAACATAGACACCACCTTCATTCAACAAGGAAGTAACCAAACAGGCATAAGCGGCAAGTTTAGGTTTTGGAAAAAGCAATTGCTCTTCATACAGGGGTTTGAGTTTGCTAATAAACGCTATCAATTCGTTATTTAGCTCTTTAACAGGATGAGTGAAACCAGATATAAATCCTTCTAATTTTTCTTCGACACTAAAATGGTCCCAGGTAGGCGCTTCGATAATAAAAGCGAAATTTTCCACCAATTCCTCTTCCAGATAAATATTCCGGCGTTTAAAAGCGGTCATATCGCTATTAAATAAATCTGTATTCTCCATGGTAGCCCATCTGTATTGAAGTGTTTCCATTGGATAGCCATTTATCTGCTTTTCGAAAAGAATGGAACTGATAACACTCATACATATAGGTTTAGCCTCATTTAAGAGATCAAAAACCAGGGCTTGTTTCTTCCATACACTATATGGCGCTGAAATAAACGTGATTTTATCGTCATTATCCTTAACCACCGGCATACCGGTGATTTCCAGCTTACTGGTCATAGCGGCATTTACCTTTTTAAAGGAAAGCCCTAACGCCTGAGAAATATAAACCAGCAGATTAGCCTTATCTGTCCCCGGGCGACCGATAATAAGTATTGGTTCTTCGGTCACTAACGCTGCGAGAATCACCTTTTCCAATGGATCGAAACCAAGAACACCGATATTTTTTAGAAACATAATGAGGTATTTATGAACAACAGGACAAATTTATACTCAA
>JAFMBH010000179.1 GCA_017858735.1 Bacteroidota bacterium
TGCGGCAAAATATGGACAAAGGGTAGTTGTATTGGTGGATGAATATGACAAACCTATGCTTGATAATATAAATAATTCTCAGGTTGTCCGCGAATTAAGGGATGCCCTGCAGCGTTTTTATGGTGTCCTGAAGGAACAAGATGCAAACTTGCAGTTTGTATTTATGACGGGAGTGACCAAATTCTCAAAAGTGAGCCTGTTTAGTGGTTTGAATCAGTTGATGGATATCACGATTGACGAAGAATTTTCTTCTATCTGCGGTTACAAAGAAAAGGACCTTCAGGAATATTTTATTGAACATCTGGCGGGTAGTGACCCTGAAGAGGTGAAGCGATGGTACAACGGTTATTGTTGGACAGGGTCCGATTCCGTTTACAATCCTTACGATATTTTGCTTTTCATAAAAAAGAGGAAGGTTTTTAGAAATTATTGGTTTGAGACAGGGAGTCCAACCTTTCTCATGGATATGTTTCGACAAAACCATTATTTTTTGCCTGATTTAGAGAATATTGAAGTATTTGAACGCACTTTAAGTTCCTTTGACATTGATTCCTTAGAGCCTGTTACCCTATTGTTTCAAGCTGGTTATTTAACCATTGAAAAAACGTTTATTGAACGCGGGAAACTGGTATTCCGGCTTAAAATGCCAAACCAAGAGGTACGTTTGGCTTTGAATGACTATTTTATAGAGGATTATACCGGTATTTCAGCAGATTTGAAAAGTAGGCAGGATAACCTGTATAATGCCTTGTCAATAGGAAATATAGTCTTGTTTGAGCAACACATTCGCACCCTTTTCGCTGGCATCCCCTGGCGCAATTTCACCAATAATAATCTGTCCCATTTTGAAGGTTTTTACGCATCGGTTCTTTATGCCTTTTTCACTTCGATTAAAGCGCAGGTCATTCCTGAGGATGTCACCAATCAAGGCCAGGTCGATATGACTATAATTTTGGAGGATCATATTTATATGATGGAAATAAAAGTAGTGGACAAGGTTCCAAAGGGGAATAATATAGCTCTCGAGCAGATTATCCAACGGAATTATGCGGAAAAATATCGGAACAGGGAAGGGATGATTGTACATGAGGTTGGTCTGGTTTTTAGCAGTACCGAACGGAATTTGGTACAGGCGGATTATTTAACCACCCAGTAGGAGGCTGTCTAAAAGCTAGCCTCTATTCTTTAAACTATTTTATAAATTCGGTGGAAATTATACGTGCAGCAGCCAGTTGTTTGAAACTGGCAAAGTGTTCTATGGGTACTCAAAAAGGCACCTAAATTATTTTAAATAAGAAAATACCCGAAAAGACCAATTATGATGCCTCTTCGGGTATTTCTATTTTAACAATCCTTGTTTTATGGTTATTGAATCTGTTGGAACGTGATAGCCCGTAGGACATAAATTTTTATACGTGGTACTTCCTGGCGTCGTAATTCCTTTCGCAGCATACCAATTGTATAGAAATCCGTAGTTGGTTGCATTACTGCCTGAACTTAGTTCATTACCATAAATAGCATAAGCCCCCTCTTGATAAACCACCCCATACCGTTGAAACCGTTCCTGAAGAATACGTATTATTCAATGTATTTGATGTTCCATCATTATACTTTGTAACCTTTAAATTTTGCTTCATCCAGCGTTGCGAGCCAATAGAAACCGTTTCGTAAACATTCCCATCAATATCTGATATTATTAAAGTGCCGCAAGGCCCGGATGGAGCAGGTGGTTGGAGAGGTTCGATTATACAACGCACACCCGTACAATTCTCTAAAGTGCCTTCTTCCAGCGCACCTTTATCTCCTCTACATTAAACGAAGCGTTTCTCTTCATCTCATTAGGAGATATTTCTTTTGATAATAATTCGCCTGATGACTATTCTCCATTTGAATTTCCTTTTTCCCAACAAATAACAGGGAGCATCGTTAAAAGTAAAATTCTGATCTTCATTTTATGTTTTTTAAATATGCCATGCCGCAAATTTGAAAACATAAAATAGATATACCCAATTTTTTAAAATCGATTTTCTTTAAATTCTCGGAATTTAAAGAAAATAATTTCTATTTAGATGGAAAAACTGGTAAATGCCCCCTTGAAGACTGTTAAGATAGATAAAATAGTGCTACCAAGGGCTAAAGTGTATAGACATTTGGCCCCTAAGGGGACAGGTATGAAAATCCGTGAAATCCTGTAATCCTTAAAATCCGTGATTCAAAACCAAGTGTTAGTGAGGAATATTGTAGCAATGATTAAAGAATTAATTTCTGTTTACTTTCTTTAATATATTCCTTAGGTAGTTTTCCTGTCACTTGTTTAAAACAATGAATAAAAGTTGCATAAGACCTAAAACCACATTCTTTACCCAGAACTACAATAGTTTTATCAAATTTTTTCTGATTATCAATTAAACTTATGGCATATTCAACCCTCAATCTATTTCGCCAGTCAATATATTTTTCATGATTTAGCTGATTAAAAAAATTAGTTACATGATGAATAGGCAAGTTAATTTCTTCTGCCAACTTATATATATTAGAATCAACGTTTAAAAATTTATTTCCTTTCTTCCAATTTTCCAATAAATGCCTTATGTTATTACTATGGTCTTCGTCAAAAGAATTATTTTCTGTTTTATGAAGTATTAATTCTTTAAGTTCAATTTTATTATCGTCCAGTTTTAATTTTTCTATGGGCATTCCGTAAAGAATTTGGGGAAATAGGATTAGCCCAAGTATTAGCAATAAAAGGCAAATAAATACAATGGCAAAATTTACCCTTCCTTCAAATTGGAGGGTAAATTTATCTTGGATAATTAAAAATGTTATGAATTTAATTGATAAAATAATAAATAAACAAGTAACGATTATTGCAAAAAAAATAAGCCAATGGTTAATTATTTTCTGCTCTTTTACTATTATACCATGAGATAATTTTTTTACCTTATAATTAATAATTAGCATCCAAATGGCTATCATATATAAAAAAAGATGAATTCCCTTTAATGCATAATTAATTCTAAATGGTAAAAAAATATTTATTTCAGGATATTTCAAGCTATTCCATGAATGATTCATAATGTCATTCGCTGCCTGGTACTTCTCGAACCAACTTGTTAAATTATATGGCAAGCCTCCTGTGCATACAATACCAAACACTATAAAATGTAACCCATCATACTTATTAAACGGTGCATTGTTTTGTATAATGGATTTCACATATAGATAGGCTAATGGACCAATCAGGTAAGCCGAACCTCTGATTAGATAGAGAATAAAACGGCCAAAAGTGAATAAAGCAGCTAATAGATCTTTAGAATCGTTAAAAATAACTAAGTAATGATATAATGTTAGGTAGTTTAAAAAAAATAAAAACATAAATAACCCAAGATAAGTATTATTCGTTTTGTGACCTTTATTATAAAATAATAAAAGTGCCGAAAAAAATAAAACTAGACTACTAAGTAATAGCATAATAGATAAATATACATATATTTAAATTTAATTCAAAACACCGTTAAACCGAGAATTTATTATTAAAATACCGTAAAAGTCAGGTATTGATAATAGAAATCATTTACTAAATTTTCTCCTCAAATTGAACTTATCCATTAATAGACCAAATACTTATATCCGTATTTTCAGATTTCCTTGTAATTTTTGTCGATATTAATAACCAGGAATAAGTTTAAAAACGAAATATACTTTGTTTTAAAACTTTTAAATCTATAA
>JAFMBH010000180.1 GCA_017858735.1 Bacteroidota bacterium
TAGCAGTTTGAGGAATATAAAGGAGTGGGAACAGGAGGAAATTTGGCGAAATTGATTCATCATAACATCTGATGTTAAAATGATTACACCAATACAGGATAATATAATTGAAAAATTGATTGCTTTGGCAAAATCAGATGCCCGCATTGACGTACTTTGGCTTTATGGTTCGCAAGCCAAAGGAACGGCCAATGAACACAGTGATTATGATTTGGCCGTAGCCTTTAATTCGTTTCCTGAGGACGCCTGGGACAAACGATTGCAGCCTGAATTACTTGCTTTTGATTGGATTGATGCCCTGGGATGGCCAGAAAACCGGCTTTCCGTAGCAGATATTAATCATATTCCCGTTCCATTGGCACTTTCAATCGTTACCACAGGAAAAGTGTTATATGTAAAAAATGCGTATCGCCTTGCACGGGAGGAAAACAGAATCACATCTATGTGGGAAATTGACTATTTATATCATAAACAACATTATGGAAGAAGCATATAAAATAGCGATGCGAGAACATCTTGCACAAATTGAAGAAGAAATGAACGAGATTGAGGCCTTAGCATCTGCCAATAATCTAAGTGCTCTAGCTTATCGGGCAGCGGAAAGAAATCTGCAATTACTTATAGAGGCATGTATTGGTATTGCTAAACAAGTTTTAAAGGCTAATGATTTTCAAGTGCCTATTGATGCACGGGAGGTTTTTTCCAAATTAAAAATAAGGGGATTAGATCCTGGACATGCAGATTGGAACCGTATTATTGGTATGCGAAATGCCCTGGTTCATGATTATTTGAATATCCAGCCTGAACGAATCAAAGAAGTAATCAGAAACAAACAGTTCAAGGTCTTATTTGAATTTGCTAAGTATCATTTACAGTAATATTAATTTTTTGAATCAGGATTTACAGGATTTCGAGGATTAGAGGGTGCGTATTTGTTATGAATAGGTAGGTTATTTGTAACATTTTTTGGGTTTAATATTAATGACGTATCTTTAGGTCAAATTATTATTTGATTTTTTCTCCTGAGTTTATTTTAATTCTTTATTATGCGCTTAACGGACACAGAAATTAAAGCAATTGAAGATTCAGCAAAGGTTTTTTTTTCACCCGGCGCTATGGTTCGATTATTTGGTTCGCGATTAGATGATCTTCGCCGGGGTGGTGATATTGATTTGCTCATTGAAACGCCAGATGTTTTAGCTCCTGACGATTTGGTGGATAAGCGAAATAGGTTTTTGGCCAAGCTATATCGAATATTGGGAGAGCAGAAAATAGATGTGTTAATCGTACCAACGGAATGTCCTGATGAACGACCTATTGTTCATATAGCAAGAGAAAAGGGTATAATTATTGCAAAAATACCAGTGGAATGAACGATAATAAGTTAAAAACGGCTGTTTGGGAGGCTGATCGTCATCTTTCAGTTCTTGAAAGTGCCTTAGACGATTGGCAAAATTTTAAAGTAGTTGATTTAGCGGGGCTTGAAAAGGACCCTAATCAACTAAGAATACTGGACCAGTTGCTTTTTCGTTTTTCTAAGTTGCAAAATGCGATAGGTCAAAGGCTGGTTCCTGCAACTTTATCGGCTTTATTTGAAATATACGAGGACTGGGGGATGATTGATTGCTTAAATCGTCTTGAAAAACTTGGTTATCTCGATGTTAATAATTGGTTTCGCTGGCGTGAAATTCGGAATCGTTTATCTCATGAATATCCTGACAACGAGGCTGAAAGATTTGCTGCCATTTTAGCAGCTATTATTGCGGCCGCTGAATTAGCAGAGAGCTATCAGCATTGGAGAGCGATGTTAATCAAAAAATGCTTATCTTTAATTACTTAAAAAAAGATAACCTCCTGTTTTTTAAGACTAAAAAATTTTAAAGTTAAGATGTCGACGATACCCGAACTAACTGATAATCCGATGGAATTATTATCGAAACATCTGTTTTGGGACACCCCTCTAACAAAAATTGAGGTTGAAAAGGACAAAAGTTTTATTATTCACAGAGTGTTGGAATACGGGCTCATCGATGATTGGCATTTAATTACAGCGTGGTATGGGTTAACTGAAATTGGCAGGGTAGCTACTCAATTTAGAACATTAGATCCAAAAGCACTGGCATTTTTGGTAAATATAACTGGACTTCCTATAAATTGGGATTATTAAAGCCCCCTAAAGAAGTTAAATGCAATAATGGGTAGTGGCAGTAAAAAGGATTTTATCGACCTATATTTTTATTTTAAAAAATACCACGCTAACTACTTTAATGGATTTTTACTCTAAAAAATACCACGATGGTTCTATTTTCCTGGTGCTTAAGAGTCTTGCCTATTTTGATGATGCCGATGAGCAGGAAATGCCATTTATGTTTCATAATACTTCCTGGCAAACAATGAAAAATAATATCAAAAAAGCATTGGCAGCTTATATATTACCTGGAGGCTAACTTAGCTCCTGTCAATATACCATCTGAGTTGGTCTTTGTAATAGATGGGGAGGTTTTTGTAGAGACGCGATGCTTCGCGTCTTTTCCCCAACAGGTTACAGTATAATATTTCAATTTGTAAAATAGCAAATACCATGAAAGGATATTTGTTTTAGTTATATCTTAAATAATTGGTATTTTTATGTATTTTTGTAGATATAACTACAATAAATGATTGAGCTTCCTAAAAATATTATTAAAAGACCCCATTATTTAAATAGGGTGGAGCCTTTTATGAGAAAAAATATCATAAAAGTCTTTATTGGTCAGCGCCGTGTCGGAAAAAGTTATCTACTGTTTCAAATTATTCAGCAAATATTGGAGCAGGACCAACAAGCGAAAATCATTTACATCAATAAAGAGGATCTTGCTTTTTCAACAATAAAAACCGCTTTAGATTTAAATGAATACGTAAAAACGCATAAATCCGCTATTGAAAAGACTTACTTGTTTATTGACGAAATTCAAGATATAGTTGACTTTCATCTTGCATTGCGCTCCCTTTTATTAGACGAACAGATGGATATTTATTGTACTGGGTGCAATGCAAATATGTTGTCTTCAGACATAGCAGGATTTTTAAGCGGGAGATACATTGAAATAACGGTTTATAGTTTGTCCTACATCGAATTCCTGAATTTTCATAAACTTGAAAATACCAGCAAATCATTGGATATTTTTTTGAAGTTTGGTGGGTTACCTTACTTAAAGCATTTAGCTTTAGAGGATAACATCGTTTTTGAATATCTTAGGAACATATATAGCACCATTGTTTACAAGGATATTATTCAAAGATTTGCTATTCGGAATGTTCTTTTTTTAGAACAACTGGTGCAATTTTTGGCAAATAATATTGGGAGTATTTTTTCCATAAAAAGGATTAGTGATTTTCTTATATCACAAAACACGAAAATGCCGCCCAATCAGGTTCAAATATACATGCAACATTTAGTAAATGCATTTTTAATACATAGAGTTCCCAGGTTTGATATAATTGGTAAACGCTTATTCGAAGTGGGTGATAAATATTATTTTGAAAATTTAGGAATTCGACACGCTCTTTGGGGTTATCGAATTGAAGATAAAGGGAAAATTTTGGAAAATGCAGTCTATAATCAATTATTGTTTTTAGGCTACCAAGTGAAAGTTGGCGTTCTTGGCGTCCATGAAATCGATTTCGTTGCAGAAAAAGAGGGGGAAAAATGGTATTTGCAAGTTGCATTGTTTAT
>JAFMBH010000181.1 GCA_017858735.1 Bacteroidota bacterium
ATAAATCGATTTTTACTGGAGGTACTGCCAAATCCATTTTTTACAATGATTTGATTTATGATGTTATTCAACTGACTTTCAATAATCGGGGTTAGATCTTCTACCTGAGGAGGAATATAACTATGCAGGGTGATTCGGTTGAAATCACTTAATGTGTCTATACTATTTTGCGAGTAAATACCTGTTAATGAAGAAATAAAGGTGATTAAAATGAGTAATAATTTATGTTTCATTATGGTTATATTATTTGTCGCCCAATACTAACTGTGCCTGTCCCAATCCCTTCATCATGAGTTTAGACTCAATTTGGAATTTATCCATTAAATACTTTTTAAGGTTGAATGCCCAGCGTCTTGTGTCTGTCGCCTGGCCTTTTTCATTGAATAAAGGAATGCGAACCTGCTCAAAAACCATCATGTTTTCTGTGGCATCCAGGGTACTAAATCTATTTTTTACGGTATTTTCATGTACCCAATTTTCAATGATATTGCTCAGCATATCACCACCAAAGTCTTCCGATTCAAGATTATGTGCCCAATTATTCCAGGTAAGAACCCTGAGTATTACCTCCCTGCCATTTTCGAACATGTCGTCAAAATGATTTTGAAGTTGAACATTATAAAGGTCAATGTTAGCAACGACGGCCTCTGCTAAAAGAACAGGAATTTCGGCAGTAAACGATGGAGCTCCTGTCCCCGATGAACCTGCAATTTGTTTATTAGTATATGAATCTATTCCCTGTAGATTAAAAGTTACGGTATTTTTAGGCCCGACACTTTTAATAGTATAGGTCATCTGGATAATTATATCAGCTTTGGCTACTTTCTTTAACTTATCAATGGGATTTTCATTAATCTCTGCCCCTTCGCTACTCATTAAAAGAGCATCCTCTGCTGACTGATTTTCCAGGGATTTAAGGATAGATTCCAGGTTTTTTAGTGGAAAACCTCGGTCTGCCATTAATTCATTTATTTTGCTGATAACTAAAATTAAATTAGCATCTTCTTGTAAGGCTTTTTTATAATCGGGAATCAATACTTTGGTACCCTGATTATTGAATTCAGTTAAATAGCCATATTCTTTACACCAAAGATCGCTTGGAACGACCATCAAAGTTGGTTTTTTTGCTTGACCAATGCTTAGGAAGGGCATCATCAGAATAATAGCAAGACAACGTAACTTAGTCATTAGAACTCTTTTTTACTCCTTTTTTCGTCAAATAATTATCCAGTTCAGTTTGTTTGAATATCAAAATAGTACCATAAACAACACCGAACCGGGATTTTTTCTTATCATATTTTGGGTTTACCCCATTTTTTCGTTCTATGATGAAATCTTTATAATCTCCGTTGCGCTCGAAGAATTTTTCAAAAAACGCTTTATGTTTTTCGATGGCATTAACTTCTGTTAATATAGCATTTCTGGCACAAGCTGCATCACCAGTAAAAACGCCTGAAAACAAAACATCTTTGAGTGCATTTTTATGGGCATCCTCTAAAGCTTCTTTTTTATTCACCCCTTTTCCCCAGGCTTTTAATAAAAATTGCCCATCGTCAGCATTTCCTGCACATTCTGTTTTGTAGGTATAATTTCCAGCAATATTTTTTTGCGATTGGCAAGAAAATAGAAAGACAAGGATGCTTAATATTGGTATATAATTCTTCATTCCATCTAATGATTAAAAACCGGTAGTTAACCCTTTGATAATACCTGCATTTTCCAGGTCTCTTCTAAGTTCAGCACTATTCACCGAGACAATTACACCAATTTTATATTCGGACTTACCTAGTTTGATACGATCTTCGGGAAGAATACTACCATTTGCCAATAAAGAAACAAACTTTAGATATTTGCCTCCATTTAAAAAGAATTCGTCAAAAAAGGCAAGTTGTTCTTGTTCCAGATTGGGATTGGTAGCCAATGGTTTCTGACCTTTTACTCGGTTATTATCGGGAAATCCTTTAAAAATTATCGCATGTACTGCATTTTTTTTTGCTTGTTCAATGACAGCTTCCTGAGATGATCCAATGGACCAGATTTTGACTTGGTAGCTGCCTTGAACACCCGTTCCAATCCCTTCAATTTCATATTTCCAGGCGTGTGTATTTGCGTCATTTTTACGTTTTCCTTGTCCATAGCCGATATTAAATCCTAATATCAAAAGGAGAAATACGTGAATATAAGTTGTCGATGTCTTCATTTTACCTTATTTCAGGACCTTACCTAATTTGTTTAATTAACATACCAATTTGCACTTTCTCGGAATCACTAAATTTAGTTCCTTCGAGGCCTGATGCCAAAGGAACTCCATTTTTATCGAGATATTGAGCTGTTTTGTCATCGGCATTATATCGATTATCCCAAACCAGATTAGCATCAGCTTTTATTTTACCCAAACTTTTATAGGAGGTAAGACCCGTTTTAGCGTTGTAAGTTAGTTCAAGTACTTCAAAAGTCTCGCCACCTTCTAATCCCTCTTTCATTCCTATTTTTGCGGTGATTGGCGCAATAGAATAAATAGGCGATTTTGTCTTGAATACATCGTTATCTTTTTGAAGTTCAGCAAAAGCATTGTCAATATTTCTAACCAAGGCAAGGTCAATTATTTGTTCCTCAGTTCTTGATTCACCTGTCTTGAAGGTGACCAAACTTTGATTATACTGAACACTTACGTATTCCAATTTGAAAATATTGGATTTTTTAAATGCCTCTGGATTTGCCCATAATTTTTCATAAAAAGTATTGGCTATATTTTCGTTCCAGGTAAGTTTGTACAACCACGTTTTTGATAGCAGCGTATAACCTTCCTTGGTTTTTTCATAAGTTGCCTCAATTTGTTTTGTGGATGTTTTAACTAAAATCTGCGGCTTACCTGCCAGGGCAGCAATAGAGGCATCAGCGAACGCTCTGGCTACTGGTTCATTGGCATAAAAAGACAATTTGGTAAATGTGACAAAGGTGTTATTAATCAATTGTTCACCAGCGTCACCTAAAGAGGCCATTCCTCTCGCTTGGCCCTTTGCAATATTCGCCTCTATTTCACTCGCATTATATAAGCCTCTTTCCTGAATGAGTTGCATGTTAAATTTGCCCTTATCGTTCATATTAAACCATTTCGATACTACCTTTTTAGCTATATCATTCGATTCAATATATTTATCTAACTTGATTTTATATAGTTGTTTTTCATTTGGTAAAATAATAGCCAGGGTCTGTTTCTCATCTAAATATCGCAATGTTTTTTTTGCCGTTTCAGCTATTAAAATTTCAACTTTTCCTTTAACGGTGTCTGTTAAAAATCCAGCTTTAAGCAAATCATCATCGGTCGGATTGATATCAGCAAGGTTTATACTGGTAAATGGCGCTCCATGTTTGTTATACTTTTCTGGAAATGGCGCTTTATTCCAGGAATTTATTACTGTTTCTTTATTGGGGAAATTTTCAGATTCGATTAAAACCATTTGTAAAGTGCTTCTTCTGTATTTGTCATCCAAAGCAGGTGATTGAGCGCTTAGGTTAAAAATAACCAGGGTGAAAAACAAAATGGTAAGAATGTTTTTTCTTGTTTTCATAATACGGTGGTCTTTAAAAAATATTTTTATTTGAATGGTGCAATGTATTCGGTTAATACGTAGAAAACTAATTATATTAGGGGAATTGGTATTTCCCCTATCTGCCTTTTTATTTTCCCCTATTTTATCGT
>JAFMBH010000182.1 GCA_017858735.1 Bacteroidota bacterium
TGGTTTTTTGGGAAATTGCCTTACGGTAAATAAATAAAGAGGTACGGTAAATAAGAACAAATGTATAAAATCAATTCTTATACTTATTTTATGCCAAACTTTTTAACAATGAAATTTAACAAATTATTTTTAATATGTATTTTATATTTAAACTTTACCGTTTTACATGGGCAGGTTTGTGAAAAGGCTTCAGAGATAAATTTAGGTGATAGTTGTCTAATAAGATCCTCGACTATTAACCAAAAAAATGATGTGAGTTTTTATGATTGTCGTCCTGAGGATACTTATCCTGGGAGAGAAAAAATATTTAAGTTTACCGTCAAAGAAAGGTGTAATCTTCAGGTTGCTCTATTTATCCAAGGTTCAAGAAATCTTGATATTTTTCTATTTAAATATTATTGCGGAGGTATTTTTTCTCCTCCGGATAATGATATTCGTAAAAACTATATGACATGCTTGTACGGGAGTGCTAGGTCAAATTTTTCAGGACCAAACCAGTCATTTTCAATTATAGTTGAACCCGGGGAGTATTTTATATCTATAGATTCTGAAAATCAGGGGGAAGTAGGCGATTTTATTTTAGACATAACATGTGGAAGTTTAAGTTGTACAAATTGTACAGAAATTTTTTGTAACAAAAAGGTTAACGGCTCAACCATAGGTTTAACTAATAATTCCAGTATTTATAGGTATGCATATTTATTCTTAGGGAGTACTCCTGACACAATTAATGATTTGTACAATGTAGGGCCTGAAAAATTATACTGTTTCAAATTAAATGCAAGTTCAAATACAGAAATAAACTTAACTAATTTTTCTAAAAATCTAGATTTGTTTTTACTATCTGATTGTAACAAAAAAATAGCAATTGGAAGAAGTAGAGATACAACTAGAGGAAAACCAGAAAAAATTATTTACAATAATCTTCCAGCTGGTAATTATTATATTGTTGTAGAAGGTGGCAGAGATTGTATGGGTGATAATTTTACACTTGAGCTGAAAGCTACCAATTGTTGCGAAATAACGGCAATAACTAACCCAGCAATAGGAAAAGATTGTAAAACATTTCAATTATCTGGTTCAATTCCAGAAAGTTGCGGGGCAATCATTATTGAAAGAGGCTTTGTTTGGGCATTAAAACCAGATCCAAACCTTCAGAATGGTACAAAAATTCCTGAATTTCCTCAAGGAGGTATTGGTCAATTTGGATATGATTTAGTAACGAATATTTCAGATACTACCTATTATTATAGAGCTTATGCAGTTACTTCGTCAGGAAACATAATTCTGGGTAATGTCAGGTCACTTAAATCTGGTAATTGTTGCTTGTCAAGTACTGAAATTTTACAAGTGCCACTTTATAAAGATATTGTGGATAAATGTAATGATAAACAGGATTCCTCTATCGGAATTTACTCAGCTCAGTACAACGGACAATTAGTTTATTTCGCCTTTCATACCAATTATAATTATTTTGTTGTAACAGATTGTGTGGGCAAAATTCTTTATGAATGTAAAACAGATTGTAATTTTGTGCGACAAAGTTATTTAATGGCTTTTTCTAAAGTTGATTTGATTTCCTCTTGCCCTGGAGGGAAGGATTTATGTTACAGAGGAAAATCAATTGATTGCACTACCGTAAATTGTGTGCAGCCTTTTGTCCAAGTTTGTGGATGTGACGGTGTAACTTATTCTTCTTGTCTTATTGGCTGTATAGGCTTAAATTATGTAAAAGATTCTTGTTCTGCAAATTGTAATTTAGATTTATGTGATAAAGAAAATTGGTTGTACACGGTATTTAACTCCTTAGGTGAGTTGGGTAAAACTGAAATAAGTATCTTTAAAACATTAAATTATGTTGTGATTTCTTATGAGGAACCATTTACCCCCTCAACTTTTAGGGGCAAGGTTGAGGTAATTTATAATTGTACTGGAAAATTAATTCAAAAATGTACTAGTCCAATAATTAATGATAATATTTTAGGAATATTCTTACCAAGTTGCGAATTTTTTAGTCCTTATTCACAATTAGAATTTCCTTTTGAGAATGAAAAAATAGATACTATAGTATTTAAATTAAAATCTAAGGAAGAATTCAGTTGTGATGACTTGCGGTGCGGTTCGGTCCGCTACGGTAACACGGCGAATGGCTTGACTAAATTTAATCAATATCTCTGTTCGTATAATTTAATGGGCGGAAAGGAAATTATTTATGAATTTGATAAAAAAGCCAATCAAAGTGCTGTTTTTCATTTAAGTGAAGTAGTTAGAGATTTGGATTTATTCGTATTAAGTAAAAATGACGAGGATTTCTGTGTAAAACATAGTTCAAAAGATGGTCAAAGTTATGACAATATTTTTTTAGAGGCATCTCTACCTGCGGGAACGTATTACGTTGTAGTTGATGGTTTTAATAATAATACCAGTACTTATAAATTGACAGTACAATGTGACAAACCAGAAGGAAATCTGGATTGTAATAAGGCGAAATCCATTAATTGCAATGAGTCTCAAAGCGGTAATACTAGTTTGGATGGCGTATCTATGAATCAATTTTATGGTTCTTCATCTTCTGTTTTTTATGATGGAAAAGAAGTTATTTATAAGCTAATAGCCCCCTTTGATGGAGTAATAGATATTTTGTTGGAAAATTTAAATACAGATCTTGATTTATTTGTTTTTGATGATTGTGGAAATAAACTGAATCCACTTGAATTTTCTATCGAAGCAAATAAGGAGGAAGAAGCAATCCTTTTAAGTGTTTTAAAAGGGAAAACCTATTTTATTGTTATTGATAGTAGATTTGAAATGGAGGGAAATTTTACACTCAGTATCACTTGCACAGATTGCACATGCAATAATCCACCATGTGTTCCCCCTCCTCCGTTGATTTGCCAAGATAAGATTCAGTTATTTTGTAATGACCCAAAATTAGGAGATACTCGGACAAGCAATTATCAAAGAATCAAACAATATGGTTGTGGAGGAGTAGCGAAAGGAAAGGAGGTTCTTTATTTTTTTGAATTATCAAAGGCTCAATCAGTTGATATATTCATTAGGAATATTTTGCCAGGAAATAATTTAAAGTTAATTGTTTTAGACTCTTGTAATCCTTACACTGCAAAATGTCTGGCTTCTGGAAATAAAAGTAACGAATCGAATGAGGCCATCAGGTTAAATCTTGCCAAAGGAATATACCACATATATGTTGACGGTTATCTTGAGAAGGATGCAAGTTCATTTGAAATAGAGATTAAGTGTGAAGATATTGATTGTGACAAAAATCCAATAATGCTAAGTTTTGACACATCAAATGTCAACTGCTCTTATAATATTGAGGTTAAACCTAAAGATGGCGTTCCGCCATATACCTATAAATGGTCCACAGGCGAAACATTGTCAAAATTAATCGGTGTTCCTCCTGGCAAATATGTCGTAACAGTTACGGATAAGAAGTTATGTAGCAAGGTGGATAGTGTATTGGTTAATAGTTCTTGCAAACCAGCTTGTGGTGATACAATTAAGGGAAATACCCTCTTTGGTAAGTCAAATTATTACAAATATGATTGTTCTGACCATAAAATGGATGGGAATGAAATAATCTATGAATTTGATAATCCATCCACTCAAAATGTAGTCATTTCTCTTACCGATTTGGTTCAAGATCTGGACCTGT
>JAFMBH010000070.1 GCA_017858735.1 Bacteroidota bacterium
ACGCGAAGCATCGCGTCTCTACAAATATCCTCCAAATTTAAAACGACGACGTCCTCTGTAATCCTGAAAATCCTGATTCAAAACCAGG
The DNA here is from genome assembly GCA_017858735.1 of Bacteroidota bacterium. Classification (GTDB taxonomy): domain Bacteria; phylum Bacteroidota; class Bacteroidia; order Chitinophagales; family Saprospiraceae; genus BJGN01. The sequence continues at coordinate 89 of JAFMBH010000070.1, forward strand.
TGAAAGCATCCGTACCATGGGAAGGCGAATGCCATTCCCCCCTACTCGAAAACCAAAATACCATATTTAGCATATTCGTGAAAACTTTTGGCAATGGGACTCCATGCCCATTTGACCATTTTCCCCGTGTCATAATCTAACCGATAAAAATTACCTTTCCAGGTGGTTCCCTTTTCTGGTTTACCCTGAATCATAGGATTGAATATCTGATAAGGGAAAAATATTTCGGCATGCCAGGTATATGGAATGGCCTGATTAGCATTCTCAGCCAGCCAGGTGTTTTTGATTATCTTTCGCTCTCCCTCGTATTTCCAGGGGATCCAGCCCAAAAATTTACCGCCATAGTTGGGGATTAATAATACCAGCTCATGGTTATTTGCATTTATTTCATATTCCAGATACATCGGTTTCGATGCATCTGGCTGAAAAAAAACTTCATAGACATCGCCCTTGAAAAGGTCATCAAAATCGGCCTTGGCCGTGGTAGTTATTTTCCATTCATCGCCATAAAAATGAACGTAAATGCCCTTGTCACTATAGGCAAGCTGGAATTGGGTGACCGCTTCCCGTCCGTCGTCGTCCAGTTTTTGCAATGAATACACAGGTAATTCTTTCCAAACGGAACTGATGGATCCCTCCTTGAAAGGAAAATCGACAGAAAATGGAACATTAAGAGTAGGTGATTGCCCAAAGAGCTGGCCACTAATCCAAGGAAATGGAAATAGAGAAAGCAGGGAGGTCATGAATTTCATCATTGTATGTTATTTGCTGACAGCTAATTTTCCAAGATCATGAAGCGTTCCATTGATCACCGCATACTGAATTTTACCCTCTTTTTCTAACACAAAAGATGGATTCAATCCTATCTTGAATTCTTTAGGCACAGTGGTATTGGGCTGAATAATATGCAGTGGAAAATTCATTACTTCCTTCGATTTCTTAAAATTAGTCACCTGTATATAGGTAATTCCCTGACTTAATAACGAGGCTACATCCAAACTTTTTGCTGCGGAAAAATCTGCCAAAATAGTAGGATAAACTTTTCCCATTTTTGCCTTATATCCATTCAGATTCTTATCGTTATAGGCAAAAAAGGTAGATAAATCGCCCAGTTCCGAAATTTTAGACGATAAATAAAACGATCTGTTATCCGCCAATTGAACTTCATCATTTCTATAAGCCAAGTCTGAAACGAAAAATTTCCCCCTAAGCGTAGGTAGTTGAATTTCCCTAAGTAAGAGGTCATGAAAAGCATTGCTATTGTTAAAGGGAATTCCGTCATATTCGCTTACAGGCATATTTTTATAGGATTCATCGGCAATGGCAGACAAGGCCGTCAATATTGCAGTATAATTGATTCGTCTTAACTCCTGCTTTTCAGGATCGCCAGGTAAAGCGCCCGTTTCGATAAGAATGGTGCGGGTTCCCCACTTCTGGATATTATCACCGAAAGCCCTGGGTTCAAAAGTATCATCATATTTTCCGACACTGCCCGGGATAATTTCTTGTATTGTCTTGTTCATCACTCCAATAAGGCGAGCGGCATCTGATCTTTTTTCGCTCATGGTTTTAGCTTCGTCAAAAGCTGGAGCTAGGAAAGAAATGGCCGCTGTTTTAGGGACATTCCCCGCCGCATAATAACGACTCTGGTCGTGTAAGTTGAACCCCCAGTCTGCCTGCACAGAATCTCTGATGGCCTTCAGGATATTTCCTTCCGGTGTCTGCAACCTTTGGGCATCCCTGTTTATATCAATATCCTGAACATTTCGGCGGGTATAACGCTCTGCACCATCCGGATTAAGCATCGGAACCACATGAATGGTAAGTTTTGACAGCATTTTATCTCTGAAACCATCAAATTCGTCATGTCGTTGCATAAATCGAAAGATATCGAACAGCGCCATCGTAGCTGTGGGTTCGTCCCCATGCATTTGAGACCAAAGCAGGACAGAAACCGGCCCATTTCCCATGGTGGCGCCGTAAATATTTCGACCCTCCATAGATTTCCCTAAAACTCTTAACCGATAAGCGGCTGGTAAAGCATTTAACAAAGGTACAATGTCAGCATGCTTAAACCTTCTCTCCTTCAACATAGGTTCTTTATATCGATTATGCGAGGCATAAAGAGCCATTTCATCGGGAAAATCAACTGTTTTTAAAATGCTGAAGCCTAAAAATAAAAAGGCGAAAAAGCTAAGTATTGCAACAGGAAATACATTTTTCATGAAGTATTATTTTGTAAATTAAATCAAAATAAATCATTTTAGCGTTATTAAAGGCGAATCTGATTAAATTTGCAAAAAAAATAATGAATCAGCTAATTTGGCTTAACCAATTGGATCAACTTACTGAGGCTGTTATTTCAGATTTCGGTTTACTTAGGCAGGAAGACCTTCATTTTAAACCCGGGGCCAACCGCTGGAGTATTGCTGAAAATCTGGCTCACCTCATCGTGGTCAACAGGACTTATTTTCCGCTGATAGAACAAATAAGGAATAATACTTACAAAGTGCCCTTCCTTGGCAAAATTCCGTTTTTACCCAAATTATTTGGTTCCGTTCTCATCGAATATGTTAAACCTGAAGAGGAAGAAGCGAAGGTTAAAACGTTCCCTATTTGGGAACCTGCCCTTTTAATCGACGAAGGACCTATTCTGGAGATTTTTGAAAAGCATCAACAGGCCTTAAGAAGAGTTCGAATTCAATGCGAGGACCCCATTCAGCGTAAACAAATTATTGCTTCCCCAGCCAATAATAACATCGTGTACTCTTTAGAGGACGCCTTTGATGTTATTCTTCTGCACGAACAACGACATTTCATACAAAGTAAAGCCGTTTTAGCTTTGCTGGATAAAAACGTAATATGACTTTAACTAATTTGTCTTCTACCCTTTTGCCAGAACAATTTGAAAATGACCCATTTCAAGTAAAAAAATATACGCTTAAAAATGGCTTGCAGGTATTTTTAAGTATAAATCCTTATCACCCTACGCTTAGCACCCAGATTGCAGTTCGTGCGGGTTCAAAACATGATCCTGCAGAAACAACAGGTCTCGCTCATTATATGGAGCACATGCTATTTAAAGGGACTTCAAAAATTGGTACAGCTAACTGGGAAGAGGAAAAAGTTTTATTGGAGGAAATTGCTGACCTATATGAAAAGCACCGAAATGCCTCTACAGATGAGGAGCGTAAAGAAATTTATCAGCTCATTGACCAGAAATCATATCAGGCGGCAAAGTTAACTATCCCCGGTGAATATGACAAATTAGCCTCCTCTATCGGCGCCAAAGGTACGAATGCCTACACCTGGTTTGAACAAACGGTGTATCTGAATGCTATTCCAAATAACGAATTAGAGCGTTGGATTTCCCTGGAAGCGGAGCGTTTTTCCCAACTTACCCTACGTTTATTTCACACGGAACTGGAGACCGTTTACGAAGAATTTAATATCAGTCAGGACAAAGATATCCGTAAGGTTAGCAACCTGCTGCATGCCGGCTTATTCCCCAATCACCCTTATGGTACACAAACGACCATAGGCAGTGCGGAGCATCTTCGAAACCCATCTCACTATAATATCCATAAATTCTTCAGCACGTATTATGTTCCCAATAATATGGCGATCATTCTGGCTGGCGATCTGGATGCTGATAAAACCATTGCGCTCATTGAAAAATATTGGGGCTCCAAAGTTAACGCTGACATTCCTGCTTTTAATTTTGACGAGCAACCTCCCATCACGGAGGTTAAAAGAATGGAGGCACTTGGCCAGGAATCTCCATTTATTCAAATGGCCTGGCGTTTACCCGGTGCCAATACCGACACCCCTTATTTGCTCAGTCTCATACAGCATTTATTTTACAATCAGCAGGCAGGCTTGCTCGATTTGAATATAAATCAGCAGCAACTTGCCTTGGAATCCGAGGCATGGACCTGGTTTCACGAAGATTATTCTGCGTTCGGCTTTTATGGAAAACCACGGGAAGGTCAGACGCTGGAGGAGGTTGAAGCCCTCTTATTAAACCAATTAGATATTTTACTGGAGGGAAATTTTCCCGATTGGTTGCCGGAAGCCGTTTGCAATGATTTTCGCCTGGGTGAACTAAAATCTTTACAGTCAAACGAGGCCAGAACAGGCAGTATTACCCAAGCTTTCATTCTGGGTATTCCCTGGAAAAAATTTGCGACAAGGGTTAGCGATATGATTCATTTTAGTAAGGAGGATATCATCCTTTTTGCTAAAAAATACATTCACCGAGACAATTATGTGGTCGTTTATAAACGAAAAGGCGACGATCCTTCTGTTATAAAAGTCGAGAAACCTCCCATCACGGCGGTTGACATAAATAGAGATGGTTCCTCTGATTTTGCCAATGAATTTCTATCTACTGAGTCTCCCAGATTGAAACCTGTTTTTGTTTCTTATCAGGAAAATATTAAGCAAGACGAGTTATTTCCCGGCATACCTATTCATTATGTAAAGAATCCGGATAATGATCTCTTTCGATTAGATTTTATTTATCCAATGGGAAAAATGCATGACCCGCTTCTTCCCATCCTTTTTAAATATCTACCCTATCTTGGGACTAAAGATTTACATCCATCTGAAATACAACAGGCATTTTTCAGACTTGGCATTTCTTTTGACGTGAGTATGGAGGAAGAACGTTGTTATATTTCCCTTTCAGGCTTAGAAAAATCAATGGAGGAGGCGCTTATTTTATTAGAAAAAATAATAAATGGTGCCGTTCCAAATGCAGATAAGCTTAAAAATGTTGCTTCCGATATAATTATTAAGCGGGAAAATGCCCTCAGGGACAGAGCATATATGTTGAGGAATGCCCTGGGTTCTTATGCCCGTTATGGTATAGAATCTCCTTTTAATTTTCGATTAAATAAGGAGCAACTCCTTCAATTGGACCCGGAAAATATTGTTCAAAGAATTCATGAATTAAACCAATATGAACACACCGTCTATTACTTTGGCAGTAACGATTTCGACAAAGTTATCCCCATTTTAAGAAAGCACCATATCGTGCCGTCGGAAAGAAAGGCTACACCTCACAATAAATTGTTTTTACAAGTCCCAAATACTGAAAATCAGGTCCTTTTTTATAATTTCCCTATTGTTCAAACCGATTTAATGTGGATTTCCAAAGGAACCCCTGACTTTAATCTGGAGGAACATTTCATGAAAGAATGGTATAATGAATATTTCGGATATGGCCTGTCTAGTATCGTTTTCCAGGAAATCAGGGAGTCAAAAGCGCTGGCTTATTCTACCTATGCCTTCTATACTTCTCCAAGAAAAAGACAGGAAGCTCATTATTTGCAAGCATATATTGGTACTCAGCCCGATAAATTAGCTGATGCGATACCTTGTCTCAATAGTTTATTGGAAGAAATGCCTATTGTCCCGGCTCAAATGGAAAATGCCAGAATATCTATCTTAAAAAGATTGGAAAGTGAGCGAATGACGCCGGGCGGAATTTATTGGAATTACAGAAAAATACAGGATTTGGGGCATTCTCAAGACCTAAGAAAACCTCTTTACGAGCGATTAAATGACGCCACCGGCAATGATTTATCGTCCTTTCAACAGCAATACGTAAAAAACAGGAATTATACCCTTTTAGTTATGGGGAATAAGGAAAATATTGACTTTTCTTTACTGGAACAATATGGACCTATTACCATGTTGACAGAAGAAATGGTGTTTTCCGAAAAAGCGGTATAAGCCCCATGTCAGTGTTATCTGATGCCTGGGATTATTTTCTTCATCCCCCCATTTCAGCCATTTCTCCCCTACCTAACGAGGAATGGCTGAAAAAGGGCGTAACTGTTGTTTTAAAAAGAGATGATTTACTCTTTGTGCCTTCCCATCCGGAAATAGCGGGAAATAAGTGGAGGAAAATGTGGGGTACTTTCGCTCAATACATAAGGGAAAGTAACTGGCCGTTAATTACTCAAGGTGGCGCTCATTCCAACCATTTGGTTGCTTTAGCCGCCGCAGGTGATTTTCTAGGTTTAAATACAGTGGGAATTGTTCGGGGGGAAAATAACATAGACCTGAGTCACACGCTTCAGAAAGCTGTAAATTATGGTATGGAACTCCATTTTATTTCCAGAAATGAATACAAAGAGTTAGCTTCTGATTTTTTACCCCCTTTTTTATTAGACAAATATCCTCATTTTCATTTTATCCCTGAAGGGGGAAGCAATGAAGCTTCCGCGCTGGGAATGGGGCATTTAATGAATGAACTGAATGACCATTTCTCTCGGGAAGAACTGAAAAATGGAAAAATTATAGCAGCCGTTCCCGTTGGAACGGGTGGCACAATGAAAGGCCTTCATGCTCATAATGAGCACGGTATTCCCTTACTTGGTATTTACGTATTAAAAGGTTTTTCAGAAAACACCCTGGGGCAAGGGGTTGATTTGCATTTCGATTTCCATCTGGGTGGTTATGCAAAGTATCATGCAGAACTGGTGGCATTTATGCACGATTTTTACCTGCGTTATCACATCGTTTTAGATCCTGTTTATTCAGGAAAGTTATTGTATGCTCTGAACGAACTCATCAAGAGTGATTACTTTGAACCAGGCACGACCCTTATTGCTATTCATACGGGTGGACTTCAAGGTATTGAAGCATTTAATAGAAGATACCAAACTACTTTACCATTACCTATAAACCTGTCATCCCCACTCTGATACCGTCTTGATATTTAACGATAAAAGCCTTTGAAAATCCATTTTTAATACAAGCAGCTTTAACATTTTTAGCTTCCGATACATCAGAAAATGGGCCAATCAAGACTCTAAACAGCTTTTTTTCAACTAAAAACTCAGTGTGAACCCTTCCTGCGGTGGATAGCGGATTATATTTTCCCATTTGCACCTTATCTGTAGCTTCGAGCTGAATCTTATAACTTATTCCCGGCAATCGGGGAGAATCTGTTTCATATTCCCCATTGTCATACGGAGAAATACCCTTCGCCCTATAAACTTCCGGTGCAGCTGGGGTTGGAATCACCGATTGTTTAGTGATTGCCACCTCCTCAATTATCTCCATCACCCTTTTTTCACTCACTGGCGGAACTACTTCTTTTTTTACTTCAGGTTTTAACCTAAATGATAATTTTATTGGATCATTTGAAGGTTCAGCCATTTTAAATGGTTGCTCTTCCTGGTAAAAACCAGGTGCCTGAATGCGTATTAGGTAATCACGGGAAGGCAAAACATCCAGCGAAATTTTAGAAACATAAACATAATCTCGGGAAAGCTGAGGTGAGGTATTTTCTTTTATATCTTCGAATAATTTAAGAGAAAAGCCAGGAATCATTTTCCCTTCCAAGTCAGTAACCTCCAACGTAAGTTTTAATATAGTAGATTTAACACTGAAATGAAAAATATCATTATCGGTCGTTACCCCTTTTTCACTTTCAAAAATCCTATTTGAAGTCAACCAACCTGATTTTCCGTCTGCTAACAAAGAAAAATGTAGATCATCAGCTGGTGAATTATAAGGAAGACCTATATTTTTCACCTCTCCCCAAGAAGACATAGTACCTATGGACGAAAATATATCCAGACCACCTAAAGAAGGAAAGCCATTGGATGAGAAATACAAAGTGGTGTTTTTAGTATGATAATATGGAGAAAGTTCGTCGTTTTGGGTGTTAATAGTCGGTCCGGCATTTACAGGAGGCATAAAGGAAGCGTCATCTGAAGAGGCGTCACGAGAAACAAACCAAATGTCCATGCCGCCTCTACCCTCCGGTCTATCGGAAGCAAAATACAGAATTTCCCGTCCATTTTTAGTTACTACATTAGGATGAGTCGCCGTAAAACCCTTCATATTTATTTCATCAGATAAACGTACAGGTTGTGACCAGGATGCACCCACCTTTTTCATTCTGTAAATCTCGCATCTAGTCAAACGATGATTATATAAACCATCATTGGAACAGATGGTAAAATAAAATCGCGTACCATCGGCATTAAAACTACCCGTAGAGACCTGGCCATTTGGAATAAGTGGAAATGAGGATGGGATAACTCCCTTTTCCCATATTTTGTCTTGTTTAGCAGAGGCCATGATGGTTGATTTTCCATTGGCTGTGGAGGCATAAAAAAGATAATTTTCCTCTGTTTGGGAAACGGCAAATTCATCTTTACCCGTATTTAGCTCCCTGGGTCTGGATAACTCTATGTCGTCTGCCACATTTTCAGCCAGCTTCATTCCGAGAGAACACCCCTCTAATTCAATGGTTACCATTTCTTCCCAAAGAGGTTTCTCTTTACCTTCGTATAGTTTCAGAAACATTTGAAAAGCTTTACTGGCTGCATCATACTGACCGTCCTGCTTTAAACACTTGGCATATTTATAAATGAGATTATCATATTTTTTAAAATCATTTTTAATTTTTAGATAGAAAGTGGCAGCACTTCGATAATCGCGTTGTTGATAATAATTTTCAGCAGCCTGAAAAGCATAATCCGTTTTTTCCTTTTCATTATAAAGTTTCACCCAAATTCCGGCAGCCTGGCCATAATCACCTGTCTGATGAAACCTGTTAGCCAGGTCTTCCATTTCCTTAACGGACTGCGCAAAACCCCATACAGGTATGGAAAGTAAGAAACAAATCTTAAAATAACTTTTCAACACTTTGTATTTCACCATTAGAAAATTCATGATTTTAGAGAGGTAAGGAACTAACCAATTGATCAATTACGGTTGGATAATGTGAGTGCTCCAAAACCTGCACTTTTTTAGCAATATCCTCAGGCTGATCAGATGGCAAAATCTCACATCTCTCTTGAAAAACGATAGAACCCTCATCATATTTTTCATTCACATAATGAATGGTAATTCCGGAATGAGTTTCCTTCGCTAAATGCACAGCTTCATGGACAAAATGACCATACATTCCCTTACCTCCAAATTTGGGAAGCAAGGCGGGATGAATATTAATAATTCTATCAGGATAATGTTGAATTAAATAGGGAGGAATCAACCAAAGGAAACCAGCGAGCACTATAAAATCGATGTTACGCTTATCGAGTTCAACGAGAAGGTCTGTTGTGGCGTAAAATGAATCCCTGGTAACAATAAAAGTATCAATGGATGCTACCTTTGCAATATTTAACACCCCTGCATCCTGTTTATTTGAAACAATGAGACGAACTGCAATATCCATTCTATCAGAAAAATGTTCCAATATCTTTTGAGCATTCGACCCTGCGCCGGAGGCAAGAATAGCTATATTTTTCACTGACTTTGACATAAATTCGGTAACAAATGGCTGCAAATATAAGCTATTTAAAAAGTCAAAATACCAAATCGAAAATTTTTACCTTTTTCGCCGTAAATTATTTTTTTGTCCTTACCAAAGGATGACGTAAGCCCCGGTTGAAAAAGCACACCTTGTTCTTCATTAATAGCAATGGGAAAGCTTTCTGCATTACCATTTTCATCGATATGCGTAAGCGCTATTACTGATTGTAAGCCTTTGAAGGTCCTGGTTTTATTATTTTTGCTAAAATTTTTTCCATTATCATTATAAATAAGGTAATTATCCTCAGCGGTTGGAATGGCGGAAATAGAGGAATATTTCCCTTTATCGTTAAGTGTGCGCTGTTTTTTAGGAATTTTTTTTACCCAACTAACCTGCCCTTCCGCAGATAAATTAATGAGCAATAGATCATTGAAATTATAATTTATTTGATTGGCACTATAGCCTTCTTTAAATGAAATATAATTCTCTTGTAAAATCACTTGCTCTGCAATTAGCAAGCCCCCACCCCCTGGTTCAGGGAGAAAACTCCTGATGTAATAATGTAAGAACTCCCCCTTATTCTGGGAAAGCTCATTCCATTCAAATTGCTGACCGACACGTACCCTGCCCATATCGTACGCTTTAGCAAAAGCATGCAATTTACCCCCTGAGGCGGTCTGTTTATACGGATCAATGGTGGTTAGGAACACCCCTCCGGCGGCCGCTTCCTTATTTTCGCTATAAAAACCTATACCAACCAATTTGCCTTCATCATTTAGATTAACCTGGAAATCGGTTACTATTTTACGTCTCAACCCAATTTGAAATTCCGTTTGAATTTTCCCAAAGCCAGTAAAAGAGAGAATAATAAATTGAAAATTTGGTTTCCCCTTATCCACGGTACGTTCGTAAGCAAATTGAGTATAACCGGTAATAAACACATCTCCTTCCGAAGAAATCAGCACTTTTTCCGGATAATATTCGGCATAAACGTAAGGCAACTGGGTATCCTCATCCCAGCAAACCTCCATATATTGGTCTAAAACAATGAGGCGTAATCGCACTCTTTGCTGCCAGCCTTTGCGCTCTCTTAATAAAATGAGCAACCTTCCTTGTGTTTCGTCCACCTCCACATTTTGCCAATATTGATCCTTTTCCTTTTTAACATAAAGTATTTCGGACCCTGGTGCCAGTGACTCCTCATTTACAGCGATTAATCTCACATATTCTTTACCTTCGACGAGGGCCATTTTTCCTCCTTTCCATGAAAAAAATTTTCTAAAAGCCTCGCCGGGATTCATTTTCAACTTTCTATATAAACTTAGTGAACCGTCTTCATTATATTTTTCAAGATACATTTCGTCCCCTTTTCTGGTATATTTACCATACCTCCAGGCATAAAAATGATCGTCGTCAGCAATTATGCCCGCCATTTTAGCTTCAATGGGTTGTTGAAGAAGAGGTCCCCATTCTAAAGCTGGTAAATCAAAATTTTGTGCTGCCAGCAGGGTAAAATTCAATAAAATCCACAACGATAAGATATATTTCATAGTAGAATTTAGAGTAGAATAGCAAATTAGCCCAAATTGTTTTAAAATTAAACTTTATATCAATCCAAAAATTTTTATTTCCTGATAAAATGCCTAATTTTCGGATTAATAAATCAAAAGGAGATGATAAAAGGTATATTTTTCAGTTTAATGCTATGTATTTCCATTTCGACATTAAATGGAATGCCTTTTCTACATTTAATGATTCAACTTCCCCAGACAGGAATGGAACAGGCCAATGCGCCTGTAAATTATGATAATGTAGCCAACTTAATAAAGCAAGATAAGACCCACCGTTACAGGGTTATGGATTTATCCTCTGGAAACCCTTTTATTAACGCAAATGCAGCAAAAGAATTTAATATTGTTGGGGGTTATTCTGCGGCCAAGTTAAGACGTTATGAAGACCTGATAAACTATCATATTGCCAATGGCAATCCAGCCGTTTACAATATGCTGAATACCAGATATTTAATTGAAAAAGGAGCGGACGGACAAGTTAGACCATCCGTAAATAATGGCGCATTAGGGACCGTATGGCTGGTAAAAAAAATCAGATGGGTAAATTCTCCTGAAGAAGAGATTGGTTCCTTGTACGCCTTTGATCCAAAAGTGGAGGCTATTGTTCATAAAGAATTTTCATCAAATCTGGAAGGTTTATACCCAACAGGGGAAGGTAAGATAGCGCTGAGTTCCTATTCGTCCGTTGAATTAAATTACGAAGCTGTACTCAAAAGAGAAGAACTAGCGGTATTTCCTGAAATATGGTATGGACCCGATTTGGGCTGGGACGTTTTCATTAATGACAAAAAAGTGGAACCCCTTAGAGTGAATTACGCTTTAAGAGCCTTGCGCCTACCTGCAGGGTACAGTGAAATCCAATTTATTTTCAGACCAAAAAGTGTTTATATAGGTAGGCAAATATCCACCGTTTTCTCCTTCTTAAGTTTGGTCATGCTAGGATTTGTTGTCATCACAAGCATAAGGAAATCAATGGCTGAAGTGGATATGACGGAAGTAAAAGTGGAGAAAAAGCCATTGGAAGAAAAAAAGAAGAAAAAATAACCTCAATCCGTCATTTCTGAAAGTAAGCCAGCCAATTTTTTAGTTTGATTTATCACGGACCAATCTTCAGAAAATGAGTTAGACATTTCAATATCTTGATTTTGCTTATAATTTTTGTAAAGAATTGAAAGCGATAATTTTATTTTTTCATAATCTTCATAATCACATACAGGATTTCCGGGAACAGATGCTATTATACCTGCAATTTCAGCATTTGTATTCCCAATAAATAAAATGGGTCTCCTTAACGCCATATATTCAAATGATTTCCCGGGAATTCGTCCCTCCGCATTGGTTTGTTGATTTAATAGTAAGAGTAAAGCACGACTTCCTTGTGCCTTCTGCAAAGTTTCTTCCCTGCTGAGGGAACCTACATTTAAAACACATGACATTACCCCCGCCTTATTTATTTCTTCCCAGATACTATAATCGATTTGTCCTATCAATTGAAGGCAGAAATCTTCCCGAAAAGATGGAATTTCCTCCATTAATGCAGCTATGGCTTTAAAAAGATGAATTGGATTTCGATCATAGCCCATGATACCGAAATAGGTCAACGTGAATTTATCATCTAATTTTTTATCCAGGACTACATAATCAGCAGGATCGAAGCCCCAATAAAGGACATCCACATTTTTTGCCCCAATTTCTTCCAGGCTTTTAGCCCATGCCTTACTTACAACAGTTAATTTATCAGCATATAAAAAAGCTTCCTGTTCCAGTTTATGATGATAACGATCAGCCCAGGGAGTTAATCTAAGTAATTGATAATAATCAACTTGTGTCCAGGGATCTTGAAAATCAGCTAACCAGGGGATATTATATTTTTTCTTTAACAAGGTAGCAATTCGGGTATTACTGTGTGGTGGCCCATTACTAATAATGGCATCTACCTTATTGTTATCCAACCAATTAGACAAATATTTGTAGGCGGGTTTAATCCAAAGTGCCCTGGCATCCGGGATAAAAAAATTACTCCTCACCCAAACGGCAAAATTATGCATCCAGTTAAGCTTGGACGGTTTAACATTGAACACATTATTGACGTTGGCCTTAGGAGACTGGAACGTCAACATCTTATAAATGCCGTAAGGCTCAATAATAGGGCAGGTCAATACCGTAAGATCTACTGGAATATCACTTACATTGGTATAATCAAAAGAGGGATAATGCGCATTTTCGGCTGTAAAAATAATCGGTTCCCAACCAAAACTCGTCAGATATTTTGCAAATTTCAAGCATCTTAAAACACCAATTCCACCAGAGGGAGGCCAATAATAAGTTATAATTAAAACTTTTTTACGCATTTTTATTCATTGTAACTGACCACTTCTTCGTGATTGTCTGACGAAACGACCACAAAATAAAGAATAATTTCACCTTTTCCAAAATATAAACCCTCTTCCCGGAACGTTTCCATGTGCCTCTGACATACTTATAAAAATCAGATAAAAATGAAAACGGAAAAAATCAGTAATGAAATTGAATTGCTTGAATCTTTTAGCAAACAAGGTGAAAGCTACACTAACCAATCAGGAAGCTTTGGCTGGAGAAATCCTATAAGAGAGGATACAGGCCAAATTTTAGTGGACATAACTTCAAAAGCCTCACCCAAAAGAGTGCTTGAAATTGGCACCGCACATGGGCTGTCGACCCTTTACCTCGTTTGTGGTTTAAAAAAGGAGTTGAACCCGATTATCGATACCATTGAATTTGATGGACAAGTAGCCGAATCCACTCAACAAAGAATGACAAAATTGGAAGTCCCTGTAAAAGTTCATCATGGGGAAGCGATGGAGGTAATTGATCAACTCACTGGTTCTTATGACCTTGTATTCTTTGATGCGCAGAAAAATCATTATTACAAACAATTGAAATCTCTCATTTCCAAAGGATTAATAGGAAAAGGTAGCGTTATTCTCGCTGATAATGTGATTGACAGACAAACAGAATGTCAACCCTTTCTCGATTGGTTCACTGAAAATGATATACGTCACGAAATCATTCCCACAGAATGTGGCCTTTTATTTGCTCAACTTTAAAAACATCAGACATGTCCAACCAACCCAAATCTCAAAAATTGAAAACCTTTGGAACATCCAAAAAATTAAATCGTGCCGGATTTTTACACATTGAAAGCGATCAAAAAATTTATCCCCCTTTTTTCGATTTAAATGCGATAGAACAACTTCGTGAAAATTGGGAAACGCAAGCGAACGATATTTTTATTTGCACCCATCAAAAAGTAGGCACCCATCTTACAAAACAGTTTGTAAGTGAAATACTTCGCACCGTGTATTCCTATCCTGAAAATAACCCAATGGCCAGCGGTGATATTGGACATGCTACTATTCCATGGCCTGAGGTGATGGTTTCCCAATACGGATATGCCCATTTCCAGGATTTTTTGGCAAAAACAGCAGATTCACCAAGGGTTTGGTACCTTCATTGTGAAAATGATGATTTGCCAATGAAAAAAATACATCCGGATTCCAAATTCATTTATGTGTATAGAAATCCCAAAGGTGCCGCTGTATCTCAATACTTCTTCTATAAATCCCATCCGCTCCTTGAGGTTAATCCAGATATGGAAATGGATGAATTTGTCACGCTATTTTTGGATGGAAATCTATATTTTGGAGATTATCACCAGCATGTAAAGAATTGGATAGATAGTCCCGATCTAAGAATAAACAGAGAACATTTTATTTCATTAACTTACGAGGAACTTGTAGATAATAAAGTAAGTGCAACCAGGAAATTATGTCGGTTTTTAACGGGTAAAAATCTTCCTATGAAAAATATCAAGGAAATTATATTCGCTACAGATTTTCAAAATATGAAAAATAAGATTTCAGAAAAACCGGGTAGTTTTCATTTTAATGTGAACACATTTTTTCGCTCTGGGACAACGGAAGACTGGAAAACTAAGTTATCTTTTGAAAATATAGTGGCCATCGATAAAAAAACGGCTACAATTTGGGGAAATTTGTTTCAAAAAGTACTCAAAACTGAAAAAGTTCACCAATTCAAACAAGCTGTTTAACATGGAAAATGCATTCATTTCTGATATTTCTGATATTTTTCAACGTGATTTAGAAGCGGTAATTAATGAGGTGAATCAGATTTCCGAAGAAAATCTTTGGAAATCTCATCCGGGAATTATCAATTCCGTGGGCACCATTTCTTATCATTTATGCGGAAATTTGCGATATTTCATTGGCGAAGTTTTAGGTAACGATGGCTATATTAGGGATAAAAATAAGGAATTTGAACCCCAATATTTTTCTAAGGAAATATTAATTCAAGAGATACGAGACACCCAGTTTTCTGTAAGGAAAGCCCTCGTAAAAATAACTCAGGAACAATTATTGGATCCCATGCCAGACACTCCACCACAACATAAAGGAAGGAGTATCCAATTTTTTTTAATTCAATTGAGTTGCCATTTATCGCGTCACACTGGACAACTGAACTACCTGAGGAGGATATTGGAAAACAAATAATATAATCAGACATATTCTTTAAAAATGCAAGCATTTCATGTATATTGGGTTGCTTATTATTTAAAATCTCCCTAAAAATCTACCCAATGGAAATGTTTCAGATGATTATGTCTCAGCTACAGAATGGTGGCATTACCGAAATAGCTGAAAAGTTAGGTGTTTCACCAGTTCAAGCTGAGAAGGCTGTCGGTGGCGCTCTCCCCAGTTTAATGACAGAACTGGCCACAAAGTCTTCCTCAGCAAGTGGTAAAAATGACCTGGGATTTTTATCCCTCTTAGATCAAAACAAAGATGGTTCCGTCATGGATGATATCATGGCCTTAATTGCCAAAGGAGGTCCTAACAGTGGTGATGTAACCGGATTGGTTTCCAGTATTTTAGGTGGAAAATCAGACAAGGTCGTTAATGAGTTGAGTAAATCGTCAGGGATAAATCCAGCACAAGCAGGAGGTCTCCTTAGTATGATTGCCCCATTAATTATGCAAACCCTTTCAAAGTCTAAAACAGAAGGCGGACTGGACTTAGCGGGTGTTAGTACCTTATTGAACACCCAAAAGGGGAAGGCTCAGGAAAAGGCTAAAGAGTCCGGAATGGGTGGTTTACTTGATATGCTCGATGCCGATAAAGATGGCTCCGTCATAGATGATGCCATGGGATTACTTGGCAAATTCATGAAGTGATAATTCTAAAAGTGCAGGATCCCGAAGGGATGAAGAGTACAGGTGGGAGTGGAATATCCCGAAGGGAGACAGCGACGAAGATGTAGCCCCTACAGAGCTGCGTGATGCTTACAAAACGCATCATCCCACCGGGATGATGTGATTATAATCTATCACCCTGAAGGGGTGACATATTTATAGCGACGAAGATGCAGCCCATACAGGGCTAGGTGATTACAAAAAGTATCATCCCATCGGGATGATATAATTATAATTTATCACCCTGAAGGGGTGACATATCTATAGCGACGAAGATG
>JAFMBH010000071.1 GCA_017858735.1 Bacteroidota bacterium
ATGAACTGTTTGAAGGATTACGATTGCGCTGGATTTGTAAAAGGATAGGTTTCGAGCGTATTATTTTAAAGGGAAATAAGCTGAGATGTTATTTTATTGATAATCCACAATCGTCTTATTACGAATCTCCCCAGTTTCAGAAGGTGCTTCAATACGTGGCTGGTTCCGGAAAAAAGGAGGGCTTGTTAATTAAAAAGTCAACGACGAACCTCATGTTGATACACGAAAATATAAGAAGCCTGGAAAAAGCTAAAATCCTGCTTAACCGGATAGCTGCAGAGATTAATCAATGAAAATGAGAACAAATCTGTTTTTGCTTCATATTGTATTTCTTTTACTGCCCTGTCTTTCTTTTTGTCAGGAGAAACAGATGGATTTAATAGATTTAAAGCATATTATCCAAAAGACACCATCATATAAAAGTCAAATAAAAGGTCAGAGAAAAAAGGACTTTGATAAATTATTTGAAAAATTAACAACAAAAGTAGTTGAAAGTAACACAAACCTTGAACACTTTGAAATTTTAAGTGAGCTTGCAGGACAAATAAATGATAACCATTTTGTTTTACATTACATACCTGATAGCTATTTTGATTGGCGAAAAATGGCAGACAAATTATATGTAAGTCAATTTCTTAAAAAGGATTACTTAATAAATCATCCCAAAACTAATATCCACGCTGATTCATTAGAAAAAATCTTAAATACTAAAAATATTAATGAGGTAGAAGGCATATATTATTTTTATTCGTCCATTAAGATTGGAGTATATCGAATAGATAGTTTAACATTAAAGGGGACCATTCTTCAATCAAATTCACCTTTATGGGAAAAGGGGGATTTGTGTTTTATACTAAATGAAAAAAAACCAAATTATTTTCATTCAATAAACTATTTGATCATTCAAAAAACCCTTCAATTCAATAAGAATGAAAAATTTAAAGATGGAGAATTACTTGGGTATAATATAAGTAAGACAATGAATAAACCTTTATACCCATTTATTCCTGATACAGTGAAAAAGTTTTATACTTATAAAATCAATTCCAGTACACGTTATGTGAGATTGGGTGACTTTATGGTAAATGCTTCTAATATGAAAATAAGTAAGACCTTTTTCAACGAACTTAAGTCTTCAATGAATGAAAAAACCATTCTTTTGGATTTGAGAAATAACAATGGAGGAGGGTTTATGGTATCAAGACCGTTTTTAAAATTATTTAAAAAATATTCAAAGGGGAATGAAATTAAAGTTTTAATAAATCGGAACACGGTAAGTAATTCTGAACAATTTGTAATCAGATTAAAAAAATGTAAAAATGTAACTTTATATGGTGAAGGCACAAAAGGTATGGTTACCTATGGAAGTAACTATGGGAAACAAATACCATTAAAATCAAAAGGGTTATTTGTATATCCGACGGATATGAGAGGGTTTAAAAAGGACTTACATTATGAAACAGTAGGTATGCAACCTGATGTCTATTTAAGCAAAGACATAGATTGGATTGAACAAGTATTAAAATTCGGGAATAGACAAATAAAAAGCCATTTATTCTGATGACCTTTTCTGTGCTGCTACAATTTACCGTTTGCTTTTTCATTATCTAAGGCAATTCTTGAATTGTAGCTCTATATCTCTTACATTTGGCATAGCCGTTTAGGATGTTGCAGGCATTTTTTTGAGAAATATACCTATTGTTCACGAAAAAATATCGCAGAGACGCGATGGATCGTGTCTTCTTTTCGCCGATGCGTTACGCATCGGCGAGAGGCAGGTTAATAAAAGCAACATTAAATTATAACCTTCCCACCCAAACCGGAGACGTTAAGGTTAATCCTATAAATCCTGAAAATCCTGATTCAAACAACTGGCTGCCGCGCACTCAATCTCTAACCATCGCCTCAACTTGATTGCACACCCCACACCAAAAAGGCGTATCTTTAAAAAATGAAAAGATTATTTAATACCACGGGGTTATGTAATGCGGAAGACCATTATATGGTAGATCCGTTTCGGAATATGTATGATAATATATTGGATTTGATAGATTCAAAGCAATATTTTCTCATTCATGCCCCCAGGCAAACAGGTAAAACCACTTTTTTACATGCTTTGGCTCATCGTTTAAATAAGGAAGGGAACTATGTTGCTGTGGTATGTTCTTTGGAATCTGCAGGTTATACCAGTATATCGGTGGAATCGGCGAATATTAATTTTATCAAGGCATTAGCTAAAATGTCGAAGTTCTTCCTTGGAACAGAAAATCTGCCTCCAGATATTGCAAAATATATTTCTGGTCCATCCATGATGGGAGATTACATAACCGATTGGTGCGATTCACTAGATAAACCATTAGTTTTACTATTAGATGAGGTGGACGCACTCTATGACGACGTGCTTATTTCTACTTTACGTCAATTAAGGGATGGTTTTCAAACCCGGCCCAAACATTTCCCTCAATCTATTGCCCTGGTAGGCCTGCGAGATATCCGTGATTTTCGAATGCGGGCCAGAGCAGATAATCCGTCAATAGGTTCAGGTTCTCCTTTTAACATAAAAGCAGAATCTTTTTTCCTACCTGCATTTTCGAAAGAAGAAGTGCGTGGATTGTTGGACCAACATACCTTGGATACTGGTCAGATTTTTTCTGAAGAGGTATTAGAAAAGTTATACGCCTATTCGGGTGGACAGCCCTGGTTGACGAACGCGCTAGCCAATGAGGTGGTAAGGAAAATTTTAAAGAATGATTATACTCTTGAGATTACCTTAGACATGATTGAACTGGCGAAGGAGCGGCTCATTGAACAGCGTCAAACCCATCTGGATAGCTTAGCGGACAAGATAGATGATCTCCGGGTTCGACCTATTATTATGAGTATCATCACTGGTGATTCCCCCGCTTTTGATGGAGCAGATGATGCTATCCGTTATTGCCGCGACTTGGGCATTATCAGCACAGGTAATCCTATTCAATTTGCCAATCCGATTTATAGAGAAATCATAACTCGTATTTTAACGATTGGATTTTCCGTTGGTATTAATCAAGACATCGCCCAGACGAGTTGGTATCTGAACAACGATGGTACGCTGAATATGGACAAGTTACTGGATGCATTCACCAAATTTTATCGACGCAACGCTGAATCATGGATTGATAGATATAAATACAAGGAGGCTGGACACCAGTTAATGTTGATGGCTTTTTTACAAAGGATCATTAATGGGGGAGGACGCATTGAAAGGGAAATGGCCACAGGAAATGGGCGGACAGATCTGGTTGTTTTTTGGAAAGAACAAGTCATTACGATTGAGATAAAAATGCACCATGATAAATGGTCAGAGCCAGAAGGAATTGAACAATTAGCCCGTTATCTGGACCGATTAGGACAAAAAACAGGGTATATGGTATTTCTCGAAAAGAAAAGTGCTGCAGAATTATCATGGGAGGATCGAATCCGTCGGGAAGTACATGTTGTTGACAACAAGGAGATTATTATTTATGCCATGTAGAGACGCTATGCTTGGCGTATCTACTCTGAAAGGTTTCAATGTAAATTTTAACTCTTGGCTCCAGTTTTGAATCAGGATTTGTAGGATACAGTCAACGTCTTTGGCTTATGCATTAGGTTTATTCTTCGTGGGTGTCAATCCTCATTTAAGTATTGGTATTTTAATACGAATGAAAGTATTACCTTTTAAAGCGCTTTTCCAAACAAATTATATGTAGATGTGAATGGTGTGGAAGGGAAGTATATTGGATTAAAAGTTTTATGGTTCACAAAATTGTTTCTGGATGAAATCAAAAATATTAATTCAGTTCAACCCTTATCTTAATAGCACATATAAAAATACACAGCGAGGTAAATCTTTTGCTTGTATTATCAAAGGTCCACTATCTTAGTATGTGTTTACAGTGTTTTATGAATCTGAGTAAAGGATCACCATTTTCTATTCCTGATAGTTATTTTGATTGGAGAAAAATGACAGACAAATTACATGTAAGTCAATTTCTTAAAAAGGGAGAAGAAATATGGTTTTGAAGAATTTATTATGTCCTTCGCCAATACAAGTAAAACGGGATACCGGTAGCGATTAAACCTAGACCTAAAAGTGCTTCCTTCGGTTGGTTTATCGTTGTAATAACCAACAAAAGCAGACTGAATAAAAGAAAAATAACAGGCATAAACGGATAGGCAAATACCCGGTAGGTGCGAGGAATATCAGGCTCTTTTATTCGAAGAATAATAACACCCAAGGCAGTGGCACCGTAAAAAATGAAAGCTGCAAATACGAGTATATTAGTGAGTAGGTCAAATGACCCCGACCAAACTAAAAGACTCGCCCACATAGCTTGAATAAAAATAGCTTTGTAGGGGGTTTGAAATTTAGGATGAATAGAATTTGCACTTTTAAAAAACATGCCATCTCTTGCCATAGCATAAAGAATTCTTGCGGTCAATAAAATGGAACTATTCGCAGAATTGAGGGTTGTGGCCATAATTAAACACGCAACGAAAATTGCTCCAATACTACCCCAAATTTTATTAGCCACTTCAACGGCTACAATCTTATTAGGCTCGGAGTTCAATGAGATATAGTAATCTATCGGAAAAATATAGGCAAAAACGGTGTTTAACAAAACATAAATTACTATTACAATAAGCGTACCGATACCTAACGCTAAAGGAAGATTTTTCTTCGGATTTTTCACCTCTTCGCCTATGTAACCAATTTGATTCCAACCTTCATATCCCCAAAATGCTCCCAAACTGGCAATGGTCATCGCTTTGAGTAAGCCAAGACCCTCTAATTTATTAATATCGAAATGAACACTACGGCTTGTTAGATTATCCAGACTACCTTTTCCAGAGAAAAAGCCCCAAAAGATGATAGATAATACGGACAGTATCATCAAGGATGTAAGTAATGTACTCAATCTTTCAGCAAAAATGACGCCCCTATAATTCAAAAAACTTAAGGTAAAAATAAGGAATGAGGCTAAGAGTTTGACTCCATAGTTTTGAAAAAGAAAAAAATCAGTCGAAGACTGAGGCAGTGAAATAAAGCTATTGAGTGATTGAGCAAATATATAGGCCAATGCAGCAATGGCAGCCGATTTCATGACGGTAAAGTTGCCCCAACCATACAGAAATGCAAAAAAACGACCGTAAATTCGTTGAAAATAATGATATTCTCCGCCAGAATCTGGAAACATACCAGCCATTTCGGCAGTGGATAGTGCCCCCGCTAAACTGATAAACCCTGCCAAAACCCAACAAGCAATCACTAAGGTGGGAGAACCTAGCTCAGCTGACATAGGAGCCATTTTTTTGAATACGCCTGAACCAACAATGACGCTGACAACCAAAATAATTGCCGACCGTAAACCAATTTTTGCAATAAGTTTATTCATTTTTTTAAGTGAGATTTATATTTTTTCAAAACCAAAACCAGGTTGTTTATTAATTTTCATGTAACCATCATAAAGTGAGAATCCATTTTTTACTAAATCTTCTGCTAAATCAAAACTGCCATCCAAATCAATATATTTAGTATTGGGACAACTGTAAGCCACGTGTAATGCCGCGGTGATACTTACAATACTCTCATCGTTGCAACCCCAGAATAAATCAATTCCTGTATTTTGAGCTACACTGGCAATATCTTTTGCTCCAATAATTCCACCACATTTCATCAGTTTGATATTGTAAATTCCAAAGGTTTTTTTGTTAGCAAATTGAATGGCATATTTTGCATTTTTCAAAGATTCGTCGCCGGCAATCTTTTTTCTAATGTCTTCACCCAAAGCATCTAACGTGTCTTCTTTTCCAACCAAAACAGGCTGTTCAATCAATTCAACATCAAGATTTTTAGTGGCTTGATAAAACTTCAATAAATCATTGATTGAATACCCCTGATTAGCGTCTATTCTTATTTTTAGCCGATTTTTAAATACCTCTCGCAGTTTTATGATTCGCTCAATATCGGTATCTACATCTAAGCCTGTTTTGACTTTTAAAATTTTAAATCCTAATTGCTCAAAATTTCGCGCTTCTTCAAGGGTTTCATTAACATCCATTATGCCTATAGTTACGGAAGTTGGTAAGGAAGATATTTTTTGACCATAAAAATCAACTACCGATATATCTAAGTATTTACAGAAAGCGTCATGAAGGGCAATGTCAATGGCAGCCTGAGTGCCGGCCAATAGTGGAAAAATTTGTTTTGTTTCAAAGATTATCTGCAGAAAGTGGCGAATATCTCTTCCTACAAGATTTTGAATAAATCCGGATTGAAGATTGCTAAATGTTTGTTGGGAATTTTCGCCAATTACCGCTTCTGCCGGACTTGCAGAGCCAATACCAATTATGCCGTTTTCGAGAGTTATTTCAAGAAAAACAAGCTCTACATCCGTTATTGTATCGTAGGCAATGGTATATGGCTTCGTTAGGGTAAGTTTTTTCAAATAAGGCTTTACTTCAACAATTTTCATGGTTTTAGGGCATTTAACGTAGGGATTATTTTTTCTACACCTTCTTCAATCGGTAATAACACAGGAATATTGAGCAAATTCTGATAATGTTCTTGATAAAATTTACTTTCTTCAAAAGTACACCCCTGTGTGTTTAAAGCTAATGCAATGACCTTTGAACCCAATTTTGAAATAATTTCGATTTCTGATGCTAAGCTTGGAATTTCACCGAAATGTTCTTCATTATCGAAGTATTGCCTTTTAGGTGCATGAACTAATATCACGTTTTTTGCATGGCCGGAAATCAAAAATTCAAAGCCACAAGGGCCACTTGGATTTCTGAGAGAGGATTGCCCTTCAAGTAATATAAAATCCGCTTTTGTCTCCTTCCAGCAACTCACAATGGCATGTTCTATCTCGCCGGAAACGAAATCATTTAGTGTAGAATCAAATATAAATCCGTATTTTCCGCCTTGAAGCCAACCTGTTTGGCCTGTGTAGATCATTTGCATATTGATACCCTCTCTTAAGCACGCTTCTTTTATCATTCTTGCAGTGGTACGTTTGCCCATTGCACAATCCATACCCAAAACGGCAATGATGGGGGCTTTGACTGTCCAAATTTCACCTGTCCAAAAATGCAAATCTTTCCTGGATTTTGGTTTTCTAATATCTATCAATTCAACGTTATTTTCTTTAGCAAGCGAAACAAGTTCTTCTTTTTCAGAAAGATATTCATGTAGGCCATTGACAATCGAGATTTTGTTTTGGATGGCATTTCTAATGATTTCAAGCATATCAGGAGGAAAAACACCACCAAGGGTTGCCACACCGACAATTAGAAAATTGATTTCAGGGAGTGCATTTACAGCTTTTTCTACATCGGAGAAAATAGGAATATTCCGTTTTTTACCATCCAACAATTCCCCTGCATCTTTTCCTGCGGTTTCTATACCATCCACAACGCCAATAATCTCAAATTTTTCTGTTCCTCTGACTAGCCCGTGAGCTGTTTTGGCATTAATTTTTAAAAATAGACCATTGGTCAAAACGATTGCTTTATTCATTCAACAGATATTATGGATTTAAAAAAACATAGAAGAGCAACCTATTTTTTTGCTCTGTTTAATTACCCAGTAATTGTTTTCTCGGGTCAATCACCCTCAACACATCATCAATTCCGGGCTGATTGAATCCTTTAAATCCATTATTCCGTTCTAAATTTTCGAAATGAGAACCAATAGCACCATTTTTCCTGAAATCTTCGGCCTCTTCTTCCGTAATATGTCCTTCTGCCTCTAAAACAGCTATTCTTTTTGGGTCAACTGACCACCATTCTCCTACGGTCAGCGCTTGGTAAAGGTGAGGAAAATCAGAAAACGGTTGCATCATGTCTATATTTAATCTGGCAAAAATTTCATTGAATCGTTTGGCATCAAACATACATTCCAAGTGATTAAGGCCCGCTTCCAATATACTTTCACCATGCATAGCACACCAAAGTCCTGCGCGACGATAAGGATATAGTGGCTTAATGTTCGAATCATGTGCGAAATCAATATCCAGTTCTTCAGGTGCCAGGTCAATATCTGCAAAAATGACCGATTGCAAAACTGGTTGCTCCAAAATCTGTGACCCCCATCCCGCTCCCGCGCCCGCATAAAAGAGTTCCCGACATTCAAAGCCTAATTTTTCCAAAATACGAATGGTTCGATAGAAATATTGACGTGAACTGTCAAAGGTGTGGTGATCTTGATTAGCCCAACCCATACCAAATTTATCTTGTCGTTCTTTTTGAACCCTGCCCGCCCGATTTCTTGACATCCAGTATTCTCGTTCAGCCCTTAAAAAGAGGTCACACGCCCAATCTGCACCAATGGCCTCAACTGCCGCATGGACTAAATTTTCAGTATTTTCAAGACCCTCTGTCACATCATCAAATAATCGTTGTCGGGTTCTAAAAATGTGTTGGTGAAATTGTGCTTGATTAATTATTTCTTCTGACTGTTCTTCAATAGAAAAAGATTTTGTCCCATGTCTTTCTACCGCCCAAAAAGAGGTTTCTTTTCCGCTAAAAATTTCTGCCATCCGTAATTGACTTCCCGCTTGTCCGAGCACCTCCCGATGAAGATTATTGGCTTTTAGAAAATCATCTATAAATTCAACCTTAAAAGCGACTTTACGCGTTCCTTTCTCATAAACAAAGGCTGGAAATATACCTGATTCGTTGCGATAAATCCCTGAATTTCCATCTTCCTTCCAACCATTAGCCTCTAAGCCGGGGATTAAATCCCGATGGGAGAAAGTTATATGGTCAATAATATCTCTTAACCTTATGGCAATTTCATTGTGAATGAGATCGGCAAAATTTCGAGCACTTGGACATTCTTTGTATGCTTTTTGCAATGTTTCATTCAAAAAAAATTCGGCTTGCTCTTCATTTTTCCAAATACCAGTGGTATTTTCTTTCATATTTTTACTATTTAGATTTCAATTGTGTTAGAGAAGTATTTTTCTAACCGTTGTTGGGCTATTTTCGTGGCTGCCTCTATGGTGTTTGTATCATCACTTTTCGAGTTGATGAATATTTTCTCTAAGGTCTCAGAAATGGTTTTTTGCACCTTTTCAATACTTTCTTCTTCCGAGGCCCCTTCTGCTTCAATGGCCGTTATGCCCATAGCACCGCCTAAGTTCACTACATAATCAGGTGCATAGAGAATACCCCTTAGTTTCAATCTTTCAGCGTCTTCCGGTTCACTCAATTGATTGTTAGCGGCACCCACTATACCTTTACATTTTAATCGGGAAATAGTATTGGGGTTGAGAATAGCGCCATGCGCACAGGGAGCGAAAATATCACATGCTACATCATAGCTTTTTTCAGGTGGCAGAAACTGGACTTTTTCTTCTTGGTTTAATATCCTATCTACCAATTCCGTATTTGTATCAGTAAAAATGACATGTGCATTTTCTTTCAGAAGTATTTTTAATAAAATTTGCCCTACGTTTCCGAGTCCTTGTATAAAAATGGTTCTGCCCTCCAGGCGCTCTGTACCAAAAAGAAACTTACAGGTTGTTTTTATCCCTGCATAAACGCCATAAGCCGTTGGAACGGAAGAAGAACCTGCACCACCAGCTTTGATCGTCCTGGAAAAAACATAAGGCTTGCCGGTATGGTAGATAATATCCATATCTTCGGACGAAGTGCCGACATCGGGACCGACATAATAGCGACCTTGAAGGCTTTTCAATATATCTCCAAATCTCATTAAAAACAGTTCACGCTCGGTATTATCAAGATCGCGTGTCAGATAAACTACTGTTTTACCACCGCCCCATTTCATGTTTGCCATGGCAAATTTGGAAGTCATGGCCTGGGACAGATTCAGTACATCGGTAATGGCATCCTCCAGATTCTTATACTTTTTCATTCGCAATCCTCCTGCAGCAGGTCCTATTTGCGAGGAATGAATAGCAATGAGTATGATGGACTGTGTGTCTTTATCCAAATGAATGATTAATGTTTCACCACCCCACTTTTCCATGATTTCTTTTGATACATTCATATTCAATCCATTATTTCGTCAAAAATATTTCGGGGAAACCTACTTCTTAAATTTTCCATAGATGGGCTGCCCGGGAAAAACGTTTTTTACCATTTCTCCATTTTTTAAAATAAAATGTCCATTTACCATTACGTACGACATCCCTTCGGAGAACTTTAGACCATCCTCAAAAGTAGCTTTATCAATCACAGTATTGGGATTAAAAATGGTAATGTCAGCGTCAGCACCTACTTGTATTCTTCCTTTATAACGCATCATTGGAGCTACTTTTTCAAGCATTTTGGCAGGTAATAGAGTCATTTTCCCGATGGCGGTAAGTAAATCTAACTTTTTGTCTTCTCTGACATATTTACCCAGAACCCTTGCATAAGTACCTGCTGTACGCGGGTGAGTCAAAGGGGAATAAGTACCTCCGTCTGAGCCTATCATCACACCCTCCATAACTATTCCTGCCTGAATCCATTCAGGTTTCATCATGTGTAAAATTACAGCCCCTTTTGTCTTTCGATATTTTTCAAAGGTTTCTTTGGTAAGTCTTTCACCTGTAGCGACCCATTGAAGATCTTCATAAGATATACCTATACGCTGCTGCCAGCCATCAGAAAACAAATTGGTGTATATTCCCGTTGCTGCAGCAGTGTAGGGATACATTTCGGTTGTAATGTTGAATCCTCTTTTTTGGGCAATTTGCACCATTTCGATACCCAATTTGATTTGCCCCAAAGTCACACTATTGATATGGACAATGTGTAAGGGAGCATTGGTCAAAACGGCATCAGAAATAGCTTGCTGTACAGCAGTGAGGTTAGGTTCACGCACGTGGCTAAAAATAGTTGCCTGCATCTCACCTGCCAATTGATACACCCGGAAAATCTCTTCGTTACTTGCCCCAGGCACATATCCAATAAAAACAGCAATACCAATACCACCTGCTGCTAATTCGTTCTTGATATTAACCAGCATATTATGATATTGTACTGTGTCAAGGGTTTTGTCATAGGTTATACCCAGACTAACGACTGCCGCGTGAGGATTACCATTGGCAATATCTTGTTTTAATTCAAGTAGTTCCTGCTGATATTTTTCCAGTGCCTGCATTCTGGCAAACCCCCAATTGGCACTTGCTCCATAATTGATAAGTGCCTTTGATTGTCTGGAAGCATACCATTCTCCTAAAAATGGTACACCTATCTCTAGCTCCAAAGCAGTTGTAATGCCATCGTGCAGTTGATATTCCTGTT
Organism: Bacteroidota bacterium; assembly: GCA_017858735.1. Classification (GTDB taxonomy): domain Bacteria; phylum Bacteroidota; class Bacteroidia; order Chitinophagales; family Saprospiraceae; genus BJGN01. The sequence continues at coordinate 11,284 of JAFMBH010000071.1, forward strand.
CCTGATTAGTTAAGCCGTGAACATGTGGGTCAATAAAGCCCGGGGATACTACTAAACCAGTTGCATTGATTATTTCTTTACCTTTCAGGGGTTCAGAACTGATCTGGGCAATTCGGTTGTTGAGTATTCCCACATTTTTGATGGTATCAAGTTTAGTTTCGGGATCTATCACTCGTCCGCCCATAATCACAATATCATAAATGACTGATGATTGAGCTAAAAGGGATAAAGAAAATCCTTTGATTAACCAAATTAAAACGAGGAGTGCTATCTTGTTTTTCATGTTTTAAAATTGAATTGTCCTTTACTCTTATTTTTTTGTGAACTCAATGGCCTTACCGCCACTTGTCAATCTTAGACCTGTAGCAACATCCGTTTTGTCCACAATAAACTCTATGGTTCTATCAGAAAATTCACGAATCTTAAAAACAGCATTTTTTAAGGGCTCAAGATGTTGCGGGGGAGATGAAGTAATCACTAATTCTTCACCACTTAATACAAAATTCAAAGTCGCACCAATTGATTCATAAGTTCCTTCTAATTTCTTGAGAAATGCTGTATCAGATAGTTTGGCATCAGCCTTTCTTAAAAATACAACCTCTTTTTCATCAAGGCTCACCTTTATATTTTGAACAATCCCATGAGCATCCGTATCAAATAAAAGGGACCATTTTCCATGGATTTCGTCATCTTTTGATACAAATCGGTCGTAATGATAGTGTCGGAGATCTAGTGTTTTGTTATTAAAAGTAAACTGCAGATTGTCACCCATTGCTTTAATTTCCATAATACCATAAGCTGCATTTTCATATTTGCCTATATAGTCTGTCAAAAGATGTGATGGTTTTGTATTCAATATATGGTCTTCATCCTGTTTTTTGCGTGCTTCTTGATTCAATGCCTTCATTTTCAAGTAGTCCTTCAGTTCTCTCTCATTCCAGGGCGTAGCTCCTAAATCAAGGAGTTTATCAATGATAATATTCGTTATCATTACCGGAAGTGGACGCGAATGGGCGGCATTGCTAAAAACAATTACACCGAGGCTGTCCGCCGGTAAAATGGTTATGTTTGAAAATATTCCGCCCGTTGAACCCCCATGTTCAGTCCTGTAATGTCCTTTGTAACTTGATGTGTTTCGCCCCATACCAAACATTGAATTGATGGTCTCATAATACTTATCTGGAACCGTAGCAGATAAACTTGCTGGCTGTAAGGTTTCTTTAATCACTCTTTGGGGAATTACTTGTTTATCGAGGTACTTACCGCCGTATATTTGTGTAATTAGCCATGTGGAAAGATCATTAATGTTTGATATGATACAACCCGCAGGACCTACTCCTTGAGAATGGTCAATAATTGGTTGTGGCTGCAACTTGCTACTTTCTCTACTTTCATAGTAAGGTAAGACAAAGGCTGCTTTTTTTTTCGCCTCTTCTACAGTGAAAATAGAATTACCCATATTCAACGGTATGAAAATCTTTTCTGTTACGTATTGCTCCCAGGTTTTACCCGACAGAAGTTCTACTATATGTCCGGAGGCAGCGTACATCAGATTATTATAAAGAAACCCTTGACGTAACGGAATACTTGGTTCAAGATATTTAAGTTTATCAAAAAGTTGCTGCCGGGTAAACCTTGAACCAAACCAGATATTATCGTGTCTTGAAATGCCTGTTCTATGAGAGAGCATATCTCTGATAGTGACATTGGTGTTTAATTCATTATTATAAAATTCAATCTGTGGGACATATTTCTTTATAGGCTTATCCCATTCTAATTTTCCCTCCTCAACAAGAAATCCAATGGCAGTGGCTGTAAAAAGTTTGGTATTTGAAGCAATCTGAAAAAGGGTGGAGGGTGTAATTGGCAATTTGTTTTCTAAGTCACGATAACCGTATCCTTTAGCAAAAACTAATTTATCCTTAATGACAATACCCACCCCACAACCTGGTACATTCCAATCTTTAAGGATTTTATTAATCGTCGAATCAATGTCTTTAAGTTTTTCTTCTGCATTGAAACGCTGTCCATTCGCACAAATATTAGCCGTAAGGACTAAACATAAGCATAAAAATAATCGTGCTGTTTTCATTTCTGAAATGTTTAATTTAATCAATTATTTTACCTATATTTAAAAGGTGTTTTGGGTCTAATGCATCTTTAATTTTTTTTATCAACCCAATTTCTTCTTCAGTACGGCAACGGCTCAACCATTGTTTTTTTTCCAAACCAATGCCATGTTCTGCGGAAATGGAGCCGTTAACGGCACTTAGTGGCCCGTAAATGATTTCGTTAACGAGTGATTTTATAGATGTTTCGTCGGTATTTTTGCCGATAATAAAATGCAGATTTCCATCTGCCAGGTGTCCAAAGCAAAAAACATGTTCAATCGCTTCCACTTTGGCAAGTTCACAGTTCACCTGTTCGACATACCCAGCCATTTGATTAATCGGTACACTTATATCAAAATGTTGTTGATATTTGGATTGTGCGTTAAGCACCTCCACCTCTTCGCGAATGCCCCAAAATAAATCATGTTCTTGTGCAGAGTGGGCAAATACAGCATTTTGAATCAGATTTTTTTCAACTGCTTCCTCAAAAACAGTATAAACGAAGTCCTTAAATAATGGGGAATGGTTGTCTAAAATTTCTAGTAGCACATAGTAATTATGTTTATCTACAAAAAGAGATTTATACCTCGACGCAAGAACCTCAAAGGTGTTTGCCCACAAAATTTCGTAAGCACTAAGCAAACCCGAGAATTTTGCATCACAAAAACGAAGGAAACGGATCGCATCTTGAAAATTGACTATTCCCACAAAAACACTGCTTCGATTAACCAATTTTTCTTCTAATTTGAGGGTAGCCCGCGTGATAATCCCAAGTGTACCTTCCGAACCTATAAATAGTTGATTGAGATTGTAGCCAGAATTATCCTTGATTATTTTCTTCAAAGAGTTGATAATCTTTCCGTCAGCAAGGACTACCTCCAATCCCAAGATTAAATTTCTGGTCATGCCAAATCGTTTGACACGTAAACCACCGGCATTTGTAGCGATACAACCGCCAATCTGAGCAGAGCCTTTCGCTCCAAAATTCAGTGGAAAAAATAAATCATGTGCATCAGCAGCCTGATGAATGTTTGCTAATATGCAACCTGCTTCTACAGTCATGGTTCGACAAAGAGTATCAATTTCCTCTATTCGATTCATCCTTTGTAGGCTGACTACAATATCTGTGTTCTGTGATACTGTCCCCCCAACCAAGCCAGTAAGTCCACCCTGCACGACTATAGGTTGATTATGTTCATAACAAATCTGACAAATAGTAGATACGTCGGCCGTCGTTTTGGGAAGTAGTAGCGCTTTAGCTTCCAACGGAGTATTTGTCTTCCAGATATGTGAATACCTGCCTCTAAGAGCCTCGCCTATTAGTACTACTTCTTTGTCAAGTACCTTTAGAAGATTTACCAGGACCGCATCTAACATTAGATTCATGTAACTTGACAGGTTTTAAAACAATAACATCGTAAAATTGTGGGTGAATTAATTTTATGAACGGCCATCCACGGTATTCAGAATCTATTAATAGTTTACTAATCCTCAAAAATATGTTAATATATTAATAGCAAATAATACTTAATTTTCATTAAATAATAACATATTTGCATTAATGAATATTCAACAATTAAGAAACGCCCTTATCCTTTCAAAGCGGTTACATTTCACTAAAACTGCGGAAGAAGCCTGTATTGTACAACCTGCACTCAGCCGACAAATCAGTACGCTCGAAGAAGAGCTCGGCATCCAACTCTTTAAGCGACATAAGCGCAAAGTTGAGCTAACACCTGCGGGTGAATATTTCACAATTGAAATGGAGAATCTTTTATTACAATTTGACCTGATACATCAAAAGGCTTTACAGATGGCAAAGGGCCAAATTGAAATCAGAATTGGATTTACCCATTCGATAAAGCAATCAATTTTACCTGAAGTCCTTAATAAAATCCGTAAATCGAAACCAGGAATATGCTTTGTTCTGAAGGAAGTCAACAATGAGGGACAATTCAAAGGACTCCAAACGAAGCAACTCGATCTTGGATTTTCTACTAATCCAATCATTCCACCTAACCTTTTTGGTAAAAAACTGACTTCTTGTGATTTTGTCATCCTTCTTCCAAAAAACCACCCGATTACGGAGGAGAATTATAATACATTTTCGGTATTTGCCGGTGAAGAATTTATTTTTCCGCCACTCGAAGATGGATCTAATCACTTAGAAATAATGAAATCCATCTGTCTCGATGCAGGATTCACACCTAAGATTACACACACGACGAGTTCGGCTGGCACCGCCTTCAAATTGGTAGAAAATGGAATGGGTGTTTGCCTGGAGCCGGAAAATTCGATACAAGGACTTAATTTACCCTTGAATATCATACCTCTTCGACAGGTGAGTCAAAAAGCTGAACTTACTATAATCTGGAACGAAGATTTTGCTCATGATTTTCCTGAACTACTTAATGAATTAAGTGATCCTTCCCATTATGAGTTTTTTAATGCTCAAAAGAATAATACATGACCTTAAATAATACTGGCAGGAATTAAAAAAAGAAAATAAAGCGAAGAAATAGTTGACGGTTTTGTTCTAAAATAGCAGTTTATAATAAAATATGTAGGGGAAACCGCATTAAAAGGGAAATGGAAAGTACAGCACATAGTAATTGAATGCGTCACAATAAATGGCCTGAACCAGGGAGTGCCACAAGACAACTAACTATTAGGTCAAAAAACAGGGTATAAGGTATTCTTCGAGAAGAAATGCTTCGCGTCTTCTTTTCTCCGCCAAGGTTTCAAGGGTTCGTTCACCTTGTTTTTAAATTATTTCCTTTAAATTCCGAGAATTTAAAGGAAATAAATTTGAATTATAGACTAAAGTTTCGGAGTTACTAAAAAGCTGATTATCAGCAAAATAAAATGATAAAAAAGTTGCATTTTTGAACATAACTTGTTAATTTTGAGTGAGTTAAAAGCAAATTTCCAAATCAGTCAAAAAT
>JAFMBH010000183.1 GCA_017858735.1 Bacteroidota bacterium
ACTGCTTATATCATTTTCCCTGAAGGTGATGTGAGCACCGAAGAGGCATTTACCAAAGGAGAAGAATGGTATGCCGATGCTCAAAACAATCTGCAACCGGCAAAAAGCTGGATTCGCTGCTTCTGGCGGGAAGTCAGGGATGATTGTAAGACCAGATGTATTGTTCGTGTAGCCGTTTGTACCGCACTAAATGCAGCATTAGGCGTGGCCACAGGTGGGGTGAGTTTGTCAGCAGCAGTGGCAATTTTTACAAGTTGTGCAGGAAGTTATTGTGCACCTTGTCTGGCCAGGCAAGCCCTTCAATGTTTTTAGATATAGTTAATGATCTATTTTTTAACTAAAAAGGAGGCGAATAATGATTTTTATTCGCCTCCTTTTTAGTTGCTGAAAAGCTTAGTAGATGGTTTTATCCTCCTTCAGCCTTCAATTATTTTAGGTTATTTTTTAGTTTAACCTGTTGAATAACCAGATTCCCTACTTTTTTACCCTGTTTTACGCCCTCTTCAATCGCTTGCCTGTAATGAATGCCTCCATACAGCCTGCTTAAAGATGCCTCATCTCCAGCATGTCGAAAAGAGGTGAAAGACCGCTCCGGAAGCCCATATTCTATTTCAGAGGTATCCCTGAATGCAAAATTATCACCATACAAATGGGTTAATACTTCTGCCGACGCATTGGAAATTACACTATGCCCACTGGTATATTCTGGAAAAGGGGGCGTTTGAAGAAGGGGCACCCAGTCTTCGTCAACATATTTGTTTATGACCGTTTCGGGCCGAATGACAACACTGCGCCATTTTTCATCCCAACAACTTATAAATCCATCGAATAAGGAAATGGAAACCATTGTATAAGCAGCTACAGTTTCCACGAAGCCAGCCTTCGCTTTCTGTGTCGTAATGCCTGTTATGCCCATCCAATGTCCTCCCGGAGTAATTTTCTTTGTGGCAAACATAGCATGACCCTGAACATGGGAAACATAGGGGTTACAATCCCAAAATTTTGCAATGTTTAGAGATTCATCCTTTAAGTTCTGACCTACTTCGTAAACTTCCATTACTTCTTTATAGAAAGTACTCCCGGCGCGCATATCAAAGGTATGTGCCGGGGCAGGTTTGAACTGACTGGCAGAATCCATTACAAAAGGACGGATCTTATTCCAATGGGGTTCAATTCCCTCCATATAATCGGGAGGAGTGGGTTTCCAATAGGCATCTTCCTGCCTTATGGTATATTTGGGCATTGAGCGGGTTTGTTTGTAATTATCCTTCGCAGCCCATGTCAATATGTGTTCAGCTACCTTCTCTCCATAAGCTATAGATGGCAAATATATTTCCTCGGGCACACTGCCTTTTTTAAAATCAGCATGAAGGTTTTCCCTGAATGCGTCCATCTTTTCCTCTGAAAAGATAAGTGCTTTACCAACAGTTAAAAAAGCATGGATGGCAGCGAGATGAAAATCAATTTGTTTTGTCGTATCCGGTGCCGGAATGGGGGTTAATTCATTCAATTGAATAGCTAAAGATTGATATTCAGGATATCCGAGAACTAAAACCTCGTAGGCAGCAATATTTGAATAGGCGTAAATGCGACTGGCCACAGGCGGTGAAAATATATCGTGAACAATGATATCCGTCAATTGCTTTAAGGAATTATGATAATATTGGGGATTATCAATTTCCGAGGTATAAGGCGTTGATTCAGTTTTGCATGACCATATTGCCAGGCAAAGTAAACTGATGACACCCGTTCTTTTTATCATTATGGCAGACATGATGGTTTTATTTTTTAGGATTAAATTGGTAAAGTAACGCATTATCGTCATTCAATCCAATGATTAAATGCATAGTGCGCTGAAGATTCAGTTTTTTTATATCGCGTATTTGACCAAAAATATTGAGTCCACTCTTTTCAGCAGATAGCGGCGAGAAATTTGCACCGCCTTTCCCTAAAAGGACCAGCCCTCTGCCCGCGTCATAAGTTCCAAAATACGGCGCGGTATCCACATTATTTCCTCCAATAATCAAATCTGGTAAGTTGTCCCCATTAATGTCCGTAGCCAAAATGGAATAAATAGGGGTGAATTGTGCTTCTTTAGGTAGTTTTTTAATGTTAAAATTGAAATTCCCTATGTTTTCAAGCGAAATACTGCTAAAAAGGGTGACTTCCAGTCTATTACTTTTTCTAATCATTTCTGCTCCTAATATCTGTGAAATGGTCTTCCCGGCAAAATCTTCATGCTTGACAAACTTTTTCTTTAAACTCGGTATTTGTTTAATCAGTTCGTCTCTGCTATGTATTGGGAAAATACCCTTTTTACTTTGATAGGTGATGAGCGGGTCTAAAGTGCCGTTATTGTCAAAGTCACTGACATACAAATACATGGGAAATTCTTTGGAAGGTTGGTGTCTCGTATTCTCCCCCTGATTCCCTAAAATAACATCGTTGTCGCCGTCATTATCTACATCAGTAATCTCTATGGTTTGCCACCACCCGGAAGTATTTTCCAACGAGGTATTCTTTATTTCATTTAAAATGCCTCGTTCATTTTTAAAAATTCGTATGGGCATCCACTCCCCAACAATCAACAGGTCGGGCCAGTTATCTCCGTCTAAATCTACCCATTTTGCATCAGTAACCATACCAGATACGTCAAACCCTTTTTTTTCAGATAATGAAGAAAAGTGACCCTTCCCGTCATTTATGAGCAGGTAACTTTGGGAAGAAAAACCATATTTACCAGAAATGAAATGATTTCCAATAAACAAATCTTCGTCCCCATCCTTATCAAAATCAGCCGAGGTAATGGCTCCGGTATGTTGGTAAAAGGTAGGTAATCGGAAACTTTCATCTTTGAAATTTCCCTTTCCATCATTAATGAGCAATCTGTCCCTTAAGTTCTTATGTCCTTCCGGCCATTCACTTCCACTCATCCCAATATATAAATCTTGGAAACCATCTTTATTGGCATCGAAAAAATGAACATTGGTTTCTTCAGATTCCTTAAACGAAGAAAAAACAGCCTGCTCTTGGCGCTGAAGTTTTCCATTTTTAGTTTGAAAAAATAGACCACCCAATCCGTTTTTGGCCTTTGTTATATAAAAATCCTCCAGTTGATCACCGTTTACATCTGCTACAGCTATTCCAGGACCTAAAGTTGAATATTTATGTGGAAGTAAATAAGAAATATCAAAATCGTTGAATTCATTTTCCTTGTGAACAAATTCAATCTCGTCCGAGGTGGAAAAATAGGGTACAATACCATTTGGTTGCTGATAGGAATATAACTCGGTCAAGTCCTTTTCATTAATGGTAAGAGTTTGATTTACAGGAATATTTTCCCATAATTTGGTTTTACCACCCGGCCATATTACGCGCAAAGAATCAATGGTTTGAGCTTCACCTAAGCCCATCTGAAGGGTTGGCGGCATAGACGATTGAAATCCCCGGCTAGGGTAATTTTCCTGAACTATCTTATCCCCATGGGCATAAACCATGACTTTTGCCCCTATACCCTTAGTATTTTGGGTTGAGCCGTTAAAATGGATATTTATAAAGGAATTTTTAGCGGAGATCGGAGTATTTCTGGATTGATTGTTCAGTAAAGTAGCTTCCTGGTTTATGTTATTTAT
>JAFMBH010000016.1 GCA_017858735.1 Bacteroidota bacterium
ATTTGTGGGTTGGTATATCTCAAAACGGTATCTCCGTTAATGATGTGAGTGACCATTTCACTGCCCCGAACGATTAATTCTGCTTTTATCCATTCGTCCTTTTGATAGGTTTTGGAAGTTGAATTGATGCAATGACGGGGATCTATTTTCCCATTAAATACTACATCGGTGCCAGGAGAACACATGTTACCGGTGGGTCTGGGTTTCCCATCGGCCAGTTGGGCTAAAAACTGCATTTCTACACTTATAGGCCAATCTTGCTCCTTTCTCATCGTCCGTGGATCCTGGGAATGGAACATAATGCCACTGTTTAATTCTGTGTATCCCGGAGCATCCTTTCGCCAGGGCTCCGCAAACCGGTACTCCATTTTCAAATGAAAATGTGAATACGGGGTATTATGATAAAGGTGACCATACCGGTTATTAAAGGTATCATACTGATCATATTTTACCCGAATCATCTTGTCTTCCACCCTAAAGGTTTTCCCGTAATTATCACCTACCTCGTGATGATGAATTTTAACCGTCCAGTCATTTATATCTTTGCCGTTAAATAAGGAATGCCACGATGATGATTCTCCGCGGTTTTGTAAACTGGCGCAACCGCTAAAGAACAGGGAAGTGGATATCCAAATAAATAATAAGGCTATGTTAAAAGGTAACGGTGTTTTCATAGAGGTTGGCGTATTTTAAATTTCTCTGAATAATGGTCGCGTTAAACAAGTTGGTCCACCTCCTCCGGGCAAACAAATAGCTTTTCCGGGGAAGGCAATAACCTCACAACCCGCTTTTTCCAGCCTTTCTTTGGTGATAGGGTTTCCCTCCACTAGCAAACATTTGCCAGGTGCGATAGCTAAAACGTTACACCCCATACTTTCCCATTCCTCTTCAGGAACCTCCACCAGGTTAAATCCACGCTCCAAAAGGGTATTTCTCAGTGAAATGGGCATGAGGGGAGAATAAACGACTGCGACGAATTTATTTACCGGGCTAAATATGGACATCAAGTGAAAAACATCGTCCTGACCCTTATAATGAGGAAGAGAAAAAACCAATACCTCAATGCCTTTAGGATTCAAAAATGCTTTTAATTGCCTGATTCCCTCTTCATTCGTTCTGTAGGAATGTCCCACGGCCAGCGTTTTCTCGTCTATCCAGGCTACATCGCCACCTTCCAGGGTACCCGGGTGTTTGATTTCACCCAAAATATCCAATCCAAGGGATTTAGCGGCCAAAGCAACCTCGATATTCTCATTTTTCCTTGCCGCTTTGCCCATATTTCCAATGATTAAGCCAAAATCGGTAGCCAACGAGGTGTCCCGACAATAAATGGCATCGATATTGGTTTTTTCTGAGGTGGGCAAGGTGAAAATAGTTGCCCCCGTTTGTTCAAATAAGCGTTGGAAATAATCATATTCTTCTAACGCCAGTGGGTAGTCCGGCGCTGACAGATAATTCAACATTTGCCATTGCTCCTGAATATTAGCGTCACTGACAAAACTATTTTTTGCCGGATGCAATAGGATGGATTTTATTTTTCCATATTCACTATGACAGGTCTCTCTCATTTCAAAGGTTGCGAAGGATTACTTTTAATAAGCCAGATGTAAATAGGAATACCCAAAAGGAGGAGGATAAATCCCCAGTAAACTACCTCGTAACCTGCTCCAATAACTGCATACATAGAGTAAATGAACGCAACTAAAGCAATAGATAATTGAATAAGCCAGCGAGGGTTCTTTTTAAAAGAAATAGTTAGCGCGTAGGTAGCTGATGAAAATATATAAGGAATTAAAACACTAATCGTTGTCAATAAGATCATAAATTCAAAAGCTTTCACTAAGCCCTTTGTATAATTCATTAACAATAAAATAGAGATCAACACACTGGACAACACGATACCCACGGCTGGGGTTGCTTTGCTATTTTGTTTTCCAAAAACGGCTGGAAAAACCTTATCATTTGCGGCAGCTAATGGAATTTGACCTTGAATCAGAATCCAGCCATTTAATGCACCAAAAGTAGAAATGAGAACGCCTGCTGCGACAAAATTTCCAGCCCAGGGTCCCCATATTTTAGTAGCAGCATCGGCAAATGGCGCTTTCGATTGAATGAGTTCCTCTGGTGGTAATATGCCCATGACGGCAAAACTACCTAACATATAAACGAGAGCGGTCAAGAGCGTGCCCCAAATAGTGGCTCGTGGAATGGTTGTTTCAGGATCTTTCACATTGGCAGCTGGAATGGTAGCACATTCAAGACCAAGGAAGGCAAAAAGCGTCAGCGTCGTTGTAGCAGCCAAAGCACCTCCAATCGTGTTTTCTCCACGAACCATCGGCGTTAAATAGTCCATATTGACATAAAATATGCCTACGATGGACACCATTAAAAGAGGCGTTAATTTTAAGATGGTAGTCACCAATTGAACGGTTCCAGCTGTTTTAATTCCCCGGGTATTGACCCAGGTTAAAAACCAGATGACACTCAGGCCGGCTGAAATGGCAGCGACAGGATGTTCTCCTATGGTTGGAAAGAAATGACTTAAATAACCAATTAGGGCAACAGCGATGGCTGCATTGGTACACCAAACAGAAATCCAATAGCCCCAAGCCACCCAAAAGGCAGCAAAATGGCCAAATCCCTCTCTGGTGTAAACATAAGGTCCGCCGGTTGTCCCGGGATATTTTTTACTAAGAGCGGAAAAAACAAGCGCTAATCCAATGGCTCCAAGTGCGGAAAGCGCCCAGCCAAACATGCTAATACCGCCGTAAGCAGCAAGGGAGGCAGGTAGAAAAAACACCCCTGAACCTATCATATTCCCCATGACCAGAGCTATGGTAGGCCCAAAACCAATCTGATGTTCTTCACTTTTTTGTCCCATGTTAAAATTTTTGTTTCGTTTGATTCTTCTAATATTTCAAAAAATGAATTTAACCATAATTTTTAAAAGTCATAGATTATTTAACCAGTTTGATAGAATATTTTATAGGTTAACCGTTTTTAATTGTATAATAGCGTACTTTTTTAACAAATAAATTTTCAATATCATGAAAATGTATAAAATGATTTTCCTTTCGTTAGGATTATTTTCGTTTGTAATGCTCGGCGCACAAGGTAAGGGAGGAAGAATATTATATGAAGTAACGGTTAATATTCATCGTAATTTACCTCCTGAAAGAGCAGAGGAAATGAAAAAATTTGTACCAGAATTCCAGGTGTCAAATTTAGAATTGCTTTTTAATGAAACCATGTCTCTTTGTAAGAATGCGGAGAAACAACCTGAAGCTCCTCCCGCAGCTACAGAACAAGAGGGAATGATGAGGAGATTTATGATGCGTCGTTCTGCTAATGTCGTGTTTAGAAATTTAAAGGAAAAACGTTCTATTGAACAGACTGATTTCATGGATAAGACCTTTCTAATATCTGATGAAACGGAAAAAATGGCCTGGAAAATTACAGGGGAACAGAAAATGATTAATGGTTATCTGGCCATTGGCGCTTCTTATCAAGATTCATTGATGGGTAGAGAACGTCGCATAAAAGCATATTTCACGCCAACGATTCCAATTAGTGCAGGCCCACAAACTTACGCGGGTCTTCCTGGACTCGTTATTATGGTCGATATTAATGAAGGAGCTCAAACCTTGATTGCAAAGGAAATTACCCTGGATCCTGCTTTATCGGCTGGAATTGTAGAGCCTGATAAGGGTAAATTGGTTACCCGTAAAGAATACAATGCGATTGTGGCGGAGAGAATGAAAGAAATGGGAGCTAATGGTCAAGGTGGCTTCCAAATAAGAATGAGTGGTCCCCGTAATTAAATTTTGATTGATTTAGTTATTGCATATACCTAATAAAAAAAGCGTGCGAAGGTATTTTTTCGCACGCTTTTTTTGTTGGATGATTTATATTTTATCTCATAAACATACGCATTCCTCCCGCTGGCATGCCCATTTGATTTCCGCCCATACCTTTTAAAGTATAAGTGAAGCTCAACATGAAATACCTTCCTAAGGATCTGATTTGCTCATCTGACGTGTAATTGAAATCGGCATTACGACTGATGCCCGTATTTTTATTCAACATGTCAATAGCCGCTAATTTTAGTTCACCGCGTTTATCTTTCAAAACGAATACAGAAAGTCCTAAATTCCAGATTGGAATCGCCTGGTTGAATCCTGCACTCAATCCTGAGTAAATCTCATAATCTAAATTGGAAGAAAGATTAATCGCCTTTTTGAAAAGCGGAACATTTATATTGGCGGTGTAGGTTTTTACGCTAAACGATCTCGCGTTTTGAGTAGCTATAGAATAGGAGGTGTTTGAATTACTCCAATCCATTCCAATTTGCCAATCAAATAGTTCCTTTTTTTGATTTTCAATGGATATTCCACCAGACAAACTGGTGGAAAGGGTGCTGCTCAGCTCTCCATTGATGTAGGTCAATCCTTTGTTTCTATTAATTCCTGCATTACTGTTGATTCTTAATTTCAAGGGCTTGATACGCGTGCCAAAATTAGCGCGTGTCGATATATTTAAGTCGTTCGCCACGTTTTCCGGGCGGGTAGTGGTGATGTATCGATCATCGATAACCTGCGTATTCCTGATTTTATTTTGCGTGTAACCTATATTTGAAAATATAAAAAGATTGGTCATTGAAAACTGATTGAAGCTAAAGAATCTGACGCCCATGTTGTGGCTATATTCAGGTCTCAAATCTGGATTACCTACATAAATATTTAAAGGATTGCTATTATCAACCAAGGGTTGAAGTTGAGTCAAAGAGGGTTCTCTAACGTTAGTAGAGTAGTCGGCCGATAAATTTTTACCCTTTCCAACTTCCCAACGCATTCTTACCGCTGGTAAAATATTGGTATATTTCTTTTCAATGTTTTGTTCAGTAAGGATAAGTTCACCGGTTAACAAAGAATATTGGACACTGGCTCCTGCGGTAAGATTGAATTTTTCGCCAGAAAATCGATAGTTTCCACCACCTCTGTGATAATTGTAATCAGTAGTATACTTATTACTTAGTTGTGAATTAAATTTTTCGAAAGGATTAAGGCCAAAGGCCAGATCATACACTTCCCGAAACTGATTATTATCATTATGTCGATAATCATAATTCATTTCCAGGTATTGTTTTTTAAACAAAGGTTCTGTGTAGGAAAGCCTCACCCCGTAAGAAATCCGTTCATTATCCTGGGTAAATCTTTGCTTAATAGTATCAATTTTGCTTTTTCCAGCCTTAAAAAAGGTGTTTTCAGATAAATTTTCACCAAAATTGCCATCATTATTCAGATTGAATGAAAAATTGGCTGAATAGCTTCTTCCAGGTTTTGATAATTTTCTTCTATACAATAAATCGTTAGTTACCTGACTGGCACTCCCTTCACTGGTATTTGTGCGAATATTGCTGTTAGATGGCGAATAATCGGCATTAAGCGTTTCCGTTTCACCTTCGTAAAGCGTATTACTACCTCTGAGAGTGACACGGGAAGTTAATTTAATAGATTGGAAAGAATCGATTTTATGATCTAATACTACATTGAGTCTGTGACTTTGGTTTTGGCTATTCTGTTTGCTATCTTCCGTATTGAAAAAGGTCCTGTCGGCTAGGAAATTTTCTCTGAAAAGTGTTCTATCGGTTTGTTTATCCAATAGGGAATAAAAATAACTACCGTTCAATTCTGTTTTATCACTAAAGGTATTCGTATAATTTAAGCCTCCTGAATAAGTATTGGTAAACCCAGTATTGTTTCCATTATTAATAGGACTATCTCCATCTATTTGAATGCCACCACCTCGGGACATACCGCCAGTAAATCCAACATATTCCTCAAACGAAAAGCCCTGATTATTGATATTATTGGCCATACCGATAAAAGAAATTTTTTCCTTCGAACCAAATTTATTGAGACTGGCTTTACCTTGAAATCTTCCTTCTGAACCAACACCCCCGTTTAAGTTGCCAAAACTACCTTTCCGGCTATCTTCTTTTAGGGTAAGATTAATGGTTTTTTCCCTTTGGCCGTCATCGACGCCTGTAAATTCAGCCTGGTCCGATTTTTTATCAAAAACCTGAATTTTATCGATGGCACTGGCGGGTAAATTTTTAGTAGCCATTTTAGGATCACGCCCGAAAAATTCTTTGCCATCCACTAAAATCCTATTTACGGTTTCACCCTGAGCCTGAACATTTCCCGATCTATCAACCTGCACGCCGGGTAATTTCTTTAATAATTCCTCTACATTGGCATTGGGTTGTACCTGAAAAGCGGCAGAATTATATTCCACTGTATCCTTTTTTATAGTCATAGGGTTCCTTTCCCCTTCTACCGTAATTTCATTTAGCAGAGTGCTTTGCGACTCTAAGGATACTTTACCTAAATCTACCGAAGGGTTCGATGCAGAAAATGAGACCGATTTGTAATACGATGTATAACCCAAATAAGTGATATTTAACAAAAAATCTCCTAAGCTAATTTTTTCAAATTTAAAGCGACCATCATTTTCAGAGAGGGCGAATTCAACGAGCGTCGAATCTGTTTTTTTAAGTAACATTACGGTAGCGGAGCTTAGTGCCCCCCCCGTTGAATCGGAAACTACTCCGGTTAATTTACCTATATTTTGAGCTGAAAGATTTCCACAAAATATAAGTCCCAGAGTGAGACAAAACAGGCTTAATTTTAAGTTTGTTGACATAGTATTGGTTTAACTTATTTTATGTCACAAAGCAAGTATATTTATTCTAATATCCAAATTATTTTAAATCAAAGTGCCAAATAACTCTACCAAAGGACTAAAAACGCCGCTATTTATTTTTTAACGTCATTAATATGTCGGGAATCCACGGGAAATAGATAAAATAAAATATATTTGCAAAATAATTAAAGGTCTCGTAGTAGAATGGATACTACGTGGGTCTCCGGAACCCGAGATACAGGTTCGATTCCTGTCGAGACCACTTGTTTTAATTAATTGAACGTTTAAATATCTTTTATTCATTTTGAGCATTTCTATGCTTATCTTTAAGAATAAAGAGGTTCAATACGTATAACATTAAACAAAATCTGTATTTTTTTAGAAAAAAAGATAGATAGTATTATATTAACCAAATTATTTATAAATTTGAATTAATTTTCATGTGTAAATCAAATGTTTAGCGTGAAGTTAAATCTCCCAGATTCTACATTTAGAACCACATCATTAATTTTCGGAGCATGTTAAAGAAAATATTTTATTCGTTACTTGTCCTTCTAGTAACCAGTTTTGTCGCAAATAGCCAAACTAATGACGATGAAATAATGCCTTGGGATCAACAAGCAAATGGAAAAGACAAACCAAAGAAAGAAAAGAAAGCACCTAAACCTCCAAAAGAAAAGAACGAGGAGGTTGCACCTCCTATGGAAGGTGAAATGTCTGAAACAGAAGATCCTGAATCAGATAAACCTGCTGGATATTCACCTGGGTCTGGGTTCGAAGTGGGCTTAAGAGGTGGTTTATTTCAAATATTAGGTGAAATTAAAAGGGGGTCTCCTGACTCAGTCGGTGGATTTTCAAATTATGGTTTTGCCGGTAGCCTTAGGTTTGCTTTAGATAATATCTTTTCATTACGCGCAGAATTCCTTTACGGAAAGGCAGCGGGTAATTCCGATGGCTTAAATCCTTCGCTTCGTGGATTTACATCTACCTGGATGTCAGGTTCTATGTGGGGTCTTATAAATCTTAATTCCTTGGCTTCCGCAGACAAGGAAAAAAAATTAGCCATTAATTTGATGGTAGGTGGTGGCGCAAACTCATCAACGGTTATTAAGTACGGAACTTCCAGACCAACAGAGTCTGAAACTACATTGAAAAAATGGGAATTTAGGGATAATCCTTTTCATGCCGGTGTAGGTCTTAACCTTGCTTACAGGGTTTCTCCCAATCTGAGCATCGGGCTTGAACATCAAACAATGATGGCTATGGGTGAAAGAAGAGATCTCATGGATGGTTGGGACAACGGATTAGAAAATCCTACTTCTTCTCAGACAGATTATAATGATTATATTGGATTTACCAATCTTAGCTTAAATTATATTATTGGTAATAAAACAGGTGATTCGCCTGCTTTTTGGAATAGCCCGTTAAAAAATGTAATCAGAGAAATCGAGGGTATTAAAACAAATATGGGAACAGGAGGTAAAATTCCTATTCAAGATTCAGATGGTGATGGTGTTTTAGATGAATTTGATCTGGAATTAAATACCCCTCCTAATGCCTTGGTAGATACACGTGGTCGTACCCTGGATAGCGATAAAGATGGTGTTCCCGATTATTTGGATAAACAACCTTTTTATGCTCCGCTGGAAGGAGAGCAAGTAGATGCAGATGGTGTTATCATTAATGGAGATAATACTTCAGGTGGTGCAGGTTCAACAGGCGGAGGAATGACTCCCCGTCCTGGTGGCGGCGGAGTGACGGAAGCAAGAGTAAAGGAAATAGTAGAACAGGCTTTCCAGCAGCGTGAGGCATCCGGAGGTGGATCTTATGGTGGCGGTGCCGTCGTAGAATGGTTTCTACCCATGATTCATTTCGAAATGTCGAGCAGTAACATCCGTAATTCAGATGTTGGAAATCTATCTTCTATAGCCAGAATGATGAAATCAAACAGAGGTATGAAGTTGTTAGTGATAGGTTACACAGATAAGACAGGTGGGGAAGATATAAACCAAAAACTCTCTTTTCAACGGGCAAACGCCGCTATTGATTATTTTGTGAATAAACAAGGTATCGCTCGTGATCGATTTGTATTAAATTATAAAGGTAAAGATGATAATATCGTGGAGGCAAATAGCAGCTTCATGAATCGTCGTGTGGAATTCCAGGTGGCAAAACCTGGTGATACAGATATGCCCGCTCCTACCGGGAATTAATCAGGTTAAAAACCTATTAAAAAGGAGGCTGTCTAAAAAGATATCCTCCTTTTTTTTTTCAATATCCTGACCCTCAGGGGTCAGGATATTGAAAAACCGACCCCAGAGGGGTCGCATGTTTCTAGCTTTTTGCCGCCAGGGACATAATGGTATAATGGGGAATTTGTGACGCCAGGGACATAATGGGCTTTTTAAACAACCTCCATTTTTTATTATCCTTCCTGTTTTTCAATTATTAAAAATAAAAATGTGATTTATTTTTTAAGACATATTAAATAAAAATTGTAAGTATAAAAAATATAAAATCAATATTTAACGAGAACATATTATAAAATATTTTACTATAATTTATTGAATTTCAGTGTTTACCAATGCTTTTCATTTTAAATTTGGCTTATGATTTGCTTTACCCCAAACGTGAACCGGAATAAACCGTTTCATGCATTCAGGTAAAATGAAACTCATGAAAATTAAAATCTACCTCCTAACTTTATTAATGCTTCCGGCGCTAACTATTTTAGCGCAAAAGGAATCAACCGTTACCCTTGGGCAACTACTGGTTAAATTCAAACCACAAGTAGTTCCGGAAAATTTCATGGTAGGATTTCAAACTTACTCCAGAGATGGGGGAGGTATTTGGTTAGAGAAAAAATTGAGTAAAGCAGCTAATATCAACTTGATTGGTTATGATACCCTAACGGTAAATGCTATTAATCTGTTAGAAGAAATTAAAAAAGATCCTCAAGTGGAATATGCCTGTTTTGATATCTCTGTTGAGTCAAGAGGAGATATGCCGGATGATCCAAATTTAGCCTCACAATGGGGTCTGTTTAGCATTGGAACAGAGAAAGTGTGGGAAATAACCAAAGGGGGCGTTTCTGCTTTAGGTGATACCATTGTAGTAGCTATTCTCGACACTGGCTTCGATATTAATCATGAAGATTTGAAGGGGAATATCTGGATTAACAAAGGGGAAAAACCTGGTGATAAAATTGATAATGACCAAAATGGCTATATCGATGATGTCTCAGGTTGGAATTTTATACATCAAAATGCAACGCATATTGCCGATAATCACGGGAGCTCCGTGGCGGGTATTATTGGAGCAAAGGGAAACAATGGAAAGGGAATTTCAGGAATGAACTGGCACGTTAAATTGATGGTTTTTGAAACTCGGTTGGTAAGCGATATCATTGCCGCTTATGACTACATTATAGATCAAAGGGAACGATATAACAGAACCAAAGGGAAGCAGGGTGCTTTTGTGGTTACAACGAATGCCTCATTTGGTGTCAATAAAATAAAGTGTGTGGACCAGCCTCTTTGGGGTGAAATGTATGATCGCCTTGGTACGGCAGGTATTTTGTCAGCAGCTGGAGCAGCGAATAATCCCTGGAATGTAGATGAAGTGGGGGACATGCCTACTACCTGTAAAAGCGACTATTTAATGACTGTTCTGAATACTAATCCAAAAGATGAGCGATATGCAGGATCCGCTTTTGGTGCCGTTTCCATAGATATGGGCGCACCGGGACAGAATTCTTATTCTACCAGGAATAACAATGAATATGGTGTTTTTCATGGAAATTCAGCCGCAGCGCCTCACCTTGCAGGGGCAATAGCTCTTCTTTATAGTATTCCCCGGCAGAAACTCGCTGAAGACGCTATGGCCTTTCCAGCACAAACCGCCATGAAAATTAGAAATTTATTGCTAAATAATGTCGATAAAGTGCCTTCTCTTGTATCTTTAACCTCTACGGGGGGTAGGCTTAATGTATTTAGCAGTATGTTGAAGTTATTGGACATCTATCCGGAGAAGAAGCCTGTGATGCCAACGGGTAAGATACTTGTTTACCCTAATCCGAGTATAGACGAAATATATGTTGAAATAGCAAAGCCTGAGAATGAAACAGGTCTTTTATCTATCTTTAATGCCATGGGACAACAGGTAAAGCAGATTTTCATGCCAGAGGGAGTGAATAGGGCAAGAGTGATGACAAATGGTTGGAAACCAGGGAACTACTGGGTTTTCTCCCCTGGTGTTTTTAATATTCAACAGGCTACTTTTATTGTTCAAGGGCAGTAAATGGTTTTCGTCGAATATTTTATTACCTAAATTTGTGTTTTTCTTTTAGAAAATAAAAAAAACGGTTTATATTTGCAACCGCTAAAGCAAATGGCAAGGCTCCGTAGCTTAATTGGATAGAGCATCTGACTACGGATCAGAAGGTTTCAAGTTCGAGTCTTGACGGAGTCACTCTTTTTTGCAGAGCTTAAATAAATGCAATTATGTCAAAAGTTTGTCAGCTGACAGGTAAGAGACCAATCGTCGGCAACAATGTATCGCACTCAAATAGGAAGACCAAGCGTCGTTTCCTTCCTAACCTAAAGAAAAAACGTTTCTTTATACCAGAAACGGGTGAATGGGTTACATTACGTATTTGCACTGCTGCACTGCGTAATATTGATAAATACGGTATTCATCTATATCTTCAGATGTGTGCTAAAAAAGGATTTGACACAGGGATAACTCTCTAGGTCTTTATAATTAACCATCATGGCAAAGAAAAGTAAAGGTAATCGTATCCAAATTATTTTGGAGTGTACCGAACACAAAAAATCAGGTCTTCCGGGTACATCAAGGTATGTGACCCAAAAGAACAGAAAAAATACGCCTGACAGATTAGAGCTAAAGAAATATAACTCTATTCTTAAAAGGGTAACTGTTCACAGAGAAATTAAATAATTTTTGGATTTTTAAAATCATCCTGTCATGGCAAAAGTTTCTAAAAACGCCAGGGTTACTCAGCGTGCTGCGAATGTGGGTTCCGGTCGTGATTTCGTTAAAATCGTCGTTAGTGTCAAAGACCCTAAGACTGGCAATTACAGCTATAAAGAAGCAATGGTTCATAAAGATAAAAAAGACGAGTTTCTGGCTAAACAGAAATAATCTTTTAATGAATCATCTTTTAAAGGGGACTTTTCTTTGTTAAAGAAAGGTCCCCTTTATTTCATTTGATATAATTTTGTTCAGATGTCTATGCTAAATAGGTTTTTTGGTAAAAAGGAAAAGGAAGACCTAAATAAAGGTCTGGAGAAAACAAGAGAGTCCCTGCTCGGTCGGCTTTCTCGCCTGGTTGTCGGCAAGTCTTCTGTCGATGATGATTTTCTCGATGAGTTAGAGGCCATTCTTATGTCCTCTGATGTAGGTCTCGAAACAACAAATAAAATTATTGAAAGAGTTCAACAAAAGGTCTCCACCTCAAAATATATCAATGCCAGTGAGTTAAACGAATTGTTGAGAGGTGAAATGGTGGATCTGCTCGCTGAAAATAATACAACCGATATTGATTTCTTTGCTCTTCCAAAAGAAGTTAAACCCTATGTTATTCTCGTGGTTGGCGTAAATGGGGTGGGTAAAACTACGTCTATTGGTAAGTTAGCCTTCCAGTTTAAGGAGGCGGGCTTCAAAGTGGTCTTAGGTGCCGCTGATACTTTTAGAGCTGCTGCCGTCGATCAGCTGAAAATATGGTCGGAAAGAGTCTCCTGCCATTTTTATGGTAAAGGCATGAATGCGGATCCCGCCGCCGTCGCTTACGAAACAGTCCAATATGCCATAGAAAATGGCTGTGATATTGCTATCATTGACACCGCAGGCAGATTACATACAAAGGTCAATCTGATGAATGAACTTTCTAAAATAAAACGGTCAGTGACTAAAAAACTAGCCACGGCTCCCAATGAGGTTATTCTCGTTCTTGATGCCACTACCGGGCAAAATGCCTTCGAACAAGCTAAACATTTTACAGAGGCAACCGATGTTTCTGGCCTCATTTTAACTAAACTCGACGGTACAGCAAAAGGGGGTGTTGCCATCGGTATTTCTGACCAATTTAAAATACCTATCCGATTTATTGGCGTGGGCGAAGGAATGTACCAACTACAAGTTTTTAGAAAACGCGATTATGTAGATGCTATTTTTGATAAATAGGCTTTCGTGTCTTTACTGGCTTTGCTACTTCTTTTGGAAATAAGTGCCTGTCAGTTATGGGGTTATCATTTGTTTCTGGATTGAATAATAAGGAAACTATCCAATATCTCTCTTCTCTGTATATAAGTTGAATGCTGTTGATTCCTCGCTGTAAAACTTTTTCGTTCGTCGAATCTTTTGTCTCGTAAGTACTAAAAACATGCACCATGTCACCGTATTGTTCGACAATCCTTCCAATTTCCTGCTCGTTAAGACTTTGTTTCTGAAAACTTGCCTCCGCTCCTCTTATATATTCTTCAACGGTAAGCGAAATAAATCTTTCCTGTCCCCGGTGGTCCTTACCCAGTGCATTGATTCTAGCCTCAGAACGAAAAAGTTTTCTGAATACATCCCAGTTTCTGCTTCCAGCAGTCTCACTGGAAATAATGTGGTATAACCTGGAAATTAAATTATCTATCGTGCTGAAGGGTCCTCCCCCCGCTTGTTTTTGCCCGTTATTTCCTTGATACAATAATATAGCCATATAATAATTCAGAATCTATGCCGTAATTTAGTATAAAATAATCAATTAAAAGCTATTTTTGAATGGAGATTAGATTTTTGTAAAATATTTCCCTGTTAAATCATCTTACCTTTGAATAAACCAAACAAAACCTTCTTTCTCGCAAAATTCAGTTATTATGTAACCAGCTTTCGTCTTTTTTGTTGGCGTTTATTTGCAGGGTATAAAAATAAAATGATTTATGGAACTACTTTTAGAGGGTACGCGTCTCAAGATAAGCTTTTTATTCAAGGAAGAATTTCAAGATATAGACATATAAAAAATAATCCGGAAGCCTCTCCTTTGGAGCATTTATTAGATACAATAAAGAGAATTTTTAACACAAGAATTCCCGATATTCCTTGTGAAATCTCCATTCTAAATCACACTTTTTTAACGACCTCAAATTCTGCAGGTTATTTTACCCTGGAAATAAACTGGCCTTCTCCATTTTATCCTTCCTGTTCCTGCTGGCTAAATGTAGCGGTTGAGGTGAAACCTACGAACGATTTTTCCATTGAACAATCAATCCTGACAGGGGAAATTTTGTTCATCTCTAACAAACAAAAATTTATTGTCATCAGTGATATTGATGATACTTTGTTGCTAACTGGGGTTAAATCAATGTTTTATTGGAAAGTCCTCTATAATACTTTTTTGAAAAATCTGGAACAGCGAAGAGGAATTCCCGGTGCGCCCGCCTTTTTTCAACGTCTTACTCAATTGAAAGATCAGGCAGAATGGCAATCCTTTGTGTTTTATATTTCCAGCACACCTCGTACTTTATACGATTTTGTGCTAACCTGGTTAGATAGATGCCATTTTCCTAAAGGTCCTATTTTACTAAAAGATTTTGGCCTCTCAACCCTCGATAAGGGCGCTTCTCAAAGATTTAAATCTAAACTGGCCTGGATAAAGCATGTAATGTCTTTTTTTCCTGCCATTCCTTTTGTTCTCGTGGGAGATAGCGGCGAAAAAGACTTTTTTCTGTATCAAAAACTGGCAAAAGAATATCCTTCCATGGTGAAAGCCATTCTTATCAGAGATATTCCATTCCTTAGGAGCAAAAATAAACTGGTACGGGCTATGGATGATTTTAAAAATGATGTGCCTCTTTGTTTATTTAAAGATTATAGAGAAGCCCGTATTTGGGTTCAAAAAAATATTCCCGAATTAATGGATATAAATGAGGTATAATGAATAAGGATTTAATAAATGAATGACCCAATTGTCAGGTCATTCATTTATTACAATCTTTGATCTAATTCAGGGTGTAACGAATTCCCAAACCACCAAATCGAGTACCTAAACCTGACGTGTAGCCATTAATAAAAAAGGTAGGCGTCCAGTCTATGGTAACATTTATGGGGCTCTTTTTGAACGTGTAATCTAATCCTACATAGCCTTGAAGTCCCAAGGATGAAGATGAGGATAAAGTATTTATCTGGTCAAAACGCCAAAAATAGACGGATAATCCGGCGCCGTAATACCAGTTTAAACCATCTAATACATCTAATGGTTTATGTTTTAAGCCAGCAGCGCTCAAGGCTACCCATGAATATCCTGAAAAGGCTCTTAATCCTAAATTGGCTTCCACCGCAATAGACTCATCGATGAAATATTTTCCCGATAAAGTAAGTGGATATCCAATTCTCGCACCAACGGCGGTCTTATAATTTTGTGCCAGCGAGTTTGATAGGGATAGCATACTAAATCCAACAACTAAAATAAAAAGGCTGCATGTTTTCATAGATAATGTGTTTAATATGGTAAATTTATAGGATAAGAATAATCTTCCCTTGTTTTATCAAAACTTTAGGATATGACCCATTCTTTCTTTTTTAACCCTTAAATAATCCTTATTTTCCTCTTGAGGCACAATAGCCAGTGGAACCCTTTCTACTAATTCGATAGCACTTTCATTGAATATTTCTATTTTATCTGGATTATTTGTCAGTAATCTAACCTTTTTTACCCCAATATCACTCAATAATGCCAGAGCAATGGTAAAATCTCTGGCATCAATGGATAATCCCAAATGGAGATTAGCCTCCACGGTGTCTAAACCCAAATCTTGTAATTGATAAGCTTTTAATTTGTTGATAATACCAATGCCTCTACCTTCCTGTCTCAAGTAGATAAGTATTCCATTTTCGTCTGATATTTTATCCATTGCAGATAAAAGCTGTTCACCACAATCACAACGTTTTGAACTAAATAAATCTCCCGTGATGCACTCGGAATGGATACGAACTAATACGGGTTGGTTGAAATCAATGTTTTCATGAACCAAAGCGAGATGAGGCATCCATTCGTCAGGGTGACTGGCATAAGCCAACAAATTATAATTACCCCATGGCGTGGGTATTAAAGCTTCCGCCTGACGTATGATAGGTTTACTTTCTTGCATATTATAAGCTAATCATCCCATAAAGGTAATAAAACAAAGATTTGTCTGTCAGGTTTCATTTTACCTATATTTTTTCCATGGCCTGCCCTAAATCTGCTTTTATATCATCAATATGTTCTAATCCAACAGATATTCTAATAAGCCCCTCGGTAATGCCAACCGCTTTTTTTTCATCAGGGCTGAGTCTGGAATGAGTGGTTGAGGCAGGGTGGGTGAGTATTGTTCTGGTATCTCCTAAATTGGAGGAAAGAGAGCAAAACTTCAATTTACCTAAAAGGGACATGGCCGCTTTTAGCCACCCTTTAACTTCAAAACTCACTATACCACCTCCCCATTTCATTTGTTTTTTAGCTAAATCGTATTGCGGATGAGAAGGTAAAAAAGGATAGATTACCTGATTTATTTCGCTTCGTTCTAATAAAAATTCCGCGATTTGATGGGCATTTTGGCAATGTCTATCCATTCTAACAGCCAGTGTTTCTAAACTTTTACTTAGTATCCAGGCATTAAAAGGAGGCATAGCTGGACCGGTATGCCTGCAAAAAAAACGTACTTTTTCTATCAATTCAGTATTACCAACCACGATTCCACCCAATACGCGGCCTTGCCCGTCCATCCATTTAGTGGCAGAATGAACAATCAGATCAGCTCCATATTTCGCTGGATTTTGCAAATAAGGGGTGGCGAAACAATTGTCTATATTGAAAAGGATATTATTTTTTTTACAAAAAGCACCAGCCGCCGTTAAATCTACCAGGGCTAATCCTGGATTAGAGGGAGATTCCAATAAAAACATACGGGTATTAGGTTGCACTTTTTCTTCCCAATCTTTTGGATTCGCCGGGTCTGTTAAGGTAAAAGTTACCCCCCATTTTGATAATATCTGTCCCAATATTTGCAAAGTAGAACCAAATAGTGCCCTGGAAGCCAGAATGTGGTCACCTTGAGATACAAAAGGGGCAATACTGGCAAATACGGCCGACATGCCAGAGGCGGTGGCAAAACCATCTTCAACGCCTTCGAGCAGGCAAACTTTGTTAATGAATTCGTCGGTATTTGGATTGTTATACCGCGAATAAATAAGTCCGTCCCCTCCTCCTTGAAAGGTATCTGCCATCAATTCCGGAGAAGGAAAAGTGAAACTGGAGGTCAAAAACAGGGGCGTGCTGTGTTCCCTGTATGCAGTTCGCTCCATTTGTTCCCGAATGGCTATAGATTCAAAATGTTCAGGGTTCATGCTGATAGAATTTCAAAATCCCAGGTAATAGTGCACGTTTTCTCCAGAATCTTTGCCACGGAACAATATTTATCGATAGACATATCAATGGCTTTTTGGGCCTTTTCATGGTCTAACGCACCATAAAGAACAAAATGAAGATGTATTTTTTCAAATAACGAAGGGGTTTCATTTTGGCGCCGCTCTGCTTGGATATCAACGCGAATATCAGTGAGAGGTTGCCGCATTTTTTGAAGTAATAAAACAACATCAATACTGCTGCAGGAAGAAAGTCCTGCCAACAATAATTCCATAGGTCTTAAAGCTGCATCGCCTCCACCAATATCAGTGGATGCATCGGTTTCCACCGTGTTTCCCGATGCATTTTTTATGGCAAAATGATATGGCGCAGATAAGCGCGAAAGGGTTAAATTCATTCGGATATGGTTGTAATAAGAATTCAAAACACGGTCAAAAATGAAAAATATTTCATACTTTTTTCGATTTAACTTGTCTTTTTTCAAAGTTAATTTTAATTTTGTATCTCAATCACTACTTAACCGATGTGATTTTATACAGAAGAGGGGAGAGATCGGGCTCACAGAACCTCTGGCAACCATGAATGAATATCATGCAACGGTGCCAAATCCCGCCAATTTATTTTGGAACTATAAAATCTGTGTGTCTATGAACGCCAACTTATTGCATCTTTTATCATCCTCGGGAGTAGTTCTTCTTATCTCTATTTTCATTACAGACAATCGTTTTCATAACAGTTGTTGTTGCTGTTGTTGTTTCAACTAACAGCCATTCCTATTTCCTTTTTTTGTTGTACGGAAATTTCTGGAAGCTGTTGTAGGGCTTAAGCCCTACGGCATTACGCACTAATTATACTCATTTCTCATTTTAAAATTTATATCATGGCACAAGATTTTCATTTTGAAACGTTGCAATTGCATGCTGGTCAAGAAGTTGACCCTGTAACAAGGTCCAGAGCAGTTCCGCTTTATCAGACCACTTCTTATACCTTTAAAGATTCAGAGCATGGCGAAAATTTGTTTGCTCTGCGTGAATTTGGTAATATCTATACCAGATTGATGAATCCAACGACTGATGTTTTTGAAAAGAGAGTAGCCGCCCTGGAAGGTGGAGTGGCAGCTTTAGCCGTTGCTTCAGGTCAAGCCGCTCAGTTTATTGCACTGAATAATATTTTAAATGCCGGGGATAATTTTGTAAGTAGCCCAAATTTGTATGGTGGTACTTACAACCAGTTTAAAGTGGCGTTTAAAAAGTTAGGCATCGAAGCTAGATTCGCTGCAAGTGAGTCAGTTGCTGATTACGAACAAAGAATAGATGAAAATACAAAGGCTATTTACTGTGAAACCATAAGTAATCCGTCTTACCAGATTCCAGATTTTGAAGGTTTATCGGCCTTGGCAAAAAAACATGATTTACCTCTCATTGTAGATAATACCTTTGGGGCTGGGGGGTATTTATTCAGACCGCTTGAACATGGCGCAAATGTTGTCGTTGAATCAGCAACTAAATGGATTGGCGGTCACGGAACAAGTATTGGTGGCGTGATTGTTGATGGGGGAAATTATAACTGGGGAAATGGTAAATTTCCTGCTTTTTCTGAACCTTCTGAAGGTTATCACGGGCTGGTTTTTTCTGACGTTTTTGGTGTGGGTGGTCCTTTTGGAAATATTCAATTTATTATTAGAGCCAGAGTGGAGGGCTTAAGAGATTTTGGCCCTGCTATCTCTCCTTTTAATTCATTCCTTCTCCTTCAGGGTATAGAAACGCTCTCCTTAAGAGTGGAAAGAACGGTGTCTAATGCCCTGGCTTTGGCTACTTGGTTGCAGAATCATCCTAAGGTAGAATCAGTCAATTATCCAGGTTTACCTGGCCATCCTTCTCATGATAAAGCAAAAAAATATCTGAAAAAGGGTTTCGGAGGTGTTCTTTCTTTTACGGTGAAAGGGGATAAAGAGCAGGCAGTAAATTTTGTAAACAATTTACAATTAGTAAGCCATTTAGCCAATGTAGGTGATGCCAAAACATTGATTATTCAACCGTCGGCAACCACTCATCAACAGCTTTCCGATGCAGAGCAACTGGCGGCAGGCGTAACGCCAACCATGTTGAGAGTCTCTGTCGGTATTGAGCATATTGATGACATTACTGCCGATTTTACTCAATCTTTTGAAAAAATCTAAACTTTTTAGATAAAGAAAGAATTATTAAATGTCCGGGTGAGTAGTATTTTTTACTGCTCACCTTAACTGAATATCCCAGCTTATGAAGGGTTTGCTTTGGCGATCTGATGGTCCTTTTTTACTTGAATCGGGAGAATTCCTGCCAGAACTTACTGTTTATTACCAAACTTTTGGTGAACTGAATAGTGAAAAAAATAATGTCATCTGGGTTACTCATGCCCTCACTGGAAATGCAGATGCTTCCGATTGGTGGGCAGGATTGGTGGGCCCGGGAAAATGCTTCGATCCGGAAAAATATTTTATAGTTTGTGCAAATAACCTGGGTTCTTGTTATGGTTCTTCCGGTCCATTAGATATTAATCCGCTTACAGGTTCTCCTTATTATTCCGATTTTCCCTTAATTACTATTAAAGATCAGGTTCAAGCGCATAAATACTTAGCAAAAGCATTGGATGTTCATCAGATTTTTATTGGTATTGGTGGTTCCATGGGGGGGCAACAAATGGTTCAATGGGCCGTTGATGAACCCAATCGCTTTATACACTTAGTTCTTTTGGCAACCAATGCCAGGCATTCTCCGTGGGGTATTGCATTCAATGAAACCCAAAGAATGGCCTTAAAAGCCGACCCCGGCTTCTTTAATCCATCCTTACCCGAAGCTGGAAGGGCGGGATTGGAAGCGGCAAGAGCCATTGGTATGATTTCTTACAGGCATTATAATACCTACGCCATTACCCAGGCCGAAGCGGCTGAAACATATAAGATAGATAACTTTAAAGCTGCTTCCTATCAACAATATCAAGGTTTAAAATTATGGAAAAGATTTAATCCCTGGTCGTATTTTACCCTGTCTAAAGCAATGGATAGTCATGATGTGGGTAGAAACGCTGGGGGGGTGGAAAATGCACTGGGAAAAATTAAAAGTAAAACTTTTGTCATTGGCATTAAAACAGATATTCTCTTTCCTATCGAAGAACAAAGATTTTTAGCTAAGAATATTGAGGGTGCTTCTTTTTTTGAAATTGATAGTATCTACGGGCATGACGGTTTCTTAGTGGAGTATAAACAAATTACCTTATTGATTAATGCGTTCCTTAATGGCATGGAATATTCCCATGACCTACCTCTTTATGAACCAGCTTTTTTAAAATCAGCTTTGCCTGGAACAGAAAGATTTTAATTCGTTTGAATTTTGTGTATTTTGCATAACTCATTGATTAAAATTCTACCCGCTGTGACTGCTATCGCTGTTATTATCAATAAAAAGCATGAAAATCATGCCAATGCCGCTGTTTGGCTTCCTTTTAAAAGAACTTTTCCTGAGGCAAGTTTCTTTTTCACGGAATATTCAGGTCATGCTACTGCGTTGGCAGAAATGGCAGCTTTACAGGGGAATACTATCATCGTCGCCGTAGGGGGTGACGGTACTGTAAATGAAGTAGTTAACGGTATGATGATGGTTTCTCAGGAAGTAAGACTTACCCTTTCCCTGGCGATTTTACCAGTAGGTACAGGAAATGATTTTGTAAAAAGTACCGGCTTGAATCATTCTATGCAAAGCCTGATTCAAGCTATTCAACAAAATAAATCTACCTTAATTGATCTCGGGAGCGTAACTTCTCTGAAAAATGGTAAGGACGAAATAAGGTATTTTGCCAATATTGCCGATGCCGGTATAGGTGGCTTGGTTGCCCAAAAATTTCTCGGTCTGGTTCGATTGCTTCCCGCCTATCTGGCCTATCAAATTAGTATCTTAAGAGCTTTTTTAAGCTTTAAACACGCTTTAGTAGCCATTAAAGGGGATAACTTCGAGTATAAAGGTAAACTGTTGTCCCTTTGTGCCGCAAATGGTCAGTGGTTCGGCGGTGGATTGGGTATTGCTCCTCACGCCGATATTCAAGACGGAAATCTTGCTTTTGTTATTCTTGGGGACGTTACTCTTTTTGATTATTTGAAATATCTTCCAAAAGTTAAAAGAAAGGAATTTATCGATCATCCCAGTTTGTTTTACTATAAAGGTAAGTCTTGCGAAATTGAGGTGCTGGAAGGGGAGAATTTAATTGAATTAGACGGCGAATTTCTTGGCCCCGCTCCGGCAAAAATGAATATTCATCCTAAAGCTATCTCACTTATCGGGATGCTCGCTCTCTTTATTTTCTTTTTCCCTTCTTTGTTAATTAGCCAAAAAGGAGATTTAATCCTTCAGGAAAAAATGGAAAGGGCAGTTGCTGGATTTAAAGGAGATGTGGGAATATACGTTTATGACCTAAAAAAAGATAAAGTTGTCGATATTCGTGCCGATACGGTGTTTCCAACAGCAAGTATTGTAAAAGTACCTATTCTTTTAGGGGTTATGGACAAAATTAAAAAAGGTAATTTGTACTATCATCAAAAATTAACATATAAAGATTCTCTGTTATACGAAGGGGAGGATATCCTCGGTTCCTTTAAGAACGGTGAAACCATTGAGTTAAGCAAAGTGATGATGCTCATGCTAACTACCAGTGACAATACAGCTTCTTTATGGTTACAATCTCTGGCAGGTACAGGCCTGTCTATTAATGCGTTGATGGCTCAACTCGGATTTATTCATACCCGGGTGAATAGTAGAACGCCTGGCAGAGAAATTAATAGGGATAAATATGGCTGGGGGCAATCAACGCCTAAGGAATTAGTGCAATTATTTCAGCAAATGTTAAAGGGTAATTTATTGGGAAAATCATCAGATGATTTAATGATCAAACGTTTGGGTAGGAATTATTGGGATGAAGAGGCGTTGGTTGAAATTCCTGCGGGTATTTTCACTGCTTCAAAAAATGGGGCCGTAAATGCAAGCAGGAGTGAGGTCGTTTATGTTAACCATCCAAAAAATCCCTATATATTTTGTATTATGACCGCAAATAACGCTGATAAAAGCTGGGAAGCCGATAATGAGGCTTGGGTGCTAACCAGAAAATTAAGTAAACTTCTTTGGCAATATTTTAATTACTAATCATTTTTTATGAAAATTAATCTTTTCTTATTCATTCTATTTTTTCCAGTTCTTTTAATTTCTCAATCTCTTCGGGATAGCAAGCAAAAGTTTATTACCCTTTCGGAGGAATCTATGATCAATAATGAAGCTAACTTTTTTACGTTTTCATTAGACTTTAAACACGAAACGCCCTTTCATTGTGCTTCCGTTGCCTGGACTGAAAATCATGAAGGTGAAAAGCCTAATAGCCATTTTTTATTTTTATTCTCCAAGGACAGCGTGAAGTGGACGCCTTATGAATCTCTAATTTCCGATGAGCATGCTATAGATATTCGGGATCAGTTTGCAACAAATCTGCTGTTTTTCGAGAAGGAATACCAGTTTGTAAAAGTTCAGGTGGTTGACGGAAATGGTAAAGTGAGCCAAAATGTGTCTGAAATAAAGATTAATTTTTTTAGTCCGGGCATGGAACCCACTGCAAGTTCATTGCAGGAAACGGCAAGTGAAAAATCTTCTTGTGCCTGTCCGCAGCCAAAATTTAAAAGCCGGGTAGATTGGCGTTGTCCGCAAGGGCCAACGTCGCCATCTATTACCACGGTGTCCCATCTTGTGGTTCATCATTCGGCGGGAACTAATGTTTCCAATGACTGGGGCGCCATTGTCCTGGCTATCTGGAATTTACATGTTTATACAAATGGGTGGGCCGATGTAGGCTATAATTGGTTGATTTCTCCTGACGGGACCTTGTTTGAAGGCAGAGGAGGAGGGGATAATGTTATGGGTGCCCATTTTTGTGGAAAAAATTCTGGTACGATGGGTGTTTGTCTCATTGGAACCTATACCAATGCAACGCCTCCTGATACCATGATGGCAAAACTAAGTGAAATTTTTGCATGGAAGGCTTGCCAAAGAAGCATCGATCCCAATACCCAGACTTTTCACGCAAGTACCGGCTTCAATTTATTTGGCATTTCCGGTCACAGAGATGGCTGTGCTACAGAATGTCCCGGACAAAAGGTTTATGACCAAATAACCTTGATAAGAAAAACAAGTCAGAATAAAGTTCTCGCCTGTTCTGCCACCGCTACAAAACAATGGCCCGACGGATTGGAATGGATAAATATCCGACCCAATCCTATATCGGATACTGAAAGTTACCTCGATGTGTATTTGTCGAAAACAGGGCCATTTTTATTTCAGATAATAGGTATGGACGGACAGATTTTAATGGAGGAAAAACCTTTAATCCAAACGGGCATAAACTCTTTATCGCTTAAAAATATGGCTAATTTACCCAAAGGAAATTATGCTATTAAACTTCGATTTGGGCAAAAAATCGTAACAAAAACCGTTGTTGTTCAATAACCGCAAAGTTAAAAGGGAACTTGACGGATGTCAGGATATTTACCTTGCAGGGTTCGTTTTTTATCAAACATGAAAAATGATGGTGTTGCATTGATATGATAATCCATCACAGGCTGACTTTGCCACTTTTTCAGGTCGCAATAATGTCTGAACATAGGATATTCCTTCATTACTTTTTCAAATGCCTCTTTATCATCATCTACGCTAACGGCTACCACCGCCCAATTTTTCTTTCCCGCCAATTTTTCCTTCAAAACAGGTAGCATTTGTTGACAATGAGGGCACCACGTAGCCCAAAATACCAAAATAATGGTATCGGCGGGGCTTTCAAGGAAGCTTGCTGCATTTCCCGAGTAATCAGGTATTTTGATAGCGGGAGGATTAAAGCCAATTTTCAGTGAATTGTAAGCAGCGAGACGTTCTTTTAATTCTTTCTCCTCCAATTCATCTGTACATTGTTGGGTAGCGCTATAGGTTTCGTCTAAATATTGCAACAAAGCGGGTTTATCCAACTGTTTGAAACCTTCTGTTAAAAATTGTCTTGCGAAATCAGCGGTTTCCTTGTTTTTTCCAAACTTAATCATTACGGTATCAACAGCCATTCTTAGGTTTGCATCAGCTTCAGGGCCAGGCTGTTCTTGCAGAAAAAATCCAAAATACGCCAAAATATGCTCTACATATAAAGGAGTGAAAAGTAAAGACGGATCAGAAGCATCAATGCCCTTCCAGTATTTGTCCTGAAAATCTTTTTCCTGACCTTTTAACGGTAATTTTATGTTAGGAAAGTAGAAGGGGCGGTTAGCCACCATTTTTCCTGCCAGATTACTTTTATTTTCCTTTACAAACTTGTTGAAATTAAGGTCAAAATCTTTCATTTCACGTTCAATTTCCTTGATAGCTGTGGCATAAAACGCATTGGTTTTGTCGGGATAAATATCGGTAAATTGTATTAGCGCCCTGTTTCTTTCTTGCGCTTTATAAGCGGATTCCTTGTAAGTATACCATTTGGTATTTAAAAGAGAACCTGTGAACGTTGCAGCTCCTTCTGGTTTGTCAGCATCAATGGAAACATCAAAACCAAGAGTGTCAGCGATAATGATATCAACAAATTTTCTTTGTTGTGGATTAATAATAATTCTATATACACCCGCCTGGAAATTTTCAACAGGAACGCTGAATAAAAATTTACCGTCGTTGACCTTAGTATCTGTAACAGGTATCTCCTGTCCGTTAAACTTGGAAAGAACGAGATTATTTATTGGAGTGCCGGTTTTCAAAATTCCATTGATCTGGAAAAAATTCTGGGCATAAATAGATATTGAAAAAAATAAAATAATAGAAAAAATGGCAATGATTCTTTGAATTTTCATAGTATTTTGGCTAATCTTAAAGATGAATAACAAAAGTAATGATTTATTTAGTCTTAAAATAACCAATTAATATGTCCTATTGTCTTTCCGTGCAAAAACTACCTGAAAATCACGTTTCCCGATATTATCACGATCATGTTTATGGTGTCCCGATGGAAGATAATAGTCTTTTATTTGAAAGACTGGTGATGGAAATTAATCAGGCAGGATTAAGTTGGGTGACTATTCTCAAGAAACAGGAAAACTTTAAAAGGGCTTTTGATGACTATGACCTGGAAAAAATGGCTCATTATGGGGAAGATAAAATCGATGAGTTATTGCAGAATGAAGGAATAATAAGGAATCAATTGAAAATAAGGGCGGTCATTCATAATGCTAATGTGGTGCTTCAATTAATTGAAAACCATGGAAGTTTTAAGGCCTGGCTCGATGTGCATCACCCAGCTGAATTACAGGACTGGGTTAAACTGTTTAAAAAAACCTTTAAATTTACAGGTCCGGAAATTGTCCGTGAGTTCTTAGTCAGTTTGGCTTATTTACCTGGTGCTCATGACGAATTTTGCCACTTAAAAAAATAAATGTGTGAGTATGGCATTAATTAGGTGAAACCCATATAAAATAATTCTTTATTACGTTTAATTAATAAATTATCTTCGATGTTTATTTTGAATAATTGAAAAAATGAATCCATTGATTTCCTGGAAAAAAATAATGCTGGCAACTATCCTTTGGAGCGTAACTAACGCGCTCTTTGGTATTGATATTTATTGGATTGGAGGATCAGGAAAATGGTCCGATTTGAGTCATTGGGCCACCACCTCTGGCGGAAGTATCAGACCTTCAGCGATTCCAGGCTCGAATGATAATGTGATTTTTGACGACAAATCTTTTACCGCACCAAATCAAACGATAGAGATTGATCAGCAAATAACATTCTGCCAATCATTAAATATGTCAACCGTTACCCAATCAGTAGAGGTAAAAGGTCTATCCTCAGGCATTTTGAATATTTTCGGCGATTTAAAATTCAATGATAAAATAAATTTTACTTTTTTGGGCGAGGTGAATTTTTCGGCAGCTTTACCGAATGCTCAAATTCAAATGGCGGGAAATGCCTTTCATAGTATCGTTCGCTTTAAAGAAAATGCAGGTTCTTTTCAACTGAATGGAGACATAGAAATTGATAGTTTATTGATTTTTGAAGGAGGTGTTTTTTCATCGAAAGGTTTTGATATAAAAACAGGGTATTTAGACCTTATTCTTAAAAATGTTAAAACGGATATTAATTTTGATGGATCGAATGTAACCATTCAAGGTTCCGCTTTTTATTTATCTTATAACAGTAATATTGAAATACCATCGGCCATCATAAGTTATTCGCAAGGTAAATTCTCTGGTCAAGAAACATCAGTGGTGCTAAGCTCTGCGAATGCACTTTTTCAGATAAAAGGTATTGGTGGTTTACAATGGGGAAACCTTGCACATACATCTGGGACGGGCAAAGCCAGAATTCAGGTAGATAGTATTTCTCTTAAGCATTATTCGCTGAGTAGTGAAACTTTTACTACAGGAACCATTAGTATGGACACGCTATCTTTAGCAAAAGGTAGAACTTACAGGTTTCAGGAGGGAAGGAATTATAAGCTCAAATTCTTAAACGCACAAGGAGATTGCGCCAATCCAATACAAATATTAAGTGGTTCGGGTGGGGTGAAAACCAATTTTATTTCAAATGTAGGTGTATTAACAGGAGATTATTTGAGTATAAGAGATATTTCAGCCACAGGAGGCGCTACATTCAATGCCAGTAATAGCTCCGATTTGGGAAATAATAATGGATGGACTATCACCCCTAAAGTAAATAATAAATTATATTGGGTAGGTGGCTCCGGCGATTGGTTTGACCCAATGCACTGGGCATCCACCTCGGGTGGAGTTGCTGGCAGTTGCGTGCCCACAGCTGGGGACGATGTTTTTTTTGATGCCAATAGTTTTCCCGCCGCCGGAGGAACGGTTAATCTAAATATTGATAATGCCTATTGTCGTTCCATGGATTGGACAGGTGCAACGGGTAATCCTTCCTTTGTGGGGAATTCAGACCAATTTATCCATATTTTCGGCTATCTGAAATTGATCAATGCTATGTCATGGGATATTGGAGGAGATGTATTTTTTGAAAGTAATACGGCTGGAAATGGCATTACCATGGCATCCCAAAAATTTAAAAAAAATCTCTATTTTAATGGAGTAGGTAGCTGGATTTTAGAAGACGATATGGAGGTGGCGCTCGATCTTCACCTTATTAAAGGGGGCTTAAATACAAATAGTAAGATTTTAACTATTCAAAATTTTAGAAGCCAAAGGTGGGACGAAGTAGGAAATGTAAGAACACTGACCTTAGGTAGTTCTCTGGTTGTTATCAGGCCTCAACTCACGCCTTGGTCAGAATGGAGCATGCAAACCAAAAACTTTACCCTAAATGCGGGCGGGTCAACGATTATCTTCTTTAGTTATGGGGGCATGAATCTTTGGGGAGATAATCCACTTAAATTTAATAATATACAGCAATATGGTCATTTTAATGTCAACGGAAATCTTACAAATAATAAAAAACATGAATTTAATCTATTTGTAAGTGCCAATAATCTTACCGTATCCAATAGCCTGAGATTTATCAAATGGGAGGTTACCGGCGGATACCAATATAGGGTGAATGCGGGTTCAACGCTGTTTGTTGGTGAACTAATTCCATCGAATGCCTGTGATGGGCTCATATATTTTGGTTCTACAACAAATAGTGTTAAGGCTTCTATTCATTTTGAGAATAATACTACCGTTACTCATTTTATTGTTAAAGATTTACATTCTGTGGGAACCGGATTGGTCACCGCTAATAATTCTGTGAACTTAGGTAATGCGCTAAATTGGGTGTTTACAGAAAAAGTGGGTAGAAAACTGTATTGGGTAGGAGGTACTGGTTCATGGTCAGATATTGCTCATTGGTCTCTGTCTAGTAATGGTCCGGGTGGAGAATGTATTCCCACGCCATTGGACGATGTTTTTTTTGATGAATTTTCATTTCCATTTGCAGGGGCTTCCGCAATAATTGAAACCAGTACGGCCTATGCTAAAAATTTTACCATTGGTAACGTCAAAAATAGACCCTGGATAAGATCTCAAAATGTTGAAAATCTTGAACTTTATGGTAATTTGGTTCTTGCAAACAAGAACGTTTGTGAATTTAGTCTTCATAGGTTGAGCCTCAAGGGAAATTTGACAACTAATACAGCCTTTTTTGCGGGTCAGTATATTAATTATATTGAAGTGGATGGCGGTGGAAAATGGACCCTTCTTGATTCTCTTACTTGTTATGATTTGGCACTAAGAAACGGTACTTTGTTTACCAACGGACAGTCAGCTAATATTCATTATTTTTACGGAAGTGGAGAAAATACCCCTAAGAGATTGGAATTGGCCAATAGCCACTGGTATATCAGTGGGAATTTTGAAAATTTTTCAGAATTCAATTTACAAGGTGATTCTATCACCGTCATTCCTGGTACTTCTATCATTGAATTTATTAACGGGGGAGATTTTAACGAGCGGAAGCCACATGATTTTCACAAGCTATTATTTTCATTAGAAACTGGAAATAGTACGTTAAAAACTGAATCAGGTATTTCAAATATTAAAATACTCGAATTTCTAAGTAGCGGAACTATTTTAGGAAAACATAAAATAGATAGTTTATTGTTCGCACCAGGTAAAACGTATCGACTGGATGCAAACAACCCGCAGGAAATTACCAATTTTTTTCAGGTTTTTGGCAATAATTGTAATCCCATAGAATTATTAAGTACCCAGACCGGCAGGCAATCGCAGGTGGTCATGAATTCAGGAGAAATTAAGGGTGACTTTATTCAAATGCGGGATCAGATAGGCGTCGGATCTGTAAAATTTTACGCGGGGGTAAGAAGTGCAAATATTGCCAATAGTAATACAAACTGGCTTTTTGATTCTCCAAATTATTATGAAAATGAAGGATTTTTAGGTCCCGATTTGGTGCAATGTACCTTGGAGCCAATTGTTTTAGATGCAAGGACTTATAGCCCTGGAGAACGGTATAATTGGTTCAATAACTCGGTACAACCAACGGTTTCAGTGAATTCCCCGGGAATATATTGGGCAAAAGTTACCTATGGTACCACCTGTGTTATCATAGATACTGTTCAGGTGCTTGCAGCCGACAAATTTGAAGTGAATTTACCCGCCGATACAACCCTTTGTCTGGGCGATACCCTAAGATTAGACGCAAAATTAGAGGCTATCGGTGTGCGATATGTATGGCAGGATAGCTCTTTAAATAGTTTTTATGTGGTGACTAAACCAGGGAAGTATAAAGTTTCTGTTACCCTTTCGGGCTGTACCGTTTCCGATTCAATAGAGGTAAAATTTCAGACGCCGCTCACACTTAACCTTGGAAAAGATACGCTTCTGTGCCCTGAGGCTACCTTGACATTAGATGCGTCGCTTCCTGGCGCTACTGCCTATTCGTGGCAAGATAATACGACCCTTGCGAAATTTACCGCTGATAAATCCGGTCTTTTTTTCGTGGCAGTTAATGTAGGTGCTTGTGTGATAAAAGACGCTATTTCTATTGATTATCAGCCTGTCATTGATTTGCAATTTGGAAGAGATACTACGGTTTGTGCCGATGTTACACTTACTTTGGGAAGTACAACCACTTATGAGAGCTACTTGTGGCAAGACGGCAGCAGGAACCAGACTTATCAGGTGCGCAGTCCCGGGATTTATTCGTTGACGGTTGCAAAAGACGGATGTACGAAATCGGGTAGCGTAAATATTAGTCATAAACAAGTACCAACGTTTAGCTTACCCCCATCATTAAGTTCTTGTGAGGGAAATACCATTACCATTGGTCAAAGTCCGGTTTTTCCAACGGCCAAATACCTCTGGACAAATGGTTTAACAACGCCCGAAATTACCGTTTCTACCAACGCGGTTTATGGGTTAGAGATAGATCTTGATGGATGTATTTACAAAGATGATGTTCAGGTAACATTCAATCCATTGCCTGTTTTGAATTTGCCACAGGAAACACCGGCCTGCCAGGGTGATACCGTAACTTTGAATGTAGCCCAGGCTAATACCACTTTTTTTTGGAGTACAGGGGAACTAACGCCCTCTATAAAAGTCGCTAAAAGTGGGCTAAGCTGGGTACAAGCAACAAATCAATTTGGTTGTTTAAATATTGATACCACTTTTGTAGTGTTTAATCAACGACCAAGCGTGGCAGCAGGACCTGATTTGCTGCTTTGTACCGGTGAAATTGGCATTATAGAGGTAGGTTTTACGCCGGGAAGTACCCTGAAATGGAATAATGGCGACATTGGAGCTAAAATCAGTGTACTTTCAAATGGCATATATGTAGTAGAGGCTAACTTAAATGGTTGTCTTAGAACAGATTCGGTAACCGTCACTTTTATTGACGTACCCAGTCAATTTTTAGGAACAGATAAAGAGATTTGTGAAGGAGAGCAGGTGCGTCTGGAACCTATGATTCCGTCGGCATCGTTTATTTGGCAGGACGGATCTACAAATCCCTATTTTGTAGCAGATAAAACGGGTGTTTATTCTGCCACAATAGGGGTTGGTACTTGTCAACGAATTGATTCTGTGAGTATAGTGGTGAATACATTACCTCGTTTTGAACTTGGATTAGATTCCACCCTTTGCTCTGGAGGTAGCTATCCTGTAAGTTTAAACGCACCTGCTGGTTCCACCTATAATTGGAATACAGGCGCGAAAACGGCTTCGCTTAGTATTACTCAAACGGGCATTTATATTGCAACAGCAACCTTTAAGGGTTGTATTTGGAAAGATACTATCAGTGTTTCTGTGATTCCAAGAATTCCCGTTTATTTAGGTTTGGATACTACGATTTGCGAAGGGCAAAGAATATTGCTTCGCGCCAATGTGGCGGCCGAAAAATATCAATGGCAGGACGGTTCCGATGGGCAGCAATTTTTAGTGGATGATGAAGGGCTTTACTTCCTAAGGGTTACCTCCGGAAAATGTGTTTTTTCAGATTCAGTAAATATTAGTGTTAGAAAATGTATTTATTATGAGGTGTATGCACCTAACGCATTTTCGCCCAATGATGACGGTGTGAATGATGTCTTTAAATTGTTTGTTAGTCCCGATGTATCTATTCTGTCGTTTAAGTTAATTATTCACGATCGATGGGGAAATTTGATTTTTCAATCTACCGATCCCGAACTTGGGTGGGATGGTTCTCAGAAGGGAAATCGTGCTAAC
Organism: Bacteroidota bacterium; assembly: GCA_017858735.1. Taxonomy (GTDB): domain Bacteria; phylum Bacteroidota; class Bacteroidia; order Chitinophagales; family Saprospiraceae; genus BJGN01. The sequence continues at coordinate 31,344 of JAFMBH010000016.1, forward strand.
CCGGATACTTATATTTATGCTTATACCATTGAATACGAAGATGAAAACGGCGTGGGTAGGCAAGTTAACGGTGGAACGGTCAATTTATTAAGATAGGTTTTACCTGAAAAATTAAACTATTTATACCTTTTAGCCTTTCTATACTAAACAAATATAGAATGTATTTAAAGGTAGTTATTTTTATTTTAACGGGTTTTTCCGTTTCCCTTTTCGGGCAAAGTAAGTTTTCAGTGAGTGGTTATGTGAAGGATGCCAATACGGGAGAGACCTTAACAGGTGCCTCCGTTTATGTGAAAACAGAGAGTAATTTGGGCGCTTCTACGAATACGTACGGCTTTTATACCCTTCGACTGGCTCCAGGTGATTACACGATTGTTTTCGCCTATTTAGGTTTTGCAGACCAGGAGAAAAAAATTAGTTTAACCAAGGATCTTTCGCTCAGTGTAGATTTAAGTGAGGGCGTAGAAATGAGTGAGGTAGTTATAGAAGCTGAAGCAGCTGATAAAAATGTGTCGGGCACACAAATGGGTGAAATTATTCTGCCTATTGAAAAAATACAGAAAATTCCCGCTTTAATGGGTGAAGTTGATTTGCTTAAAGCTTTGCAGTTGCTACCTGGAGTACAATCGTCCGGAGAAGGAAGTTCTGGTTTTTATGTAAGAGGGGGAGGACCTGACCAAAATCTGGTGCTCTTAGATGAGGCGCTCGTTTATAACTCAGGTCATTTATTTGGCTTTTTCTCGGTATTCAATTCAGATGCAATAAAATCGGCAAACCTTATTAAAGGTGGAATGCCAGCTCAGTACGGAGGTAGATTATCTTCTGTCGTTGATATTCAAATGAAAGAGGGAAATAACAAGCATTATCAGGTGGACGGCGGTATTGGCCTTATTGCCTCCCGATTAACATTTCAAGGTCCCATAGTACCTGAAAAAAGTTCATTTATCGTTTCTACCAGAAGAACCTATGCATTAGATCTTGCGCAACCTGCCATAAAAAGAACAGATTTCGCAGGTACCAACTATTATTTTTACGATTTGAACGCCAAGGCTAATTATACTTTTAGTGAAAAGGACAGGATTTTTTTTAGTACCTATTTCGGTCGCGATGTATTGAAGTTTAGAACACCTGGACGTGATTTTACCTTTGACTTACCTTACGGAAATGCGACTGGAACTCTCCGCTGGAATCACCTTTTTAATAATAGATTATTTGTAAATACTTCTATCATTTATAACGATTACGATTTCACTTTTAAGGCAGGTATAGACGATTTTAGCCTTAAATTATTTTCGGGTGTAAGAGATTGGAACGGAAAGGTTGACTTCGATTACTTTCCTTCTAACAATCATGCCATAAAGTTTGGGGTGCAAACTACTTATCACCGACTTACCCCAAGTGTTGCTAATGCACAACAAGGCGATGAGGAATTTACAAACAATAAGGTTTCTATACCCGCCTGGGAAACAGGATTCTATGTTTCCGATGATTTTAAAGTGAGCGAAAGAATTAAAATACAGGCTGGTCTTAGATGGTCAATATTCACTCAAATGGGACCATACGCGGCAAGTACGGGCGTTAATTATCAAAAAGGGGAGAAGGTAGTAACCTATAATGGCCTGGAGCCTCGTTTAAGTTGGAGGTATGCCTTCAATGCCAGTAATGCTATAAAAGGAGGGGTGACGGTTTCTAACCAATATCTGCATTTAGTGTCGAATTCGTCAAGTACCCTGCCCGCTGATGTTTGGGTGCCGAGTACAGAAAGAATTAAACCCCAAAGAGGGGAGCAATACGCCTTAGGTTATTTCAAAAATTTAAAGAAAAATATGTTCGAGGTCTCTGCAGAGATTTATTTTAGAACCCTAAGAAATCAATTGGATTATGGCGAGAGTTATGTCCAAAGTCCAGCCGACGATTTAGAGCAGCAATTTATTTCTGGAAGTGGTCGGGCTTACGGCGCTGAATTGTTAATAAGAAAAAATGAAGGAAAATTAACTGGATGGATTGGATATACGAGAGCAAGGACAGAGAGAAAATTTGCTGAAATTAATGGCGGCGCTTACTATCCGGCGGTATATGACAGGACACATGATTTATCGGTCGTTGTAAATTACGATAAAGGTAAAAAATGGGATTTTTCCGGCGTATTTGTCTTTGGAACGGGTAGAGCTTTTACTCCCATTGAAAGTATATATGTAATTGATCAAAGGGTAGTTACCAATTACGCACCAAGAAATAGCAGTCGTTTACCAGATTATCACAGGATAGATTTATCTGCCAATTACAGACCTAAAAAAGAAGAAGGGAAGGGTTTCTACAGCTATTGGACTTTTTCGGTTTACAACGTTTATAACAGACGTAACCCATTCTTTATCAACTACGAATTTGATACGGACGAAAAAACTGGCGTACTGAGTGCTTCTGCCTCTAAAGTTTCTTTATTTCCGGTTATCCCTTCTGTTACCTGGAATTTTAAATGGCAACAGAAAAAAAATTAGGGCATTTTTAAAAAAGTACTTGAAATACTGGAAATAATATTATCTTCGCACCGGAGAAATGGCAGAGCGGTTGATTGCAGCAGTCTTGAAAACTGCCGACTGTAATAGGTCCGGGGGTTCGAATCCCTCTTTCTCCGCCAGGCGAAAGTCAAAAAAAATTAAAGCGTGTAGAACCAATGTTTTACACGCTTTTTTTATGTTATTTAATGTTGATGTAACCTTTTCGATTGGCCTATTTGGGTTTCCTTTTTCGTGGATAGGGACATAGGTTCAAATTTTAGATAAAGGAGATGATTGCTTTGGGGAAATAGCTTCTGTACCTATAAGTTTTGAATCAGGATTTACAGGATGTCGAGGATTAATGATAGCTTCTTCGATTTTGGCGGGAAGATTGTTTTTAAAGGGTTATTTTATTTCAAGGTTTTTCCGTCGATGCCGTGAGGCATTGGCGAAAAGAAGCGAAAAAAGTAATACGCTACGAATGACCCTAACTTTTACAACAACGACGTCCTGTTTAATCCTATAAATCAAGTAAATCCTGATTCAAACCCTTTAGCTGCTGCGCATAAAATCTCCGGCAAACATTGGTAAGCTATCTGCCACTGTCCTAAAAACCATTCAGTAAATGCTTTTATAATTTTCCTTCGGTGAATTTTATAGTTTCGGACTGTTTTTCTTTTGTAAGGCTTTAACTGCCTTGTCAAAATCTGATTCAATCTTCTGGGTTTTATTAAATTTATCATACTCTTGAAAAGCCTTCTCTTCTGCTTGTTTTGCAGAAATGCTTCCTTTTCCTTCAAGTATTTTATATTCGTTAAATTCCAGGAATTTATTTACACTCAAAGCAAATTGCTCCATTGTAAAAGTATTTCTGGTTTCAATAATTCGTTCAATGTAATCGAAGAAAGCACCGATAGTTCGCTCTAGGCTTTTTATTTCTTGTTCGCTCAAATAATTTTTTGCTACGGTGGTGTCCGATTTCAATATCCTGCCTTCAGGGGCATTTTTCCAGGTGCTCAATCCCATAAATTCATTTTGAGCATCAGCTGTTTTATAGATTATTTCTGCAGCAGTTTGCCCGTTTATGGCAAAATGGAATTTGTTTTGAACCGAGGCAAAGAAATCTGAGGTAACATCCGATTTGGGGTCATAATCAATGCTACATTCTGTGAAAATATCGGTAATTTGTTGGTATATCCTGCGTTCGCTTGCCCGAATTGAGCGGATACGCTCTAACAGTTCCCGAAAATAATCTTTGCCAAAATATCTACCGTTTTTCAGCCGGTCGTCGTCCAAAATAAAGCCTTTTATAAGGAACTCTTTTAAGGTATTGGTTGCCCAAATACGAAACTGTGTGGCCTCCCGGCTATTTACCCGATAGCCTACCGATATAATGGCATCGAGGTTGAAATATTCAATATTCCGCTTTACTTCCCTGTTACCTTCGATTTGAACTGTTTCCAAAATGGAAATAGTTGCCTCTCTTGTTAACTCACCACTTTCGTAAATATTGTCTAAATGCTTGCTGATAGCAGGAACTTGCACACCAAATAAAGTCGCAATGGTTTTTTGAGTGAGCCAAACCGTTTCTTTGTTTAAAATTACTTCTACTTTTACCTTTCCTTCGGGTGCGGTATAAAGTAAAAAATCGGCCTGTTCGTCTTTTATGCTGAGTTGTTTCATTGGTTTCAGTTTTCTATGATTGCTAGTTTGGAAAGCAGGTATTCTTTCAGTTCCGATGGTTTTAGGATTTCTTTTTCAATATTCTCTTTGTGAGAAATTGTTCTATGTAAAATCTCAGCACCACTTTGTTGAAATTTATCAATAATTTCTGCTCTTTTATTATCCGGAAAGTCAATATTTCCTCTGGTTTTAATTTCGGTACTTAATCCATTAAATAACTGAACGCCTCTTGTTGGGTATAAGAAAGTTTCCACATCGCAGATGATTTCTTTTATCTCAGCAATGTCAATATCAATGGTTTTCAGTGGCTTATTGCCTACCTTACCATCCATTTTTACCTCTATATTCCCTTATTCTTTAATTATGCAAATTTACAAATTTAAAGTTATAGTTAGGAAACATGAGTCATATCTTCTTTTTTCGGTATAACTAATAAAGGCTTGTTCTAATAGTGCCTTTGTGAATATTATGGTTGTTCAATTATTTTCCAAAGCCCACTTGTTTTACCTTCTTTTTTTATAACCCCTTTCTTTTCATAGATTAGTGTTTACATTCTTTCATGAAAGTTAATGTTTTCAATTTCCTTGGTTTATCCAGTCATTTGGTGCGGATATTTTATCTTTTTTCATAAAAACTAAAATAACCGCTTTAAAATTTGGAATGTGTTATCTTTAGAGATAACTTCATGGAATGAATAGATTGATAATCTTTTTCGAAAATCACTTTATTGAATTTTACCAAATGCAAGACCAAAAGGTTAAAGATAAAATTCAATATGTTTTTGAATTGATTAGGCAAGTTGACCAAGTTCCCGAAAAGTTTTTAAAACATTTGACAGGGACCAACGGACTTTATGAAATCCGAATTGATTATCAGTCAAATATTTTCCGGATTTTCTGTTGTTTTGACCAAGGAAAACTTATAGTTCTATTTAACGGATTTCAATAAAAGACACAAAAAACATTGCCTAAAGAAGTGGATAAAGCTGAAAAATTAATGCAAGATTATTTTAACAACAAAAGATAACTTTTATGGAAAAGTATAAAAACATTTGATGAACTGATAGAACTTGAGCACGGTAAAATCGGGACAGAAAGCCGAATCAAATATGAAGAAGGTGCGCAAATGTTCATAATTAGTGAAATGTTAAAGACTGCACGTAAGGAGGCAAAATTAACGCAGGAAGAGTTAGCAAACAAAGCGGGAACAAAAAAAAGCTACATTTCCAAACTTGAGAACGGAAAAGGAAACATCCAACTTTCAACGTTAATACGAATTTTCGAGCAGGGCTTAAATCGCAGAATTGGACTGACTTTCCTTTAAACCTATATAACTAATAAAGGCTTGTGTTCCAATAGTGACTTTGTGAATTTTATGGTTGTTCATTTATTTTCCAAAGCCCACTTGTTTTACCTTCTCTTTTTATAACCCCTTTCTTTTTAAGTGATTCAATATGTTTTTGTTTATCTGTCAAATCTAATGTTGTTTCTACTTCTTGACCACCTACTTGACCCCTTCGGTGAGCTACTAAATTATTGTGTAAGGTAACTAAAATACCACCATCTAAACTAGCTATTGTAGCTTCTGGCAATCCTGCATTTTCACAAGCTTCAAATATTTTTAATGTTCCTTGTCCCCAATAGTCTATGAAGCCTGCCTTAAAACAAACATATGCAATTAATGGATTTCTGGGTCTTGTCACATGATACCCTTTTAAACTGGCTTTCGCCGTTGCCTTCTGGCATCGGCGAAAAGAAGCGAAAAGTAACACGCTACGGATGATTCTTACGTTTCCATCAAAGATTGGATAAGAAGTCTGACTCCGTCCTATAGACGCTTCCGGTTTTCCATCCTTATTTTATCTGCGAAAATACCCACCACATTTCCCTGGCGATGTCCAAACTTCTTTCTGCGTATTTTTCTGTTTGTAAAGGGGTTCCGTCATACGCTTTCGGATCATCATATTTGATGGGGAATCGTGCTTCCGCTCCTGCGACAATGGGACATCCTTCGTCCGCATTATTACATGTCATTACCGCTCCGAATTGGGTGGAGGGATTAAATGGATGATCGTATGTTTTGGAAAAACAAAGGATAGGATTTTCATTATCAGCGAATTTTACTGCAACTACAGGATTGTCATTTTCTGATAATTTTAATACCTGAAATCCCTGCGATGTTAATGTTTCCAATACTTTAATGAAAATAGCCGTTGCTTCTGTTCCACCGGAGTAACAAGACACATTTTTCAAGCCAACATGATAGGCCATAGTCTGCGCCCAAATCTGCGATAAATGACTTCTTCTGGAATTATGGGTACAAATAAAATTTAAACGAATGGCCTCACCCGCATTTATCTTCTCTTGAATATAGTTAACCAATGGAAGTAATACTTCTTTTCGTTCATCGGAAATAGATTGTGACGAAAAGGTGGCTATGACGTTAATTAGATTTAGATACATTATGACTCATATTTAGTTTTAAGATATAAACTTGCTTTCACCAATAATATAAATACGGGAACTTCAATCAATGGTCCTATGACCCCTACGAAGGCTTGAGCTGAATGGATGCCAAATACAGAAATAGCCACAGCAATGGCTAATTCAAAATTATTTCCCGTGGCAGTAAAAGATATGGACGCGTTCTTGTCATAAGGAACTTTCCATGCTTTATTAATGAAAAAACTGACAAAAAACATTAAAATAAAATAAATAACCAGAGGTAAGCCCACTCTTAATACATCCATGGGAAGTTCTAAAATTTTATCTCCTTTTAAACTGAACATCAACACAATAGTGAAAAGTAAAGCATATAAGGTGATAGGAGAAATACGTGGAATAAATTTGGTATTGTACCAGGTGATTCCTTTGGATTGCACCAATATTTTTCTACTTAAAAAGCCCGCTAAAAAAGGAATACCTAAATATATGGCAACACTCTGGGCAACTTCACCCATAGGCACGCTAATATTGAAGTCGCCAATGCCTAATTTTTGAGGTAGTACATTGATAAAAAACCAGGCGTAAAAACTATAGGTAATGACTTGAAAAACACTGTTTAAGGCAATAAGTAATGCACCATATTCCCGGTTTCCACCTGCCAGATCATTCCACACAATAACCATAGCAATGCAACGGGCCAGACCTATGAGAATGAGTCCCACCATATAATCGGGTTGGTCTCTCAAAAAAACAACGGCTAAAATGAACATAAGTATAGGACCAACTATCCAATTCAGGATTAAGGACAGGGTCATTACCTTTTTATCGTTGAAAGCGTTTGGTAAAAGAGAATAATCAACTTTTGCTAAAGGAGGGTACATCATTAAAATGAGTCCAAGGGCCAAAGGAATATTGGTTGAACCTACGGAAAGACGGTCAAAAACAGACTTTATATCTGGAAAGAAATAACCTAAAGCTTTGCCGGTTAGCATGGCGAGGAAGATCCACAAAGTAAGATATCTGTCTAAAAATTTTAATTTTGGCTTCATAAGTAATGGTAAGGTAGAAATATTATTGAGTTCGTAAATATACGAGTTCAATAGAAGAGGCACTGTTTTACGATGGAGATTAATATAAATTTAATATTGCCAGCTATCATTTAAGGTTACGTCATCAAAAAGGAGGTCTAATAGTTTTTTCGTTTTAAGCCAGTTTTCTTTGTGAATACAATTTTAAGTTTTATTGCCATATCGCCATGATAGCATAAACATTGAAATTTTAGGAATTATAAAATGGCTATTCTTATCGGGTGTGCTAATGCTTTGGCCAATCTCTGGCTGTTTGCTCCTGTACCTCACTGAAATAGTCTGATTTTGTCGACCATTTTGATTTAAGAATGGGAAATATAGGCATAATGTAAGGACTTATATTAAATTTGAAGATAGATTTAAAAATCATGGGAAATATGATGGATCATAATGCGAGAATGGCCATAATGACTTTTGCCTCTGTTTACCCTCATTATGTGAATAAAATAGAGAAAAAAGGAAGAAGTAAAGAGGAGTTACACCAGGTGATTTACTGGTTAACCGGCTTTAACGAGGATAAAATTAATCAGCTCATTAATGATAAAGTGACGTTTTCTGATTTTTTTCAGCAGGCAACCCTTCACGACAATGCGCAGCTTATCACTGGAATGATTTGCGGATACCGGATAGAAGAAATTGAAAATCCGCTGACCCAAAAAGTAAGATTTCTGGATAAATTAGTGGATGAGTTAGCCAAAGGTCGAAAGATGGAGAAAATTCTTCGAACCTAGAATCAGTTTTTGTATAACACATTCATTTTTATATTATGACCCAAAAAATTTTCCTCCTCTTCTTTTTATTCCTGGCCTGTAAAGGTATTTCACAAGATGTTCATATTCGTGTTAATTTGATTGGCTATGAAGCTTCTCATCCTAAAAAGGCATTGATTTTGTCAAAAACGCCTATTAATGATGCCTGGTTTATTTTTCAGGAAAATGGGAAAAAGGTGAAAGAAATTAACCCAATACTTTTGAAAGGGGAAAATTGGGCTCCGTTCGATTATTATTATGAATGTAATTTTACTGATATAAAAACTCATGGCACCTATTTTTTGTCCAATAACACTCAAACTTTACGTTCAGAAAAGTTTTTGATAGGAAATTATCCGCCCATTCACGAATCTGTCGTTGGTTTCATGCAAACGCAACGATGTGGATTCAATCCCTTTACCAACGAAGTATGTCATCCTCTCGATGGAAAAAGTTTTTACGGAAACAGACCCGATTCCTCCTATGTTGACGCAACAGGTGGCTGGCATGATGCGGGAGATCAGTTGAAATATCTGATAACAGGTAGTAATGCAACAGCCAGAATGTTAATGGCTTATCAATGGAATTCTTCCGTTTTTGAGGATAAAGTGAATGATCTCGGTCTCCCTCAGCCTAATGGAATAGCAGATGTTCTGGATGAGGCTAAGTGGGGCTTGGATTGGATCCATAAGCTTCACCCAAGCAGGGAGGAATTAATCCATCAGGTGGCTGACGATCGCGATCACCTTGGATTTAAAATGCCTCATGAAGACGCCGCAAACTACGGATGGGGTAAAAATAAATACCGACCCGCGTATTTTGCCAATGGTAAACCTCAGGGATTAGGTAAATATAAAAGCGAATCCACAGGGGTTTCTAACGTAGCAGGTAGGTCTGCCGCAGCTTTAGCGTTAGGGTATCAGGTCTTTAAAGATATTCCCGGACATCTTCCTTTTGCAGCCCAGTGTCTTCAGGATGCGATAGAATTATTTGAAATGGGAAAAAAAAGGGAGGGTTTTCAACAGGGAAATAGCTATGGTGCTCCGTATAGATATAACGAGCGTACCTGGGCAGATGACATGGAATGGGGAGCTGCTGCTCTTTTTAAGGCCACCGGAGATAAAAAATATCTCAACGATGCATTACATTATGCCGATTTGATTGGCTTCACTTCCTGGATGGAAATGGATTCCGCCGCGCATTATGAAATGTATCCTTATGTGAATATGGGGCATTATGCTCTTTGGCAAGTGGTTGACGATAAAATTATCAGAAACAAACTAGCTGATTATTATGAACATAATCTACTTAAAATTCAAGAAAAGGCAGATAAGAATCCCTATGGAGTAGGGCATCTTTTTATCTGGTGTTCTAATAATCTGGCCGCAGCAGTGGCAACGCAGGCATTATTATATGAACAAATGACAGGCGATGTTCAATTTCGACCTTTACTTCAGAATCACCTGAACTGGTTATTTGGCCTTAATCCCTGGGGTACCAGCATGATTACGGGCATTCCGGCTGATGGGGAATACCCGTTAGATGTACACATGCCATTTTGGATATTGAATAAACAAGTGGTTCCAGGAAGTTTAGTCGATGGTCCTCTTTGGTCTAGTATTCATGATAAAATGTTGGCTATCAGGTTAAATGAACCTGACGAATTCGCTCATTTGCAACCAGATCATATTAAATATTGGGATGATTTTGCAGATTATTCTACCAATGAACCTACTATGGATGGTTCGGCAGATTTAATGCTATTGCTGGCTCATTTTGCAAAACCTAAAATCAAATGATTTAATCTTTACGTTCGATAAATGGAATGATACTTATTATTCGAACGAACGATCAAAAAAGCACACTTTTTTTAATAAATATTTACCGTTTGATAACCATTTTGCAACGTGACAAGATCTTTTTTCAAAAAAGTTGCCAGGTGGGCAGATTGAAGGTGTTCCTGAAAACTGGATTCATTTTTAAAACACTCCCAAATGACAATGACGGTCGGGTCCTCTTTTGATTGCTTAAGATCAAAAGAAACATTCCCCGCCTCCAAAAGAGTATGTTGCCTCAATATTTTTAACTCATCCAGAGCAAATGAGACCTTCTCCACTTCTTTAATCTTTAAAATGGCCGTGGAATAAAAATATTCTGATTTATTTGATGGCTCAATTAAATCCCATAGATTTCCATATAAATCTTCAAATACGGCTACTTTGCCATATTCCTCTAATCTGGGACCATTGATAATTTTTATATGATTGTTTAAGAGATTATCGAAATCTCTATCAAAATGGTCAGTATGCAGGAATAGAAAAACTCTTCCGCCCGTTTGATTTCCAACACTTTTTGCCTGCGTTTCATTGGCACTTTTTGCGAGCAAAAGAGCACATTCTTTTGCGCCTTTGGGTTTTACGACAACCCAGCGTTTGGTATCAGTCAGAGGTGTATTTTCAATAAGATCAAAATTTAATTTTTTCGTATAAAAGTCAATAGCTTCATCGTAATCAGCTACAACCAAGGTCATTTGGGCAATATGTTGGTTCATTTTTAAGGCAAATATATACGATTTTTCGTATTACTTCTTTTGCTTTTCTCCATAATCTGCGTCGCAAATGTTATCTTTCATAAAAATTCACATGAGGGTTAATATACTGATTGGTCTTATTTTATTCGTGTTTTTATCATTGTCGCTGAAAGAAAATGAAAAGAGGCAAAGGCCAAATATAATTCTTGTTATGTCTGATGACCAGGGTTGGGGGCAAATGGGATATTATAATCATCCATTCTTGCAGACACCTCATTTGAATGAAATGGCTAAAAATGGTCTAAGAATGGATCGTTTTTACGCAGGTGCACCTGTCTGTTCTCCGACCAGGTCTTCCGTTTTAACCGGACGTGCAAATGATCGTTCCGCTGTTTATGCCCATGGTTTCCCCATGAGAAGACAAGAAAAAACCGTGGCGCAGGCACTTCAAAAGGCTGGATATAATACAGCACATTTTGGAAAATGGCATCTGGACGGGCTCAAAGGCCCGGGTGTGCCCATCCTTGCGGAAGATAATAGAAATCCGGGATTTTTTGGATTCACCGAGTGGTTATCTGTATCCAATTTTTTTGATCTCAATCCTTTAATGAGTCATAAAGGTAACATTGCGGAATATATTGGAAATTCTTCTGATATCATTGTAAACCAGGCACTTGATTTTATTTTGGGTCATAAAAATGAACCATTTTTTGTGGTTATATGGTTTGGAAGTCCTCATGATCCCTGGAGTGCCTTACCTGAGGATAAATTAAATTTCCCAAAAGGCATGGAGGAAGTGCAGCAAAATTATCTTGGCGAAATAGTGGAAATGGATAAATCTATTGGTCTGCTAAATGCTAAATTGAAGGAAATGGGTTTGGATGAAAATACCTTGATTTGGTTTAATAGTGATAATGGTGGCGTATCTGTCGGAGGTAAGGAAGGGGTAGGGGGACTGAGAGATTTTAAGGGAAGTCTTTATGAAGGAGGTATAAGGGTTCCTTGCATTATTAAGTGGCCTGCAACTATTAAGGGAGGAAACGTCAGTCATTTTCCGGCAAGTACCATGGATATTTTTCCTACCATCGCTTCCATTTGTAAATTACCAGATGATGTTTTTGTACAACCCATCGATGGGAAAAGCATTTTTCATCTTTTTAAGGGAAAAACAGAGGCATTTAGGAAAGAAGCAATCCCATTTAAATATAGAAATCAAGGTGCCTTAATTGACAATGATTATAAATTATTGGTAGAAAATATTGAGAAAAAGGAATACGCTTTATATGACTTGAAAAATGATAAGACTGAAACAAAGAATATCATTTCCTTACATTCTTCTCGCGCACAAACAATGATTTCTAATTATGAGCAATGGATGGTAAGTGTTACCCAAAGTGTAAAGGGTGAGGACTTTAAAGGTGGATTGATGGAGAAAGATCCCGCTCCTGAGTTCTGGTGGAATAAACCTGAATACGCCCCTTATTTGCCCTTATGGAAAAATCGGCCTGAGTATAAAAAACAGTTAAATGATTGAAAAATCAGGAGATTTGGTTTCAATTTCCCATTGGACTTGTATCGCATTTTACATCACCTACTACAAATTGAAGGCCATCGAGGAAAAATTGAAGCAATTGCGGATTACTGAAACTTTGCGCATTGTGAGCAGGAGATGAATAAAATATATTCCCTTTTCCGTATTTTTTAATCCAGGCAATATATCTTTTTTCGTCTCCATCGGGATATTTATTTCCCTCAATATTAGCGCTTTCCATGTAAAGTAGCGGTTTGAAATTTTTGCTCATGTAAGCATTATTGAAGAAATAAGGCTCATCAATATGTGAAAATCCTTTTCCATTAAAACCTTGAACCAAAGGATGATTGGGGTCAACTAATTTCACGTCAATCTTTTGTTGCTTGGGATGATAATCAAAACTACCGCCTAACATATCACTAAAAGCATTCGATTTATTTTGCATCGTTACGGCACCATGCATAGACATAATACCACCGCCTCGTTTTACAAATTGTAATAAATATTTTTCAAATTTGGCCGCCTTTTCCATGGCTTGAACAGTATCCAGCGTAGGGTCATTTTTAAATACATCCCAAAATAAATTACGTTTGTCCCCAATACTGCAATTGTTATTTAGGATAATAGCATCGAATTGCTGTAACCAGTTTTTGTCAAAATATTTAACATCTCTGGTGTAAGTCATTTCAAAACCGCCCACTTTTTCTGTAATGGTTTTTAACATCGCTTCGGTATGAGGAATGACCCAGTGGTCAAAGCCAGTAAATAGTGAAAATACCAGGACTTTATGTGTTTTAGCACTTGGAAAATGCTTCTTTGCGGGCGCCAAAGCTTTTATTTCATTAATCCATGCATCGTTAAGTTCAATTTTAGGAAGATTTTGAGCTTTAGCAAAGGGTAAGCTAATATTTAAAAGAAACAGGGTAAAAAGTAGTTTAAAAAATCTCATCAGGCTAATTTTAATGAATATATTTCAAATATAATAAAATTAAGTAGAAAAGGGTATTTACTAACATTTTGCTGTGCCTTCTAATGGTTTTGAATCACGGATTATAGATAACGTCATCGTTGTAGAGACGCGATGCCTCGCGTCTTTTCCCCGACAGGTTTCAATATAAAATTTACCCACTAACACTTGGTTTTGAATCACGGATTATTGGATTTACAGGATTACAGAGGACGTCTTTGGTTTAAGCGTAATGTTTATTCGTAGAGGATTACTTTCTCATTGCGTACTACATCACATAGGGGCAGAGCCCTGCCATCTTCGTAACACCCCACCGCTAGGTCCCACCATCTCATAAGGCTGACAATTAACCGCTAGGACCTCCATCTCATCATATAAAATCCTGTAAATCCTGATTCAAAAACCAGGGGCTGCCGCGCGTATAATTTAAACCAAAGACTAGGCACATGCTTGTTTTTGGGGATGCTTCCCATAAATAATTTTTGAATCACGGATTATAAGGATTATTGGATTTCACGGATTATAAAGAACGTCATCGTTGTAGAGACGCGATGCCTCGCGTCTTTTCCCCGACAGGTTTCAATATAAATTCACCCACTAACACTTGGTTTTGAATCACGGATTCTAAGTATTATAGGATTTCACGGATTAAAGCAGACTTCGTTGGGCTGGTAGTAACGGTTAATTGATTTTTGTTGCCCATGAATGCCGTCCACAGGCGTAAGTTAAAAAGCGGCAAAGCCCTGCCATCTTCGTAATACGTCAAATACATTGAAATATCTAAGGAAATAGCTGTCTTTAAAATTTACCACACATTTATGTAGTATTGCTATTTAAAATATGTCAAAATCAAGGCTTAATATTGGTTCTTAGCTTTTTATGTATAGAACGATTCACTTATCAATAATTTTTGGATCGATTAATACACATATTCGGCAGCTAAATTTTCATTTATTATATGTTTTGGCATGACAATTAATTCTACATTTTTAAATATTGTTTTTGTAATATCTCTGTTTTTTGTTTCACCAGCTATGGCTACCGTGGACCAGGACACCACGATCGTCATGGCCACTTCCTCGGGAGGAAGTCTGGAAAACACTGGAAATGGATCGGTAGAATTTTCCTTCGGACAACTGTTGTATGCGAATGAAATAGCGAATACACACAATGTAAACCAAGGCATTCAACAGCCATCTATCTATGAACTCGCTTCGTCCGTGTCCTCCCTTTCCTGCGATAATTATATGCTTGATAATACGGTACTGTTGAAGGGGGAAATGTATAATGGCGTAGTCATTTTACCCTACCTTGGTGGTAATGGTGCTAATTATCTGGGCCTAAATATATCGTCTTCTTCAGTTAATGGTCTGACAATGACCTTGCCGTCGGGTAAATTAGCCAGAGGCAATGGCTCCATTGAACTGGTGCTTAAAGGGGTGCCTTCCGACACGGGTATTGCCCTGTTTAATCTTGTTTTTGGAACCAAAACTTGCCCCATTAGCCTGCGAGTTTATACTATCCAGCCAGAATTATCTGTTTTGCGTTGCGATAACTTTTCCTTGTATCCTTCGGCAGTGGGTAAAAACCTGGATTATTCCGGAGAAGTGAGTATTACTTATTCGGGGGGAAATAACGTAAAAACAGCGCCTGTTTCACTGTCTTCCCAAGGGGTTAACGGACTCGTTTTGAAAGCGGATGCCATGTCCCTGAATCAGACGGGTGGTTTACTAAAATATACCCTTCTTGGAAAACCTGGCAGTGCAGGTATTGCCGTTTTTTCTTTTCAGATTGGTGGAAAAGCCTGCGAGGTATCGGTAAAGGTGCTGGATAGTGAAATGATTAAAGTGAGTGATTTTTTCTCTCCAAATGGCGACGGCCTCAATGATTACTGGACTATTCCCGAACTGGATCTGCTGACAGATTCCAGGGTATTCATTTTTGACAGATTCGGACGCTTGTTAGTGGAGAAAACTGGAGCTGCTTTCCGTTGGGACGGATTGATTAACAATATCCCCGCTCCGGTAGATTCCTACTGGTACCTCGTAAAATTAAATGAAATCGAAACATTGAGGGGGAATTTCACCCTGATGAGATACATAGCGATATGAAGGGAATAGGAATACTTTGCTTTGTTTTTCAGGGAATAATATGTTTTGGACAAAATTACATTTTCCAAAATCAACATTTTTTTAAACCCTATCTGATTAATCCTGCGCTGGCAGGAGCTAACCGATCGGGAAATGCGATGCTGGTGTATAGCAAGCGCCTGATTGGCTTTGAAAATTCACCAAACTCCCAATTATTATCCATCGATTATCCTTTAACAAAAAATCAAATTGGACTGGGGGTCAACGGATTTAAAGACCAAAATGGGGCCGTTTCTTTCGTTGGCTTAGAATCTACCTTTGCCTACCATATAGAGAACGTAGGGAAAGGCGCTAAAAAGCCAGTGACAGGCCTATCTTTTGGCATATCAGCTACCTACAATCAGTATCGGATAGACAGATTGGGACTCTTAGCGGGAAATGTGGACAATAATCTGTTTAATGATGACACTAAGTTTTTTAATGCCTATCCGAATGCCAATGTAGGCTTCCATTTTCATTCCCACGGCTTCCATCTGGGCATCTCCGCCTACAATCATACCAAAGGTGAATGATCTTTTCATGGATGAAAATGATGTTCGCAATGCCTTTCTCACCTACATATCCTCGGGCGTAAAGCTTAAGGTGAGTGAAAATATAGAAATTACCCCGGG
This sequence comes from Bacteroidota bacterium, assembly GCA_017858735.1. Taxonomy (GTDB): domain Bacteria; phylum Bacteroidota; class Bacteroidia; order Chitinophagales; family Saprospiraceae; genus BJGN01. The sequence continues at coordinate 47,595 of JAFMBH010000016.1, forward strand.
TGTTTTACTGAGGACACAGCAAAGTGCCGATTATCAATTAGATATGATGGTTGATGTCAAATTTAATTTACCAGGAGGTGCCTATTTCAGTGTGGCACCGGTGTACAGGAATTATGAGTATTCAGTGTTCAGTAAAAGCAGATCGGTGGGCATGAATGCCATGGTATCAAAATATCCGTTCACGGCAGGCTATCAGTTTGATATTGGTTTATCCACGGTAAACAGTTTTCCAAACATGGGCCATCTGCTGATTGTTGCCTACGCCTTGTCTGAAAAACCAAAAAAGAAAAAAAAATGATTAAGAATATGAAAAAGGGACTATTCCTTCTTTTAAGCATGACATTGAGCTACTTGGGTATAGCGCAAGTACCGAACTCATTTAGCTACCAGATGGTGATAAGAAATGGAAATAACGAATTGGTGGCCAACACCACGGTGGGGATACGCATTGGCCTTTTAGGGGGTAATGCGGCGGACACAGTATGGTACGAGGAGGAGCACAAGGTAAAGACCAATTTGAACGGATTGGCTTATATTACCATAGGAAAGGGAAACATGCTGAAGGGCGCTATATCGACCATAGACTGGACGCGGGGTCCATTTTTCATCAAGTCGGAAACTGATCCGACGGGGGGCACGAATTATAGTCTGATCATTGTTTCACAAATGTTAAGCGTACCTTATGCAATATATGCAAAAACGGCGGAAAAACTGAGTACGCCAGTCACGGAATCAGACCCACTGTTTAGTAAGAGTATAGCTAAAGGAATCACGGCAGAGGACACCGCACGATGGAGCAAGAAGGAAGTATATGACGGAAATAGTGGTGGTAGTGGGGGTGGTAATGGCGGTGGTGGCGTTGTATTTGAGACTGACCCTGTGTATAATACCAGTGTTGCCAAAGGCATCAGATCGGTAGATACGGCGGCATGGAACAATAAACTCAATCTGAAAGACACACTGAAAATGCTGCGTCCCTATTTGCGCGCAGCAGATACCGCCTCATTATCAAATCGCTTAAATCAAAAGGTAGATTTAAATCAACTGAACACCAATACCTTAACCTTGGACGGGAAAATAAATATTGCCGATACGGTGGGTATGCTGGCGAATTACCGAACAGGGATTAATTCAAAAGTGAATATTGCAGATACCTCCGCCATGTTAGCGAATTACCAGGCAGGTATTATTTCCAAGGTCAATATCGTTGACACGACGAGTATGTTATTACCTTATCTTCGAGACGCGGATACAACGGCCATGTTGGCAAATTACCGAATGGGAATTAGTTCAAAAGTGAATATTGCGGATACCATCGCCATGTTAGCGAATTACCAGGCAGGTATTATTTCCAAGGTCAATATCGTTGACACGTCGAGCATGTTATTACCCTATTTGCGAGATGCTGATACTATTGTTATGTTGGCAAATTACCGTGGAGGTACCATAAATAAATTAAATATTTCGGACACGACGAGTATGTTATTACCCTACCTACGAGATGCGGATACCTCCGCCATGCTGGCAAATTACCGCGTGGGTACCGTTGATAAATTGAATATTTCAGATACGACGAGTATGTTATTGCCGTATTTGCGTGATTCGGATACCACCGCCATGTTAGCAAATTACCGTGTGGGTAACATAGATAAATTGAATATTTCGGATACATTAAATATGCTTTTACCATACCTACGAGATGCAGATACTACTTCTATGCTGGCGAATTACCGGACGGGAATTAATTCTAAATTGAATATTTCAGATACGACGAGTATGTTATTACCATACTTACGTGATTCGGATACTACCGCCATGCTGGCAAATTACCGCGTGGGTAACATAGATAAATTGAATATTTCAGATACGACGAGTATGTTATTACCGTATCTGCGTGATTCGGATACTACCGCCATGCTGGCAAATTACCGCTTGGGTAACATAGATAAATTGAAGATTTCAGATACGACGAGTATGTTATTGCCGTATCTGCGTTATGCGGATACCACCGCTATGCTGGCAAATTACCGGACAGGCATCAACTCAAAAGTGAATATTTCAGATACGACGAGCATGTTATTGCCCTACCTGCGAGATGCGGACACCACCACTATGCTGGCGAATTATAGCTTAGGTATTAATTCTAAAATAACGGCTGTAGCAGCCTCAAAAGTCACGGGAATATTGCCTATTGCAAACGGGGGCACTAATTCATCAACTCAAAATTTTGTCGATTTAACAACTGTTCAGACCGTTGCTGGAAGTAAATCTTTCTCGGGAAGTACTACCATGCAGGGTTCTTTAACAGGGAATAATAGTAATACCTCAACCATTGCTGGATTCTCTGCTAATGTTAATACCCAAACAGGAACCACTTATACTTTGGTAGCCTCGGATAATGGTAAAATAATAACCTTAAGCAATGCAGCAAGTATCACACTAACCGTTCCATCTTTGTTCATTGGCTTTAACTGTATGGTCGTCCAATTGGGCGTTGGTAAAATCACTTTAACTGCCTCTGGTAGTACCGTCAGCTATAGAAGCAGTTTTACCAAAACAGCTGGAATAAATGCAATATGTACTTTGGTTCAATTAGGAGCAAGCTCTTTTATCAGTGCAGGAGATATGGAATTATAATTTTTTCTGTATTTATGGAAATTAATGTAAAAAAATGAAATATTTCCTGATTCCCATATTGATGCTGGTATCTAAAATCGCCTTGAGTCAAATTATGCTGCCTGCTTATCAAGGGGTTGTCGCTAAAATTCCTGCAGGGGCTGTTAAGTCTTGCCCTGGTCTCGCTACAGTTACTGATGTGGACAATAACTCTTACAATACCGTTTTAATAGGTACGCAATGTTGGATGGCATCAAACCTTAGAGTTACAAAATACAATAACGGAACGCTTATCCCTTTGGATAATTCAGGTGGTTCAACTGGCGATGGAAGCACAGAAACCTGGACGGCAAGAACCTCTGGAGCACTAACCGTTTATGCCCATAGTAACGGTAATCTTATAACTTATGGCTATTTATACAATTGGTATGCTGCCACAGATTCTAGAGAAATTTGTCCTACAGGTTGGCATGTACCAAGTGATGCAGAGTGGACAACTTTAACTACCTTTCTTGGAGGACTAACTTTGGCTGGAGGCAAGATGAAATCAACAGGAACTACCTATTGGACCTCACCAAACACAGGAGCAGATAATTCTAGTGGCTTCTCCGCTCTACCTGGTGGCATTCGTTTTAAAGGTGGCAATCCTCCTGGGGCTTTCGCCGGTATCAAAAATACAGCTCGCTTTGGGAGTACTACCACGTCTAGCACCGCTGCTTATTTCTACCAACTGGATTTTGACGATATTAACGTGACACAGGGTACCTGTGGCAAGTCGTGTGGTCACTCTGTTCGTTGTCTTAGGGATTGACTATTTAACTATTTCGTGGGCAAGCAAATGCGGGTGGATGGTGCGAGGAATTTTGGTACACATCCTAAAAAGATGTTACTAATTAAAAATATTTTGGATCTTTCCACATTAGAAAAGTAATCTCATGTTTGAAAAGGATTAGCACTAATTTACGTCATTTATTATCTAAATTTAAATTTTGATATGAAATATTTCCTGATTCCCATATTGATGCTGATATCTAAAATCGCCTTGAGTCAAATTATGCTGCCTGCTTATCAAGGGGTTGTCGCTAAAATTCCTACTGTGGTTACACCTGCTTTTACTTGCAGTACCTCCACAATTACCGATGTTGATGGAAATGTATACAATACGGTTTCCATTGGTACCCAATGTTGGACAAAGGAAAATCTGAAGGTCACAAAGTATAATGATGGTGCATCGATTCCATTGAATAATACGTATACTTCAGGAACGGTTTCAACAGTATGGCAAGGTTTAATTACCGGGGCTTATGCCATTTATGACAATCAAGCAAGTTCAGGCACAAATGCAACGAACTACGGGTTTTTATACAATTGGTATGCTGCAAAAGGAATTGCGACAACGGGAAGTACCACGTATAAAAATTTATGTCCTACGGGATTTCACGTGCCAACAGATTCTGATTGGAGTAAATTAGTTATATTTATAGATTCAGGAGCTGATACATCTTCTACTTCAGCAACTCAGAGCAGTTCTGCAGGTACTAAGCTGAAAAAAAATTCCGCCTTATGGTTAACAAACACAGGAACTGACGATTACGGCTTATCTGCTCTACCAGGAGGTTTTCGCCAACGAGTTGGTAGTTTCACTTATATTAGCTCTTACGCTTTCTTCTGGAGTGCTACCGAGGGCGGCAGCGGCAACGCCTGGTACCGCGACATGAACAACACCGATGGCATTGTGCGCAGGCTTGGCAATTGCAGCGGCTGCTATACTAGGTCAGGTGGCGCCTCCGTTCGCTGCCTTAGGGATTGACTATTTGACTATTTCGTGGGCGGGGAAGTGCGGGCGGGCGACGCTTGGATTTTGGTAAATACTCGATTATTTATGTTGTTGAACCGAGACATTGTTACCTTTTAATAAAAAACATTAAAAAAGATGTTGGTTTTTGGTGATCGCAAGCACCTGGTTTAAAAGCAGGATTTACAGGATTTCGATGATTAGAGAGGACGTCTTTGGTTTGGGTGTTATGTTGATTCATACAGTAGCACTTTTTATACTGTTTTTCTGTAGAGACGCGATGCCTCGCGTCTTCTCCCCGAAAGTTTTCAATTTAAATTCACCCCTTTCACTTGGTCTTGAATCAGGATTTACAGGATTTTCAGGATTACAGAGGACGTCTTCGGCATGGGTATAATGGGTTTTCGTAGAGGATTACTTTATGCCCTTTTTTTCGCCGATGCGTAACGCATCGGCGAAAGGCTTAGTAATGAATACACCTTTTAATAATAACCTTCCCACCCAAATCGGAGACGTTATAATTAATCCTGGAAATCCTGTAAATCCTGCTTCAAAATGCCACGAAACAGTATTACTCTATAAATAACCTTCACATTCAAATCGGAGACGTTATGGTTAATCCTATAAATCCTGAAAATCCTGATTCAAAATGCCACGAAACAGTATTACTCTATAATAACCTTCCCACCCAAATCGGAGACGTTATAATTAATCCTGGAAATCCTGTAAATCCTGTTTCAAAATGCCACGAAACAGTATTACTCTATAAATAACCTTCACATTCAAACCGACGATGTCTTCTGTAATCCTCAAAATCCTGATTCAAACTACGTTATACGGAAAGGTTTTATTCTCCGGAATTTACTAAATACTCACACCGCAAAATGTTTAAAAAATAGGGTTAATTCCTAAATACTACACAATAAACCGTTTATTACAAAAATAATTACATTTTTATATTAATTGTGGCATTAATTTCGTTTGTTTTCATTACTTTTAGACAAACTTCCGGTGTTTATAATGATATTGAAAATTAAAGGAAAATTTTATTATGAAATTAAATCATACGTTTACTATTCTTTTTATGTTTTCCT
>JAFMBH010000184.1 GCA_017858735.1 Bacteroidota bacterium
GGTACCCAGATGGTTTCAAAGAATCCATTACAGTTAATATTGTTGGAAAAAATATCAAAATATTTTCTTTACCTTATTTTATCGCCTCGAAACTAGAAGCATTCAACAACCGCGGCAAAGGTGACTACCGATTCAGCAGTGATTTTGAGGATATAGTGTATGTGCTTGAAAACAATTCACAAGTGCAGAATCTGATAATGGGAGCAAGCCAGGAAGTACGACAATATTTGCAAATTGCTTTTAAAACCATACTCAATGATTCTGCGTTCGAAGAGGGGCTTACAGCACACCTTGAACCCCATACGGCACAACAACAGGTCCTCAGAATAGAATCAATGCTTAAAGTTATTGTAGAAGGTATGCTATAGATAAAGAAGCTTGTTTTTAGGTTCCCTTCCTTGGGTGCCCCAACCAAATACAACGATTTATCCCGTTATGGTAGGGGCGAATTGAATTCGCCCTCTCATGATACAGATGCATTCTTTTTCTCTCCATTTACTTGAGTAATTTCATCACTGCTTCATTCCCTTTCACCGCATTTTTTGGCATGGGAAATGCATTATTAAATACCGCTAATTTCTCCGGGGAAAGTACTTTTGAGGGCGCTTCATCGATATTACCCTCCGCATCTAACACGTTGGAAAGCTCTAACGATAAGTGTTTAGCCATGAATGGATACATACCCATGCGTTTGTTTGGACCATAATCATGTAAATCTTTGGGCAAATGCACGTTTTCAATCAGATTATCTTTTTGATAAAGAGCATAAATTTTCTGCAAAAAAGGAAACTCTACTTTCGGCGTATTTTGAGTCCAGTCTGCCCCATCTGAAATCAATAACATAGGCCTAGGCGCTGTTAATGCAGCTATTTCCACATTGTTGGTTTGATAATCAGGCCCTTTTTTGTGAATCGGCATACCACTTTCACATTGACATCCACCAAAAAAATGAGCCGAAACCATTACCGCAGGAACAGAAACTTTAATGCGTGCATCTAAGGCCGACAATAAAAATGTTTGTGTTCCCCCACCCGATTCACCCGTAATCCCGATACGATTTTTGTCTATCGATGGTAAATCCAGTAAGAAATCTAATGCCCTAATACTATTGATAGTTTGTAATTTTAACGAAGAAGCGATGTCATGTGAACATTGTTTACTGTCTTCATAACCCAACATATCCCAGGCAAAGACTACAGCACCCATTCTTGCCAATGTAGCACAACGAATCTGAGTTTGATCTCTCGTGCGTCCAAGTAAGCGATTATCATGCCCATGAGGACATAAAATACCAGCGTAGGATGGATATTTTTTTGTAGGTCTGTACAAGTTTCCTGTTACATAAAACCCTGGCAAACTCTCAAAATAGACACTTTCAATGGAATACCCATCAAAATCCATTTTATTATGAATTACAGCTTTGGATGGTACTTTGGCAGGCATTTTTTGTAGATCCATCCCCACTTTAATTTGTTGGATGATTAATCTGGACCTATCTTCCCATTCTTTTCGCGACGCAGGTACATGGGTATTTAAAAACTCAGCACCCTGGGCTTCAGTAAAATATTTTCCCCGACACAAATCTGTCGAACCTGTATTGTTTTCAGACTGAGCAATTATACGATAAGAAAATCCAATGCAAAGCACAAAGGAAATCAATAAAACGATTTGATTTTTCATATCATTAGATTTTAGTTAACCCAATTAAAAGAAATGAGTTTTGCGGTCAAAATATCACACTGGTTTAAAAGTCTACTTAATAACTAAAAAATTCTCAAATGACAGTCCTTCTAAGTCAACACACTTGATATTCACTTTCTCGAATGATTCACTGTAATCATTTTTTATAAAATTAATTATGATATCTAAATGAAAAATAGCTTTTTTAAAATGTTTGCTTAAAGTGGCACTTGCGATTTGAACCTCTAACCTTTCTCCTTTTTTAAAATTCTCACTTAACAGGTACCTCGACCTTCGTGAAAGTTGAAATAATTTAATGTATGATATGTAAATTTTTTCATCCAGTTTAGCCAGAGACAAAAAATTATATGGATTGATTATTTCATCAACTTTACTGTGAGAAAGATAGTTTGCATGAAATTTATTTACTACATGTGCATTAATCAAGTGCAATGCAGAATAAAAACATACAGTAACCTGCCAGTCCCAACAATCATCCAAACCTGTACTAATTTTTGATAAAAATCTAATATTGTTTTGAGATTGTTGAATGTGCTCTTTAAATGTCCCCACTTTGAATTTCTTTAAGGAATACTTCTTTATAATGCTTAGGAACATTCATTTTATCATCAACTTCTACAATAGTAGAAGAAATGTGAAATCCAAAGGTAGAAAAGGCATAGTTGACTTTTGCAGCAGATAGAATCAGCGCATCTTCAGTTAATTCGTCATCATTCTCAATTTCCGCCCAAACTAAAACTTTTGAATTTGAAAGTTCTAGTGCAACTCTGTTAGGACGTGCTTTTCTCTCCCCTAATTCTATAAAATACGAATTAATTAAATTTTTGATAAAAAAAGCAGAACTTGTTTTTCTGGCATATTTATGCATAAAATCTTGATTCCCATTAATCATAGCCTCATATACCTCTTTCTTTTGTCTTTCCAGCACATCAGCTTGTAAAAGTAATTGATCAACCCTCAAATTTGAAACCATCTCGTCAAACCACTGATTGGTTTCCGGTTGATTTTCAACTTTTTCTTTTTGCATGAAGTGATTTTATTAACATTGTAAATGTACAATGTTTTTATCAAAAATGGTCTCTTTTGCTTTGAGGTGAAAAGATGAGGCAAATTTACGTATTAGAAATTCCGGCTATTAATGTTCTGCATCAAAGTCTTTAGGGATTAAAGGATTTGGTAAGGGAAGATTTGTGTAGGGGAGAAGATTCACCGTGTAGGTAGGATTAAGTGGGCGGTGAGTTTGTTAAATTTACTTTAATTAAATATTTTATATATACATCTTTTATTAAGCACCTTGCTTTTGGTAATTGTTACTAAAACAGAAATTTACATTCCTTGCGACTTGAACCAGATTTCCAATGACAAAATGTTCCATAACAACTTTTCGTCGCCTGTTTTTCCGGCAAGCATAATATTATATTTACTTAATATCAATTTTTGATTATATATCTCTCTATTTTTAAAATCTGAGCTGGAGAAAATACCAGACACAAAAGGTTTCATTTCATTTTTCATCCAATAATGTTCGCCAGGTGCCAGATAACCAATCTTATCTTTTCTTGTAATAACTTCTTCCGGAACAATGCCCTCCATCGCTCGCCGATGGATATATTTGCCTAAATTCTTATGGGTTTTAAATTCGGGCGGAAGGGAAAACAAAAACTCGGCCAGTTTATGGTCTAAAAATGGAACTCTACTTTCCAGTGAACTAGCCATCGAATTTCTATCCTCAAAATGTAATAGAGTTTGTACCGACGTGGACATCATATTATTGTACAAGAAATTGGATAATTTGTCCGTAGGTAAATCTTCAATATTATTAAAAACATTGAAGTCGTTAAATGAGGTACGAAGTACATTTTCCTGTGAGGATGCTTCTAACT
>JAFMBH010000017.1 GCA_017858735.1 Bacteroidota bacterium
GATTTAATGAATCCTGAGTAGCTGTCGATACAGGTTTGTTCAAATCCGAGGTGTTATCCACATTACCCAAATCCACCATCGTTTTTGTTACTCCGGTTACTGTTCCGGTAAAAGCAGGATTATTAATAGGTGCTTTGGCATCAATACGATTAGACAAAAAGGCGGTGTCCGTGACATTCAACTTCGTTGCCAATCTGCTCGTAAGATTAAGTACCGAAGTATCTGACTTTCCAGCGTAAAGTGCATAAGGAACACTCATCAGTTCCTGCGTACCCAACAACTCATAAGTGGTACCACCAGTGAAATCAGCCTCCAGTTTGATAAAATGAGCCGTATTTCCCCAGTCAATACTGGAAAATACTCCACTTAATATAGTTCCCGTTCCCATTTCTATACTGATTAACCCCGTGGCATCCGTCGTTTTAACATGCGTTTCACTAAATACATTGTTTCCACTCGAATTGCCAGACAATATACTGATTCGCATATTGACCACCCTATTTCCAACCACCTCGCCCGAGCTATTCCTCAAGACAGACTGGAAATTAATCTTCTGCGGTGTCTGGGCTAAAGCAAACATCGGAATAAGAAAAAAAATAATGATTCTTACATTCATCACGTTTAGTATTAAATTTTTTAAATCTGATTACCGTAAAGGTAGTTTTATAAATTAATAATATTTTTTTTATTATTATTATTATTATATATATTTATTATTAATGCTATAAGCCTTGATCTAATTAGCCTCCTTGGAAAATCATCGTTGAAATATTCCAAGTTTCACCTTTTCTTTGTATTGAAATCTGTCGAGGGAGAAGACGCGGAGCATCGCGTCTCTACGATTGTGTTACGTAAAACTCTAATCTCCATCGGGCATAATCTTAGAAATCAGCCAAATACACCAAAAAGAGGCTGTCTTTTCAGACAGCCTCTTTAGAAATGGAAATCTATAAGCCGGATTCTGTAACCCCGAAAGGTTCCCTGTCATTTATCTAGGCTTAGGTTCACACCAAAGCTCAATCTGCCTACCCCTCCTGACCGTTTCCAGTAGAGCGTGCAACTCCACCTCCCGAAGGAACCCAGGATATACATGGCATTTCAACCCACAAGGTTTATCCCACTGACTGGTTACCCAACCGATGCGGGAGCTCTTACCTCCCGTTTTCACCCTTACCGGCAAGCCGGCGGTAATTTTCTGCGACCCTATCTGTCATGTTAAAACATGCCCATCCGTTAGATGGTGTGGCGCACTGCGTTGTCCGGACTTTCCTCATCTCAATTAAGAGCCGCGACAGGGCAATTTCCAATGCAAAGGTAGGAAATAAAACGACATAATAAGTGTTCCCCTAATTCCCCTAATATTTCCCCTAATTTTTTATACATATTAAATAAAAGCAGATTAATTTAAAGCAAAAAAGATGAATCCAATCATTTATGTAGGAAAAGATTTTCATAAAGCAACAGAAAGACTACCTCTTGATATCAGAAAAAAGGTTACCGCATTTTTTCCAAAGTTCAAGGAAAACCCTAAAAGTCATGCCATAGATTTTGAAAAAATCAATACATTCAAGGATAAAAATTTAAGGACTGTCAGAATAGATGTTGATTATAGAGCCATTGTTGGGTTTCCTCCTACCGGCAATAATTATTTTATGCTATGGGTTGACAAACATGACGATGCACATGCCTGGGCGAAGAATAAAAAATTGATTTGGAACGCCGTCATTCATAGCATGCAACTCTATGAGCCCATTGAGATGAATGAACCAACCGCTGAACATTCAACATCTAAATCAATTCCATTTCATCATCCTTATGATTTAACAATGGATGACTTATTAAATTTAGGTGTACCACTATCAGAAGTAGAAAAAGTGATTCGGATAATAAGCCTGGACAAGCTTTTGGAAGTTAAGAACAACCTACCCGATGAGGCTTATGAAAAAATAAGTCTCATTTTCAATGGTTCTGACAAAAGAGAGTTATTAGAGCAAGTGAAGGAAGGGAAATCATTATCTGAGGATACAGAAATTCAATTACAATCTCCTAATAACAAACAAAATTTTATTCAAAATACAGATGATCCACTTCTACTTCAATTTCTACTCGGTAAAAATAACTGGCAGTTTTTCCTTCACCCTGAACAAACAAAATTGGTGGAAGCTAATTTTAACGGACCTGTTAAAATTACCGGAGGGGCTGGAACAGGAAAAACAGTAGCTGCTTTACACCGATTCTCATACCTAATAAAGCATGGGCTTCCAGAAGGGAAAAGATTACTTTTTTGCACCTATACCAATGCGCTCGCTAATAATTTAAGCGCACAAGTAGATGAATTAAAATTAAGTAATAAAGGCATTTATGATATTATGACCATTCACTCCATTGCTTACCATCTGGCTTCAAAAATAAATAAACTGAAAAATCAAATCGGTGAGAGTTTCAAAAAAGAAGAAGAAAACAGTTATGCTAATAAAAGAACAAGACAACTGAACATTTGGGAAAAAATATTGAATACAAACCAGATTACTCCAGAATTTGCCGAAGATGAATACCAAAAAGTAATCCTTTTCCATCAAATAGAATCCTTAGCCGATTATCTTGTGATACAAAGAACAGGAAGAGAGACCAGAATTTCAAAAGAAATGAAAGAGCTATTCTGGCATAAACATCTGGAATACATAAAGGAGAAAAGGAAAACTATTAAACTCGAGGGGGATGAACTTTTTTATGATTTAATTTCTCATTTCAAAAAACAAGAAACAAAACCTTATGCACATATTATTCTGGATGAATTACAAGATTTATCAAATATTGAGCTTCGTTTTTTAAGAAGTATTGTTAAACCAGGTATAAATGATTTATTTATGGTTGGTGACCCGCTGCAAAAAGTTTATGACAGAAATATAAACTTTTTAGCGCTTAAAATTGAAACCAGAGGAAAAAAATCAAGAAGATTATTAAGAAATTATAGAACAACGGAGGAAATCAGAAAGGATGCTGTAAAAGCGCTCGGTGATGAAACTTTTTCTGATTTTAGTGATTCCATTGAGAAAATACAAGGTTATACCTCTTTAAGTTATGGTCCTGAACCCAGTTATTTACACTTTAAAAGTTTAACAGCTGAAATACAATTTGTAGAAAATAAAGTAAATGAATTGTTAGAAGATGGATTATACCTTCCAGAAGACATTTGCATTGCAGCCAAAAGAAATGATGACCTCCAAAAATTTCATAGTCACTTTCATAACGGTGGTTATCAAGTTAGAAAAATTGAGAAGAATAATGAGCTAAGTGTACCCGAACATTTGAGTACTTCCACTTTCCATAGTCTCAAAGGTCTTGAATTTAAAGTTATCTTTTTAGTTGGATTAAATGCTAACACTTTTCTGAAACCTCGCATGTATGTTTCAGATGAAGAAAAGAAAGAAGCTGAAAAAAGAGATAAAGCGCTACTATATGTTGCTATGACGCGGGCTAAAATGTTACTTTACATCTCTGGAAATGGATCTAAATCAAGTATTTTACATAAAACATATCCTTATAAATTAATTGACTAAAAGGCTCTAAGCGTATCTCCGTTATTTCGCTGGTAAGGTATTTTTATGAAATCGAGGGTACCTGGTTTAACCCTTAGCATAAAGCTATAGGTACCTCTTTGTGGCTGCCAGTTAAAAGACATATCCCAACAATGTAATTCGCGTATAAATCCAAAGGAAGGATAAGAAAGGCCTTCACGCACAAAATCGTAACCAAAATTACCTACACTAATTGCCCAGTTGGGGGTTAATTTAATATCTCCCCTACAATTTATAGAATTAGTTTCCACTAAAAATCGAATGGCTCCATTTTCCTCCCTCCAGGTAAAATCAATATTATGGGAGATTGAAAAATTTTCAAATAAACTTAAAAAATCTTCTTCCGTAGCATTATCAATAGGTAGTTTATTACTTCTATTCGTTTGATTTCCAATAAGTGAAGGGCTATTCTGATCTGGCCTTGAATTCCTGACATCTGTGACAACCTCCTCCGGTTTCCCCTGAAAAAGAGCGCGTATTTTTGCTACCGTCAGATTAGACGAAATACGTAAATTAGCCTGATCTAAACGTAAAGGTCTTCCCGTTTCCTTCCACCAAAAGGTATTAATTCTCTCATTCCTGGCATTTTTCATGTAAGGATCATAAATCATGGAAAACGATGCCGTAGTAGCACCCTTGAAAAAACGAGCAGTGGTACTAACAAAAACTGGACTCCAACGAAGGGAATCAGCAGCAAAATTATAATTTCCCGTAATCACCAGATTATCAATAAGGTTCACAGTTTTAAGGGTAGAATCCTTTTTGGGTGCTATTTTGGCTAATAAAATATTATTTAAGGAGTATCCGATAGCCATTTGCTTACCCGATTGAGGAGGTGAACCATAAATCGATTGTTCAAAGGGAGTATATACCTGATATCTGTCGGCAAAACGTGTATCTGTATTTATGGTGTCGTAAAAAGGTTTTATATAGTCGGGTGAATAATTAAAGGATATCGTTGGTCTCACTTCATGTCTCAGACCTCGTAAAAAACCACTTTTAAATTGTAATGTGCTAAAAAGTCTTGTATTTAGACCAAAACCCATGTCAAATGTGCGATAAGAAGCAAACCCTGGTATCGTATCTGTATTTACACGACCATATTGGGTGGTATCTGAAATAACTTGAAAAGAAGTTTTGGCCTCATTATAAATTGTATCTCTTCGTATGGTGGGCGTTGGATCAAAATCCTTCCTTAGTTGCTGCATTTGCCAAACTTCCCGATAATTAGCAGATGGATTTAGATTAAAAAACCGTAAAATTTTAAATGAAGTACTTGCTTCCACGGCTTGATTTACCCCAAATTTTGCATCGCTAAGGGTTTTTGTAGAAAACAAGGTAGTATCTGTAGCGGCAAAACTATTTCTAACTTCATTTCGATACCTCATAACAATTGCTTCGTACCATTTTTCAGCACCAGATGCAATTTTCCTTTTAAAGGGATTAATGGATTGCGTTTGAAATCTAAAATCCGGAAAATTAATAGTTATTTCCTTGTTTAAAAGATTTTGAGAGTGATTAAACGAAACAGACCAATTGTAGGGTTTATCTGTATAGTTTTTATCAAATGACATATTAGAATTCAACTGCGTCTGCAAAACAGAGGCAGCATCGTTGAAAACCCTGTTTTGAAATCCATTGGTTTGAATATTCACACTACCTCCAAATCGATTCGTTGGATGCGCACCACTCTCTTGTCTGTGAGACCATCTGATTTGCACTGAATTTTGAGGAGAAAAAATACCTGTTTGCAGATTCTCCGTTTTTCTCGAATCAAAGCCAAGGTTCAGCGAACCCGAATATTTATATCTTTTCCTATAATCAGAGGATGCACTAACCCCCCAGGTACCTCTAAAATAAATATTTCCCCTAAGCGCCAGATTTAAATAATCATTGATCGGGAAAAACCATCCTATGTCTCTTAAACCATAACCCCACTGTGGTGAATATTCATAATCTCTTGGGAAAAGTAAACCAGTAGAAGATTTTGATTGCGGATTGATAGGAAAAAAACCAAAAGGAAGCCAAATGGGGGTTGGAATATCCATTATTTCTAATCGGGAAGGACCCACAATAATTAACTTATTAGGAATTATTTTTTGTTTGGTACTTCTGATGCCAAAATGCGGATGATCGGCCATACAAGTGGTGAAAATGGCATTCGTACTAAAAAGGACATCGTTTTGAGTTGAATCTTGACCGGCAGTACGGATAAATTTTGCTTGTTCCGAGTGAATGACAATATCATTTTGTTGGGAAGTACTTTGAAAAACTTTTCCCTTTTGGGTTTTAAAATTGTAACGAAGTTCAAAAGCTGATATTTCTTGCTCCCCTTCCTTGAAGGTAGGATTACTTTCTTTGGTCCCTGTGCCCTTTGCTAAAATGATGTTATTATCCCAGTCAAGTTCAATAAAACCTGCCTTCAATTCCACTTTTTCGTAGTTTACCACTGCCTCTCCATATAGAAAGAGCTTTTTATTTTTATTATCCAAAATCATTGAATCTTTGCAAGACGCATCAATAGGCGCGCTCAATGAATCTTTGGAAAAACGCACGTATTGCCTTTGAATAGCGGTAGTATCTGGCATTGAATCTTCGCCCGGGATAGAATCTATGGCTATTTTTTGACTTAACAAAGGAACTGACCCCATCAGGAAAAACAAAATTCCTAATATGGCAGTTAGATAAAAGTAATATTTTTGTTTACTTTGCATTATAATTAAACGGTCAAAAACCGAATTCCCCGAAACACTTTAATGAATTACTTTTCCAACGAAAAAATGCGCGCACCGGGATATTATTTACTGTTATTTTTATTTATTACCCCTTTAATAACGATGCAACATCGTTATTTGTACACAATTAGTGCTCATAATTTTTCGTCCAAAGGCGAAGGTACTAAAGTTAACTTACAAGGCAAACCCCCATATCGTATAAAAACAGTAATCATCGACCCAGGACATGGTGGCTACGACCCGGGAACCCATGGTGTATCAACCTTAGAAAAAGATTTGGTTTTGTCCGTTGGAATAAAACTTAGAGACTTACTAACTGAGAAATATCCTCAAATAAAGGTCATAATGACCAGAGATAAAGATATTTTTATACCTTTATTTCAACGGGCAAAAATTGCTAATGATGCAAATGCTGATCTATTTATTTCCATACACGCTAATTTTATGCCTAAATCATCTGTTACGCTAGGTACAGAAACGTATGTAATGGGTTTACACACGGCTGAATATAATTTAGACGTTGCTAAAAGAGAAAATGCAGCCATCTTACTAGAGGAGAATTATAAAAATAATTATGATTACGATCCCAATTCACCTGAAGGTCATATTTTATTTTCTATGTACCAGAATGCCTATTTGGATCAAAGCATTCAATTTGGACAATTTGTCGAAAATCAGTACGCAAGTCATGCTAATAGAAAAAGTAGAGGGGTAAAACAAGCTGGCTTTGTCGTTTTAAAGGCAACTTCAATGCCAAGTGTACTATTAGAAATAGGATTTTTAAGTAATCGCGAAGAAGAAAATTATCTGAAAACGGATAATGGGAAGCAAAAAATTGCCGAAAGTATTTTCAATGGATTTACAGAATACAAAAAGAAAATAGAACAACTTCCCGAGACGGTAGCAGAAGTAACCAATAAACCAACCTCAAGTCCTAAAGAACCTATTTACCAATTTTGGATTCAAATTGCCGCAACACCAAATCCTATCTCTAAAACAGATTCTTTGTGGAAAAATTCACCGTTTAAAATTGAACAAACAAAGGAAAACGGACTATTTAAGTACAGGACAGACACATTTAGCCAAATAAAAGAAGTTTTAAAAGCAAGAGACAAAATGTTTGTTGCAGGATTTAAAGATGCTTTTATTATTGTAGATAAAAATGGTGAGCGAATAAGTCTTCATCAGGCTAAAAAAGAATTGGGTATCCCCTAATGTTACTGTTAATGAAGTAGGATATTTGTATATTTACGTTAATTATTTGCTGAAAAAACAAAAAGAATGTCAAAAGAGATTAGAATTGCCCTTTTAGTTATAACCTCACTTTTAGTATCTATTTGGGGCTACAAATATATAATAGGTAAAAATCTATTGAAAAAGTCTAATTTATATTATGTTGATTATAGTAATGTAAATAGGATTACCATATCTACTCCCGTAAAATATTTAGGATATCAAGTAGGCTTTGTTTCTGAAGTCACTCCTGATTTGGATAAAGGACTTATAAGATTAACGCTTGATTTAGACAAAAATATGGCTTTACCTAAAGGAAGTATGGCCAATATTTTAACTGAAACCTTTATGGGCGGAGCTTCTATTATTTTAAATATTCCGGGAGGATGCAATGGTAATTGTTTGCCAAGCGGATCTGTTATTGCTGGAAAAAACCTAGGAATTTTGGGTTCTATGGTCGATAAAGATGATTTAAAGACCTATATCCAGGTATTTCAGGAAGGTATTTCGGTTTTAGTGGATTCCTTAAGTAAACAGATGGCTTCAGGTGATTCTGAAAGTAAAATGGGAAAAAGTATTGAAAATCTCTCTAAAACGATTGATAATTTAGAACTGCTAACCCGTCAGATGAACGGCATTATGGGCGCTTCAGGTAACAGCATTAATCAAAGTATGTCAAGTTTATCTGCTATATTAAAAAATATAGAAACTAATAATGAAGAGATTACAAGTCTTTTATCCAATGTTTCTGACATTTCAACGCAAATAAAAGATGGCGATGCTAAAAAATCAATGGAATCTATAAATACTACCTTAGAAGGGCTACAGTTGACTTTAAAGTCTGCGGATACCACATTTTCCGGACTAAATAGTATAATAGCTAATGTAAATGCAGGAAATGGCAGTTTGGGTAAATTAGTTAAAGATGATGGATTAGTGAATGATATTCAGGATTTAAGTAAACATTTAGACTCTTTACTTTTAGATTTAAAAGAAAGGCCATATCGTTACATCCCCCTAAAGAGTAAGAAAAAGACAGAGAAAATAGATCGTCAGAAAGCGCTAAACTAATACTCAAACTGGAGTTTTGCCAAACTGGTATATAATCCTTTTTCGTTTTGAAGTAATTCCTGATGCGTTCCTTTCTCAGCAATGGTTCCGTTTTCCAAAACATAAATTTGGTTTACATCCTTTATAGTAGCTAAACGGTGAGCTATAATAATAGAGGTTCTGCCAACCATTAAAACTTGTAAAGCTTCCTGAACGAGTCTTTCTGATTCTGCATCGAGCGATGATGTGGCTTCATCAAGGATCAGTATGGCTGGATCTTTTAAAATAGCTCTGGCTATGGCTACCCTTTGTTTTTGGCCTCCGGACAATTTTACCCCCCTTTCTCCAACAATGGTTTCCATTTTTGAAGGAAAACCTTCTATGAATTCCCAGGCATTTGCCTTTTTAGCGGCTTCCATGATATCTGAATCTGAAGCTGATGGATTTCCGTAGGCGATATTATCCTTAATAGAACCACCAAATAACATAACATCTTGAGGTACGATGGCCATATTGCCGCGTACGTCCGTAAGATCGTATTTATTTATTGGAAAGTTATCGATAAAAATTTCACCCTTGTCTGCCTTATAAAATTGCATAAGAAGTTGAGTTAAGGTTGATTTTCCAGCACCACTCATACCAACCAAAGCTATTCTTTCTCCGGGACTGACGCTAATATCTATTCCTTTTAACACTATTTTTTCAGGACGACTGGGATAAGCAAAAAACACTTGATTAAAATCAATTTTTCCTTGAAATCTTTTACTGATGGGCTTGGGAGAATCTATATTTCTCTCCCCAGGCATTTGAAGAATATCTACAATTCTTTCTCCTGCACCTAAAGCGGCAATTAATTCTGTGTAAAAAGTACCAAGACTAGCGATAGCACCACCAATAATACCCGTGAAAATGATAAAATTGACTAAATCACCTTTAACCATAGAGCCATTCTCCACCATTAAAGCAGCTTGCCACATAATAAAAAACAAGGCACCGAACATAACAAATACGATAAAGGAAGCAAAAAGCCCTCTCATTGTAGCTGCCTTTAAAGCCATAGTAACCACTTTATTTACGTGTGAAGCGTATCGACCAAGTTCGAACCATTCATTAGTAAAAGCCTTTACGGTACGAATATTCTGCATGGTTTCCTCTACCACAACATTGGTATGTGCCAGTTCATCTTGTCTTTCCTTAGTAAACTTCCTTATATGTTTACCAAAATACATAGCTGCAAAAACCACTAAAGGAAAAGTACCCAACATAATTAATGCAAGTCGGGGCATGGCAAAAATAATGAAGATAATACCTCCTATAAGAATAATAATTTGTCTTAAAAACTCAGCAACGGTAGTAGCTAATGCCCCTTGAATTTGTGTTACATCATTGGTGATTCTGCTGGTTAATTCACCAACCCGCTGATCTTCAATCCAGGGAATAGGAAGAGAAACCATATTTTTAAATAAATCTTTTCTCAACGACGCCATACTTTTCTCGCTGACAATAGCAAACAATCGAATTCTAAAGTAAGAAAGAATACTTTGCAGCGCTAATAACAGAAGGATGGATAAAAATAATTGATTTAAATTCATTGGATAAGTAGGATTCTTATCGAGTATATTAAAAACCTCACCCGGAAGTTTCATTATAACCAAAAAGAGGATACTACCAGCACTTAACACCAATAAACCAAATATAAATTGAACCCGGTAGGGAATTAAATAACGAAATATATATCCGTTTTTATGTAATTTTTCTTTAGAAAATTTGGGCTTTTCATTCGTTTTGCCCTCGCTCTTATTAGCCGACATAATTAATTTTTACTTACCTAAAGCAACCTAAACAATTTAAGCCTCCTTTTAGATTAAAAAAATAAATTTATCCTTCTATATTTGAATATTGAAATATATCAATTATTTGATAATCAGCGTTTACCTTTAAATTAAATTTACTGAAAATGAGATATTTTTTTCCGCTTTTATTTATCGTACCTTTTGTTTTAATGGGACAAGGAACAGATATAGAATTAGGTATAACAGGAGGAACCACCATTTACGTTGGAGATTTATCCGGCTCATTGAGCGAATACTCCACAAAAGACTTGGGCTACACAGCAGGTATGTTTCTTAGAAATAATTTTAATAAACATATTGGTTATAGAATCGGATTATCCTTTAGCCACTTAAAAGCAGATGAATTAAATAGAAGAGTTCCAAATCCCCGTGCCTTAAATTTCAATAATGATTTGAAGCAAGCTTATATATTAGGAGAGTGGCGACTGGTAAATTTTTCATTTGCTGATGAGAAGATAATAATTTCACCATTTATTGCTGCCGGAGGAATGGTACAACTATCGGATCCACATTTTAGAGATATAACTTATGGTAATATCCCCCTCCGGAAATTAGGTACAGAAGGACAAGGCATTCCAGGTTATCCCGATTATTATGCATCCTACCTTTTTAGTCTGCCTGCTGGAGCGGGACTATCTGTTATGATAAAAAAGAGATTAACCTTAACGGCGGAAATCATAGGAAACCGGGTTTTTGGTGACTATATTGATGATGTTTCCTCTGCGACAGTAGTTTTTAATGATTTATTAGCTAATCCAATAGGAACTAATTTAGCCTTAAATGCCTACATAAGCAATCCAACGTTATATCCAAATCCTTCCGCCACACCCTATTCCAGAGGAGGGCCGGCAGTAGATTGGTTTTATTTGGTTCAATTGTCGGCAGGTTATCGGATAAAGGATAGTGGAGCATCCAGGCGGGGAGGAAAAAAAGGTTCTCCTTGTCCAACCTTTTGGTAAAACAGGTTTAATGATTCTTAGAATTTGTAAAAAACTTAAAATTGAAATATAAACAGGCTTAGAAATTAAAAACAAATACCTCAAGTATGTTTATATTTGCGCGTACTAAAAAAGTAGAATAAAATGGCACAATTAAATTTTGGGGGATCCTTAGAAAACGTGGTAACACGAGAAGAATTCTCTTTAGAAAAAGCACAGGACATCCTTCAAGATGAGGTTATTGCGATAATTGGATATGGTGTTCAGGGCCCTGGACAAGCATTGAACCTGAGAGATAATGGTTTTAATGTGATCGTTGGGCAAAGATACCCATCTCCTACATGGGACAAAGCTATTGCTGATGGATGGGTGCCTGGAGAAACCTTGTTTTCCATTGGCGAAGCAGCTGAAAGAGGAACAATCATTCAATACCTTTTGTCTGATGCTGCACAAATTGCGGCATGGCCACAATTAAAAGCCAAATTAACACCTGGAAAAGCCCTATATTTTTCTCATGGATTTGGTATTACCTACAAAGAAAGAACTGGAATTATACCTCCTGCTGATGTAGATGTAATTCTGGTTGCCCCAAAGGGAAGTGGAACATCTTTAAGACGAATGTTTATAGCGGGTCGTGGATTAAACTCCAGCTATGCCATTTTTCAGGATGCTACAGGTAAAGCTTTCGAAAGAGTTGTGGCACTTGGTATTGGCATCGGTTCAGGTTATCTCTTTGAAACTACCTTTCAAAAGGAAGTTTACAGTGACTTAACTGGAGAAAGAGGTACTTTAATGGGTTGCATTCAAGGTATTTTTGCTGCACAATATGAAGTATTGCGAAGTAATGGACATAGCCCATCAGAAGCTTTCAATGAAACCGTGGAGGAATTAACTCAATCTTTGATGCCATTAGTAGCTGAAAATGGCATGGATTGGATGTATGCAAATTGCAGTACCACCGCTCAAAGAGGTGCTTTAGATTGGTGGAAAAAGTTTCGTGATGCCGTTAAACCGGTATTTGAAGACCTTTATGCCAGTGTTTCTTCAGGAAATGAAGCCCAATTATCTATAGATTCAAACAGCCTACCCGATTATAGAGCTAAATTGGAGGTTGAATTAAAAGAATTGAGAGATAGTGAAATGTGGCAAGCTGGTAAAACAGTAAGAAGCCTTCGTCCAGAAGCAGTAAAAGAATAAATTTATCCAAATAATAATAAAAAGAGGTATTTTCGGTTTTCGACTATACCTCTTTTTTTATAACATGTTATTATGGTTGCAACATCGCAAAATACCCTGGAAGGAATATATGAGGCTGCTAAAAGGTTAGAAGGAATTGCTGATTTGACGCCATTGCAGCTAAATGCTAATTTATCCGAACAATATCAATGTAATATTTTATTAAAACGTGAAGATCTTCAGGTAGTTAGGTCCTACAAGATAAGAGGTGCCTATAATAAAATGTCAAGCCTCCCGAAAGAAATTCTGGAACAAGGCGTAGTTTGCGCCAGTGCAGGAAATCATGCCCAAGGCTTTGCTTTTGCTTGCCAAAAGCTAGGTGTCAAAGGAAAAATATACATGCCTTCAGTTACTCCACAACAAAAAGTAACTAAAGTTAAAAAATTTGGAAAAGATTGGGTGGAAATAGTCCTGGTGGGCGATACTTTTGACGATGCCTTTCAAGAGGCTATGGTTTATTCGACCGAGACAGGAAAAGCATTTATTCATCCTTTTAATGATATTAAAATTATTGAAGGTCAAGGTACCGTTGCCTTAGAAATTTTAAATCAGTACCCTCATCATATCGATTATCTCATTGCACCAATTGGTGGTGGTGGATTAATAGCGGGTTGTGGTATTGTTTTTAGTGCGTTGAGTCCAAAAACATTGATAATTGGCGTTGAACCTGCCGGCGCACCAGCAATGTTTGAGTCTATAAAGCAAGATAAAATAGTAACGCTTAATCAAATAGACAGCTTTGTAGATGGTGCCGCTGTTAAAAAAGTAGGAGAGATAAATTTTCCTATCGTTAAAAAAACGATGTCCAAGGTACTACTGGTGGATGAAGGAAAAGTTTGTCATACCTTACTTCAATTATATAATGACGAAGGGTTTGTGGTTGAACCCGCAGGTACCCTGTCCATAGCAGCATTAGATGATATAAAGGAGGAAATTAAAGGAAAAACTGTTGTATGCATTGTAAGTGGCAGCAATAACGATATAACCAGAACGGAGGAAATTAGAGAACGAGCCCTTCTTTACAATGGGTTAAAACATTATTTTGTTATTAGATTTCCACAACGGGCCGGCGCCTTAAGGGAATTTCTTAACCATGTTTTAGGCCCTAATGATGATATCACGCATTTTGAATATACCAAAAAAAATAATAGGGAGCTAGGTCCCGCTTTAGTTGGCATTCAGGTAAAATGTAAAGAAGATTACGATCTTTTATTGCAAAGGATGAATGAAAACGGGTTGCAGTTCCAATCTATGAATGAAAGTAAAATGTTGTATGAGTTATTAGTGTAGTTTAGTTTCAGATAACTGCATAATGATGTCAAACTGAGCATCAGTCACTGGCATAACACTCAAACGACTTTGTTTTATCAATCCAATATCCTGTAATTCAGGATGTTGTTTAATTTCCTTTAAACTTACTGCCCTATTTAATTTTTTTACAGGAACGATATCAATAGCAGACCAATCGCCCTTTTCTGCCGTCGGATCAGGGTAAGCAGTGTGTAAAACTTTGGCAATACCTACAATTTCCAATCCTTCATTACTATGGTAGAAAAGAAGAATATCTTCTATTTCCATAGCTCTGAGAAAGTTCCTTGCACCGTAGTTTCTTACACCATCCCACATAGATATTCCATCCTCTATTAAATTGGAAAAGCTAAAGACAAAGGGTTCAGATTTTATTAACCAAAAAGACATTTATTTTAAATTAAAGGGCTAAAAAAACGGGTAAGATAGCGTTAACACCTTCCTCGATGGGTAAAAGTACAGGAATTTTTAGTTTTTCATAGTAATCTTTCTGAAAAGCTTTTGCTTCCTCAGGTGAACAACCCTGAGTATTTAATACTAAAGCAATTACTTTTGCCCCATAAGCATTGATCAACGCAATTTCTGATGCAACAGAAGGAATTTCTCCCCAATAAGCATCATCATCGTAAAAAACTCTTTTTGGGGGATGAACTAAAACGGCATATTTGGCCTTTCCGGAAACGAAAAATTCAGAACCACATGGTCCGCTTGGATTTCGTAAGGCAGATTGTCCTTCCAGGAAAATAAAATCAGGATTTTCCATTAAATAACATTCAACGATAGCATTTTCCAATTCACCGGAAACAAAATCATTTAAGGTAGAATCAAAAATAAATCCATATTCCCCACCTTGCAGCCAACCAGTTTGACCGGTATAAATCATTTCTGCCTTTTTATTATTTTCATTCAGTAGTTCTGTAAAAAATCGTGCTGAGGTTCTTTTACCAACAGCGCAATCAGTTCCAATAACGGCAATTACAGGACAATTTACCTGATGGATTCGTCCAGTCCAAAAATGAAGATTATCTTTTGTTTTAGGTTTTCTAACATCTTTTAAATAGGTCTTGTTTTGCATTGCCAGTTCCATAAAATGCGGTTTATCAGATAAAAACTCATGTAAACCATTCACTAAGGATAATCCATTTTCTAAACATTCCAGTAGGATCACCTCTAAGTCTTTAGGAATAACACCGCCGTGAGTGGCTATTCCTATGATAGCTACGGTTGCCTCTGGAAATAATTGGATAGCTTCATTGACAGACTCGATAATGGGGATATGTCGATGTGTGCCATCTAATTTTTCGCCAGCATCCGAACCATAATTTTTACTATCCACCACGGCCAGAATTTCAAATCGTTTGGTTCCACGAATTAGCCCATGGGCCGTTTTGGCATCAAGCTTATCATAAGCATCCAACGTCAAAATAATGGCCTTTTCCTTATTTATCATTTTGTAAAACTATGTTTTTTAGCTGGCTAAATTAATAATATTTTAAGTTGCATTTACATTTTTAACTATTCAAATAATATGTGTAAAATAGAATCATTAAAACTTTTTAAACGATATTATTGAAATATCATTAAATTACACCCGTTAACCCAATAAAATATTGAATTTTCAGATGATGAACCTATTTTACCTTCTCAAAATACCATTTGTAGTATTAAGCATGCTACTTTTTGGTCAATTATCCTTTTTTTTCAATAATGAGCCACCCAAAGTATTGGTTTTTTATAAGACCGCTGGGTTTGTGCACGAATCTATCCCCGATGGAATTGCTGCTGTTAAAAAATTAGGATTGGCAAATGGATTTACCGTTGATGTCACAAATGATGCAACCTTAATTACCGAAGAAAACTTATCCAAATATGCCGCTGTAGTTTGGTTAAGCACTACTGGAGATGTTTTAAATCAATATCAGGAAGCTGATTTTGAAAGATATATTCAGGCAGGTGGCGGTTATGTAGGGATACATGCAGCTGCCGATACGGAATACGAGTGGGGTTGGTATAACAGACTGGCTGGAGGTCAATTTTTAGACCATCCAGGTATTAATGATCCTCATCCAAATGTACAGAAAGGAAAAATTAATATAACTGATAAAGCACACGCATCCACTAAATTCCTTCCTGAAACCTGGGAAAGAACAGATGAATGGTATAGCTATAAAAAAATGAACCCTAGGGTAAATGTTTTGATGAATCTTGATGAATCAAGCTATTTAGGTGGTTATAAAATGGGAAAACATCCCATTGCCTGGTATCATGAATTTGATGGTGGAAGGGCTTTTTACACCGCTGGTGGACATACTAAAGAGTCCTACACTGAAGATTTATTTTTAAAACATGTACTTGCAGGCATTCAATATGCTATGGGTGAAAACAAGACCTTAGATTATAGCAAAGCTAAAACACAGAGAGTTCCTGAAGAAAATAGATTTGAAAAGAAAAACCTGGTTCAAGGTGGATTTACAGAGCCCACTGAAATGACTATTCTTCCTAATTTTGACATCCTTATTGCTCAAAGAAGAGGTGAAATTTTATTGTATAAAAATGGAAGCGAAGAGGCTAAGGAAATAGTAAAATTAGATGTTTATTGGAAGACAGAAACACCTGGCGTAAATGCCGAGGAAGGATTAATGGGTATTCAGAAAGATCCTAATTTTGTTACCAATGGTTTTGTGTATGTATATTATGCTCCTTCCGGAGATAAGGCAGTAAACAGACTTTCCAGATTTACTTTCAAAAATGACCAATGGGATATGAGCTCTGAAAAGATCATTTTAGAAGTGAATTCTCAACGGAATATTTGTTGTCATACGGGTGGTTCTATAGCCTTTGATAAAAATGGTTTATTGTATTTATCTACAGGTGATAATGCTACACCATTTAATCAGCCTAAAGGTGGATTAGTTTTACGTGGATTTGCTCCATTAGATGACAGACCAGGATTTGAACAATACGATGCGAGAAGAAGCTCGGGAAATAGTAATGATTTAAGAGGTAAAATATTGAGGATTAAGGTAAATGCTGACGGCACTTATGATATCCCAGAAGGCAATTTATATGCTGTTGGTACCCCAAAAACAAGACCTGAAATTTATGTTCAGGGAAATAGAAATCCTTACAGAATTACAATAGATCAAAAAAATGGATATTTATATTGGGGTGAGGTTGGTCCGGACTCCAATGTGGATAGTTTAAAAACAAGAGGTCCAAGAGGTTACGACGAAATGAACCAGGCCAGGAAGGCGGGTAATTTTGGATGGCCTTATTTTGTTGGAAATAATTATGCCTATTCAGAATATAATTTTGACTCAGGAGAAACTGGTATCACATTTGACCCAAAAAATCCTGTTAATAATTCTAGAAATAACACAGGAATCACTCAATTACCACCAGCACAACCAGCCTTCATTTGGTACCCTTATGATACTTCACCAGATTTTCCATCTGTAGGTACCGGAGGCCGAAATGCCATGGCCGGACCTGTTTATTACAGCGACCTTTATCCGGAAGCAACCAGATATCCTTCTTATTATGATGGTAAATTTTTTGCTTATGAATGGATAAGAGGATGGATAAAAGCAGTTACTATGCTTCCAAATGGTGATTACGACAAAATGGAACCATTCATGGGATCCACAAAATTTAATGCCCTGATTGACCTTGAAATTGGACCAGAT
This sequence comes from Bacteroidota bacterium, assembly GCA_017858735.1. Lineage (GTDB taxonomy): Bacteria > Bacteroidota > Bacteroidia > Chitinophagales > Saprospiraceae > BJGN01. The sequence goes on from JAFMBH010000017.1 coordinate 17,618, forward strand.
GGTAGATTTTACGCGCTGGAATATGGTAATGGCTGGTTTTCAAAAAACATGGATGCTGCCCTTTCTAGAATTGATTACAACGCAGGAAACAGATCACCCGTAGTTAAAAATATTAAGGTTGATAAAACATCCGGAGCCATTCCTTTCTCTGCCAAATTTTCTGTTACAGCGAGTGACCCTGAAAATGATAAGTTAACTTATACATGGGATCTAGGCAATGGTCAGACCATAAATACCATGATGCCTGAACTTTCTTATACATTTAAAGAGATAGGCGATTACGACGTACAAGTAAAAGTAAGTGACCCAAGTAACTTGTCTGCAAAAAGTGGATTAGTTTCTGTATATGCTGGTAATATTGCGCCCGAGGTAAATATTGACATTATCAGTAATAAGACTTTTTATTTTCCAAAAAAGCCTGTAGATTATTCAGTATCAATTAATGATGCAGACGACAAAAAAGCAATTAAAAATATTGCTTCTTTATATGTTTCCGCTGATTATATCTCTGGTTTGGATCAAGCCGAGGCTTCAAAAGGACACTTAATTGTTGCCGATGCGATTATTGGAAAAAGCATCGTCAATTCAACTACTTGTATCACTTGTCATAATGCAGACGAACCTTCCATAGGTCCTTCATTCACCGATATAGCAAAAAAATACAGAAGACAGCCAAATGTAACTACCTATCTGTTAAATAAGATACAAAAAGGTGGTTCAGGTGTTTGGGGTGAAACCGTCATGCCGGCAAATACTGAATTAAAAAATGACGATGCTACTAAAATTATTTCCTATATCATGTCTTTGGGGCAAAAAGAAGCACCAAAACCATCTTTACCAGCCAAAGGAATTGTAGCAGATCCTTTACTAGGAAAAACTTTCAGTGAAAGCGGTATGTTTGTCTTAAATGCAAGTTTCACTGACCGGGGTGGAAAAGAATCTAAGCCTTTAAGTGGAAATGGTTCTGTGGTCCTAAAGAGTCCAAAACTTGGCATGGATCAGGCTAAAAATCTAAATGGCTTTTCAATCATGAAATATGGCGGACAGACATTAATGATGTTCCCTTCCACCCAGGCTTCATTTTCATTGAACGATATTGATTTAATTCAAATCATTAAGCTACAGATTGCTGCTGCCGGACAAGAAGAAGGAAAGGATGGCTATTCCATAGAAGTACGTTTAGACAGTCCAACTGGCAAGGTTCTTGGAAGTTCTATTTTTAAATTAACAGCTACAGGTCCAAAACCTCCATATTTTGGTGGTTGCGAAATCAAGCTCACTCCAGTAACAGACAAGAAAAAACATACCTTGTATTTTGTTACTAAACCTATTAAAGAGGGTGAACCTGCTGCCGCATTGGTTAATATTGAATTTAAAACTGAATAAATTAGATTTTATCCATTAAAAAAGGCCAGTAGATGATTTCTTACTGGCCTTTTTTTATTAAGGTTTTTGCCAGGGTATTTTACCCGCCTTTTGAATATGCCTCATTAATCTTTTGTTTAAATCTGCAAAAATCTTTGGATTTTCTTTTATCACATTCATTTTTTCAAAAGGATCAACTTTCAAATTATACAATTCCATAGGTAAACCAGGGTAATTTCTAATCAATTTCCAATCACCAAATCTCAATGCATAACTACAATCACCATTGTAATTTGCCCCTCCTTCTCTTCTAGTAAAGTACATTTCCCGAATTTCCATCGTATCAGGTGATGAATTTTTTAATTCATTAAGCATACTTTTTCCGACGGATGGTGCATTTTGCTGAACGCCAGTTATATCCAAAATGGTATGAAAAAGGTCCATAGACAACCAATTAGATTCTGAAATACGTCCTTTTTCAATCATTTCAGGCCATGAAATACAGGTTGGAACTCTCAAACCACCTTCATACATACTCTGTTTGCCATCGCGGTAAGGACCATTATTTGCAAGATCAGGCAAATGTCCACCATTATCACTGGTGAAAATAATCAATGTATTATCATATATCCCTTGATCTTTTAAAGATTGAATAACCGTACCGATCCTATAGTCCAAATGTTCAATAAATGCGACGAGGTTTGCTCTTTTTTCAGGTAATTGAGGTTCTCGCCTCTTAACTTTTTCCAACCATTCAACAGGAGGCTGAACTGGAAAATGAGGCGCATTATAAGCAAGGTATAGAAAAAATGGTTTCTTATTTTGGGCTTGTCCTTTGATATAATCAATGGACCAATCAGAAAATAAATCTGTCGCATGCCCGGCCGGATCAATAACCTTTTCATTTAGTCTCATATAATTGATACCATGGCGTCTATGCGACCAATAATCATCCATCATATCACCCAACCATCCATGAAAATAGTCAAACCCTTTTTCATTTGGCATATTTGGCGAAGTTAATCCCAGGTGCCATTTCCCAATAATAGCGGTGTTATAACCAGCACCTTTCAGATAGGTGGGAAGTAATTTTACCTTCGGATCTAAATACCCCCAATTATCTTCTTCTTTGGTTCTTATAACTCCTGGCACACCAACGTAATCTGGATAAGTACCAGATAAAATAGCTGCTCTGGTGGGTGAACATACTGTACAATTGGCATAAAACTGATTAAATCTGATACCATTAGCTGCAATACCATCAATATTGGGCGTCTTTATATCTTTGGTTCCCTGATAAGAAACATCATACACCCCTTGATCATCTGTTAAAATCAAGAGAATATTCGGTAAAGATTTTTCATCAGTTGCCATCTTTTGAAATGGATGAATGGAAGAAAATATAACTGCACTTAGGCAAACAAGTAAAAAATATCTCATAATGGGTAGATTTTATGCCTAAATATACATTATAATCAGCCATAAGTATGTTTTTTATAGTAGTTATGGCTGATTATAAGCAGCAAATATTAAATGGGTTTAAATGAAAATCCTTCTTTAAATATATTATTTTAGCTTTGTTTAATGGTATTCATTTTCAGGTAAATTTTTATGAATAAATATGTTTTTGGTGTAGATTTTGGGACTGATTCAGTTCGTTCACTACTGGTAAATGCGCTGAATGGAGAGGAAATAGCCACCTCCGTTTTTTATTACCCGCGTTGGAAAAATCAACTTTTTTGTCATCCCGGTTTGAACCAGTTTCGTCAACATCCGCTGGATTATCTGGAAGGTTTGACCTACACCATAAAAGCTTGTCTTCAAGGACTTAGTGAGGAAATTATTCAAAATATAAAAGGCATTTCAATAGATACAACTGGTTCAACACCTGTTGCCGTTGATGAATCTGGCACTCCCCTTTCCTTGCTTCCCGAGTTTGCTGATAATCCAAACGCCATGTTTATTTTATGGAAAGATCATACCAGCATTGAGGAAGCGGAGGCTATCAATAATTATAATCGACAGAGTAATATCGATTATTTGCAATATGTTGGTGGGATATATTCCTCCGAATGGTTTTGGGCGAAATTGCTACATATTTTAAAAACAGATGAAAAAATAAGGTCTAACATAGCCAGCTTTGTGGAACATTGTGACTGGATACCCTTTGTTTTAACAGGTGGAAAAAGCCTTAAAGATCTAAAACGAGGCATTTGTGCAGCTGGTCATAAAGCATTATGGTCGGAATCTTTTGATGGGTATCCTCCCAATGATTATTTTGCTGCTATTGATCCTTTGCTGGATGGATTTATAGAAAAATTGCATCAAAATATATATTCCACAGATAGTGTTGCGGGAAAAATATCTCCTGAATGGTCCGAAAAATTAGGTCTACCTCTGGATGTGACCATTGGCATTGGCGCTTTTGATGCACATGTTGGAGCCGTTGGCGGTCAAATTGAACCTTTTTATCTAAGTAAAGTAATGGGTACATCCACCTGCGATATGATGGTGGTTTCTGCTAAAGACTTGAATAATAAATGCGTTAAAGGAATTTGTGGACAGGTAAAAGGATCTATTTTACCAGGATTATTTGGTTTAGAAGCAGGTCAATCTGCCTTTGGAGATGTTTACGCCTGGTTTAAAAACCTGCTACTTAAGCCGTCGCTGCAAATTATTGAAGAATCTGCGATGCTTTCTGAAGATCAAAAGAAAGAATTAATACATTCCTTAGATTCAAATTTATTACATAAACTTTCACAACAAGCCGACGAAATACCCCTTGAAATATCATCAACTTTAGCTATAGACTGGCTAAATGGTCGAAGAACACCTGATGCAGAACAACGATTGGAGGGTGCCATGTCCCATTTGAATTTAGGAACTGAGGCATCCCACGTATTTAGAGCATTAGTAGAAGCCACTTGTTTTGGATCAAAAGCGATAGTGGAACGATTTATACAGGAAGGAATTCCCATTAAAGGTATCATAGGATTAGGTGGCGTGGCAAAAAAATCGCCTTTTATTATGCAAATGTTAGCAGACGTGCTAAATATGCCAGTCAAAGTGCATAAAAGTGAACAAACCTGTGCCCACGGCGCTGCCATGTTCGCTGCAACAGCCGCTGGAATCTATTCTAAGGTTGAACAGGCTATGCAAGCTATGGGTGCTGGATTTGAAAAAACATATTATCCCAATCGGGAAAAAGTAGATTTTTATCAGAGGAGGTATCAAAAATACTTATCGCTGGGTAACTATCTGGAAAAAAACCTAATGTAGCCAATGAAACATTATAAATCTTTAAAAAAGGAAGGTTATCAAGCCAACATGCAATTACCTGCTTTAGGCCTTGTCCTGTTTACTTTTGGAAATGTAAGCGTGGCAGACCATAAAAATAAAGTTTTTGCCATAAAACCAAGCGGTGTTCCGTATAGTGAACTCACCCCACAAAAGATGGTTATTGTCGATTTTGATGGTCGCGTGATAGATGGAAAACTTAGACCATCTTCAGATACAAAAACCCACGCTTTCCTTTACAAGAACTGGGACCAGATAAACAGTATAGTCCATACTCATTCTACGTATGCAACGGCCTGGGCACAAGCTCAACGAGAAATTCCTATTTATGGAACAACCCATGCCGATCATTTAACACAGGCAGTGCCTTGCGCTCCACCTATGAGCGATGAAATGATACAAGGCGATTATGAAATGGAAACAGGACAACAGATTATTCAACATTTTCTTGAAAAAAAACTAGATTATCAAGAAATTGAAATGATCCTCGTTGGAAATCATGCGCCATTCACCTGGGGAAAAAATAGCCAAAAAGCCCTTTATAATGCTGCCGTTTTGGAAGAGATTGCCCGAATGGCCTGGTTAACAGAACAGATAAATCCGCAAGCGCCATTGCTTAAAGATGCTTTGATTAAAAAGCATTTTGAAAGGAAGCATGGTCCTGATGCCTATTATGGACAACAATAAATCATTGATAATGGATTCTTTTAAAAAACTTGAAATTTGGTTCCTAACGGGAAGCCAACATTTATATGGGCAGGAAACACTAAATAAAGTAGCAGATAATGCACAGCACATTGTGCATTATCTTAAAAATAACCTAACCATTCATTTGATTTTCAAACCTGTATTAAAGTCATCGGAAGAAATCTACCAACTCATCCTCGATGCCAATTATAACACTGATTGTATTGGCATTGTCACCTGGATGCATACCTTTTCGCCTTCAAAAATGTGGATTAACGGCTTGAAGATTTTACAAAAGCCTTTATGTCACCTCCATACACAATTCAATCGCGATATCCCATGGAATGACATTGACATGGATTTTATGAATCTGAATCAATCTGCCCATGGTGACCGTGAATTTGGATATATCCTGTCACGAATGAAAATTCCCCGAAAGGTAATTGTTGGACATTGGCAGAATGAACGCGTATCCAGTCAATTAAATGATTGGACCAGAGCGATATTAGGTTGGCATGACCTTCATAACGCCAAATTTGTCCGTTTTGGTGATAATATGAGGCAAGTGGCTGTTACTGAAGGAGACAAAGTGGAGGCTCAGATAACATTTGGTTTTCAAGTAAATACCCATGGAATTGGTGATTTGGTTTCAGAAATTGAACAAGTTAAAGTATCGGAGATAGATGATTTATGTGAGGTTTATAATCAAGAATATCATTTAACATCTTCATTATCAAGAAACGGCACTCACTATAAATCATTAAGAGAGGCTGCAAAAATAGAGTTAGGATTAACAGATTTTTTAACAAAGGGACAGTATAAGGGATTTACCACCACTTTTGAGGATTTACATGGATTGAAGCAATTGCCAGGCATTTCCGTTCAGCGTTTAATGCAAAAAGGATTCGGATTTGGTGCTGAAGGAGATTGGAAAACGGCAGCCTTGTTAAGAGCAATGAAAACCATGAGTATTGGATTATCAGGTGGGAATTCTTTCATGGAAGATTACACTTATCATTTTGAGCCCAACAATGAAATGGTATTAGGAGCACACATGTTGGAAATTTGTCCAAGCATTGCTCAAGATAAACCCTCCTGTGAAATTCATCCTTTAGGCATTGGTGGAAAATCTGATCCAGTCAGACTGGTTTTCAATGTTCGGGGAGGAAAAGCGCTGAATGCCTCCCTGATAGATCTTGGTCATAGATTCCGTCTTTTAGTTAATGAAGTGGAAGCCGTAACTCCCCTTCATAATTTACCTAAACTCCCTGTTGCCAGGGTTTTATGGAAACCTCAACCTGATATGGAAACTGCTTGTGCTGCCTGGTTACTGGCAGGTGGAGCTCATCACACGGTGTATAGTCAAAATATAAGCACCAGGACTTTACAGGATTTTGCAGAAATAGCAGGTATAGAACTCGCTTTAATTCATAAAGAAATGGGGAACCTGAGTCAGTTTAAAAATGAGTTAAGGCAAAATGAAGCGAGTTATTAGTAAAAGATTCTAATATAAAAAAAAGAAAATGTCGGGGATTTACTTATGTAAAATAATATGAAAATAAATGCTTTATATAATTCGTGAGATCATGTAATCCTTAAAATCCGTGATTAAAACCGAATGTTAGAGGTAAATTTCACCTATAAAACCTATCTTAAAAAATATAATGTCTATCAGGTATAATTTTAGAAAATTATCTATACTTAATCCTTTGCCATCAGAAAGTCCTGTTAACCAAATATAGGCAGTATCATAAAAAAAAGAGGCTGTCTTAATAGACAACCTCTCTTAGGAGTGATTCCGACAGGATTCGAACCTGTGACCTACGGATTAGAAGTCAGTTGCTCTATCCAGCTGAGCTACGGAACCATTTAGGCTGCAAAAATACATTATTTTTACAATTTTCAAAATATTTTTTATAATTATTAAAGGATACTCCATAAACTAAGGAAACCTGCATTAAAAATCCTCCTTTAATTCATAAAAATTAAACCATGAAAAGTCCTTTGTTTTTATTCTTATTATTAGTTGCCGTTATTATTTCCTGTACAAAAGGAATAGACGATCCGATAGTGACACCAACTAACGCGTGTTCAACTGTTATCTATAAAACAGACATAACGCCTAGCATCAACCAAACGTGTGCTATAAAATCGTGTCAAGTTTCCGGGACAGGACTAGGCAATTATACCTCTTATGCAGGACTAGCAAAAGAAGCGACGAATGGTGAATTTAAAAAAGAAGTATTAACAAATAAATCTATGCCTCCCAAAAATTCAAATGGTCAGACTAATCATACGGCGGAACAATTAGAAAAATTTATCTGTTGGATTAATGCTGGTTCACCAAATAATTAAAATAAGATATATTAAATTCCTATTTTCGTTTTCTTTATATTTAAATAACCAAAACGGAAATAGGAATGAGATATATTACCCTTATTATTCTATCGTTCATTTTTAATGACCTTTCTGCTCAAAAACAAAAGCAACCAAATATCATATTCATTTTAGCAGATGATTTAGGTTATGGCGATCTGGGAATATATGGACAAAAATTAATTGAGACCCCACATATAGACGCGCTGGCTAAAGGAGGCTTAAAATTTAATCAATTTTATTCTGGTGCCCCAGTTTGTGCACCCGCGAGATACACCTTATTGACAGGAAAGCATACCGGCCATTCTTTTATTAGGGGGAATGATGAATGGGGTTCAAGAGGAGATGTATGGAGTTTTGCCTCCATGCTGGAAAATCCAAGGCTTGAGGGTCAATATCCTATACCGGATAGTACTTTTACTATACCTGAAATGCTAAAAAGTAAGGGATATACCTCTGCTGCTGTTGGGAAATGGGGCTTAGGTGCGCCGGAAACGGAAGGTTTACCAACCAGACAAGGTTTTGATTTTTTCTATGGCTACAATTGCCAACGATGGGCACATACGTACTATCCTCCTTTTTTGTGGAAAAACGAAAAAAGAGTTTCCCTTGGTAATCCTTTAATGCTGGCTGCACAAAAATGGAAAGTTGGTGTTGATTCAACCAGAGAAGAAAATTATGCTCCTTTTGTTGGGCTGGAATATGCTCCTGAATCAATGTTAAAGGAGGCTGTTCAATATATAGAGACCAATAAAAACAACCCATTTTTTCTTTATTTTGCTTCACCTATACCTCATGCAGGGTTACAGGCACCAAAGCGTTGGATTGATTATTATCAGAAAAAACTCGGAAAGGAGGATCCCTATTTAGGCAACAAAGGATATGTTCCAGCCTACGCTCCTAAAGCCACCTATGCTGCCATGATTTCCTATCTGGACGAACAAGTCGGTACTTTGGTAACCACCTTAAAAGCATTGGGATTATATGAAAACACATTAATCATCTTCACCAGCGACAATGGCCCAACCTACGCCGGAGGAGTTGATGCCGCCTATTTTAATTCAGCAGGACCATTCCTGGAACATCCTGATCGAATAAAAGGATCTGTCTTTGAGGGAGGTATTCGTGTACCATTCATCGCTCATTGGCCTACAAAAATTAAAGCAGGCGTAATTTCAGAACACATTGGGTATTTTCCAGATATTTTTCCCACATTTTCCGAACTGGTAGGTACAAAAACCCCAGCCAATACAGATGGCATCTCCATTTTACCAACCTTAACGAATAAGGGCAAACAAAGAGCGCATCCCTGGCTATATTGGGAATTTCCCGAGTATGGAGGACAACAGGCCATACGCCAGGGTGATTGGAAAATGATTCGACTTAAATTACACAAGGAAGATGGTAAACCAGCTCTTTATAACCTGGCAAATGACCCAAAAGAAGCCATTGACTTAAGCCAACAATTTCCGGAAAAGGTTTCTGAATTGAATAAAATTATTATTTCTCAACACGTAGAATCTGAAAATAAAAAATTCAGAATTAGCCGATTGGGAGATACAATTAATCCATAATTATTAAGACATCCATGAAAAATATTGCGCTTTTACTTCTTTGTTTGGTTTTATTTCAATGTAAAAATGACACAAAAGAAACTATTGAAAAAGAAACTGTATCGACAGCATTACCCATGTGCCATCAAGGTATTCCAGGGGAAGAAGCCATACAAAAAAAATGGATGGAAGAAATAAATGAGATAAAACCTGATGCAAAAATGGCAAAGGAAACCGACGGGATGGTATTCATTCCCGAAGGAACCTATACCAGAGGGGCTACCGAATACCCAGCAGAAAGAAATCAAACCGAAGGAAGTTTGCCCAGAAAGGATGAGTATCCTCTCAATAAAATTAACATACCCTCATTTTATATGGACGCTCATGAGGTCACAAACAAAGAGTTTGAAAAATTTGTCAAGGCCACTGGATGGATAACCATTGCAGAAAGACCCATTGATATTAATGAAATAGCTAAACAAATGCCACCTGGCACTCCCCTACCTGATCCTGAAACATTAAAACCAGGATCATTGGTTTTTAAGGAAGTCTCTCCAGAGGAAAATCATTTTTCAGAATGGTGGACATTTACAGCAGGAGCCAACTGGAAACATCCACAAGGGCCTGGTAGCATGTACAAAGCAGATCATCCTGTGGTTCATGTGAGTTGGTATGACGCCATGGCCTATTGTAAATGGTCGGGTAAAAGGTTACCAACTGAGTCTGAATGGGAATATGCAGGAAGGGGCGGAAGTGAGTCAGCATTATATGCCTGGGGGAATAGTGCACCAGGTCAGGAGAAATCACAGGGAAATTATTGGCAGGGGGTCTTTCCTAATAAAAATACAGGGGAAGACGGGTACCTGAAAACCAGTCCAGTTGGAACATTCAAACCCAATGAGTATGGATTATATGATATGAGCGGAAATGTATGGGAATGGTGTAACGATTGGTATCATTGGTATGCCTATACATGTGATTCCGAAAGTGAATTATTGGAAAACCCAAGTGGTCCGTCCAAAAGTTTTGATCCTTCTTTTCCAAATACAGCACAAAAAACAATGCGCGGCGGTTCCTTTCTTTGCAATGATTCTTACTGCGCAGGTTACAGAGTAGCAGCCAGAATGAAATCAAGTCCAGATACAGGTTCAGAACATACTGGATTTCGCTGTGTAAAATCAGGTAATTACTAATGGTTTTTTCTTATTTTTAAAGAATCTAATTTTAAAATAGGCGGTTTTGTAAGATTTTTATTGTAAAAAAGGTAAAAAAACTTACATTTACAAAAACACCTGTCAAAATAGATTCATGCAACCAACCGACATTAAAGACCCGGAATACTTTCACAAAGTAGTAGATTGCCAGTATGCCTGTCCTGCACATACCCCAGTTCCAGAATATATTCGCCTTATTTCGCAAGAAAAATACACCGAGGCTTACATGATTAACTGGGAATCCAATGTATTCCCCGGCGTTTTAGGAAGGACCTGCGACAGACCCTGCGAACCAGCTTGCAGAAGAGGTAGAATTGAGGAGGAACCGGTGGCTATTTGTCGTTTAAAAAGAGTGGCAGCCGATAATAAAGGTGAAGTGAAACCATTTATGCCTCAGGGACCTTTTTCTTTCAATGGTAAGAAAATCGCTTTAGTTGGCGGTGGGCCTGCCTCTTTAACCGTAGCCAGAGATCTTGCTCCTTTAGGTTATGAAATCCATTTATTCGATGAGCAATTTAAAGGAGGAGGATTCATGAGGAGTCAAATTCCTTCCTTTCGATTACCTGAATCGGTACTAGATGAAGAAGTAAATTATATCCTTGATCTTGGTATTCACACTCATTTTAACCATTTTGTACATAGTCTGGAGGAGCTATTGTCACAAGAATATGATGCAGTATTTGTGGGAACTGGCGCTCCAAAAGGAAGGGATTTACCCGATTTGCCCGGGCGAAATGAAGGTGCAAAAAATATTCATATTGGCATTAACTGGTTGGCAAATGTTGCTTTTGAACATACTACCAACATTGGAAAAAAGGTCATTGTGCTCGGTGGAGGAAATACAGCCATGGATTGCTGCAGGACGTCAAGAAGACTTGGCGGAGAATCTGTAAAAGTAGTAGTAAGGAGCCCATATACCGAAATGAAAGCCTCTCCCTGGGAAAAGGAAGATGCTATGCATGAGGATATTCCCATTGTAGATAATCATGTTCCCATTGAATTTGTCGTGGAAGATGGCGTCTTGAAAGGAATGAATTTTGAGAAAGTAACGCCCATTATTGAAAATGGAAAGAGAAAACTAGTGCCAACTGGTGAACCTCTTGTTTTTATTGAAGCTGATGATGTTTTAATTGCTATTGGTCAGGAAAATAGTTTCCCATGGATTGAAAGGAGTGCTGGCATTGACTTTGACAAATGGGGTATGCCTGTTGTGGATACTTTAACACACGCAACATCTCATCCAAAAGTATTCTTCGGTGGTGATGCTGCATGGGGACCTAAAAATGTTATAACTGCCGTTGCACATGGTCATCAGGCAGCTATTTCAATAGATTTGTTTTGCAGAAATTTACCCTTAACTCAAAGACCCTCCCCTTTTGTTAATTTAGTAAGTCAAAAAATGGGCTTACATGAGTGGGCTTATGAGAGTGATGTAGTTAATGATGTAAGGTACACTGTAGCTCAGGCTGATAAAAAAATCACCTTAAGTAATCGAAAAACAGAAGTTGAGCTGGGATTTACTAAACATGAAGGTTGTAAAGAAGCAGAAAGATGTTTGAATTGTGATATCCAAACCGTTTTCGTTGAAGATAAATGTATTGAATGTGATGCCTGTGTTGATATTTGTCCAACCACTTGTATCACCTTCATTGACAATGCAGAAGAAGATGCATTGAGACAATTATTGAATATGCCAGCCTTAAATACCTCTCAGGACTTATATGTTTCTGCACCGCTTAAAACTAAAAGAGTCATGGTTAAAGACGAGGATGTTTGTCTTCATTGCGGTTTATGTGCAGAAAGATGCCCTACCTCAGCATGGGACATGCATAAATTTTTATACAAAGTGACTAAAGCAGGATAATTTCAGAGTATGTCAGATAAATTAAAAATAAATGACTTTGTTGTCAGATTCGCCAATGTGAATGGAACAGGGTCAGCCAGTGCCAATTTACTTTTTTGCAAGGCCATTTTTAGAATGGGTATACCCGTTACGCCAAAAAATATTTTTCCTTCTAATATACAAGGTTTACCAACCTGGTACGAGGTAAGGGTTAGTGAAAAAGGATATTTAGGCCGACGGGATGGTATTGATCTAATGGTTGCAGTTAATGCACAAAGTATGGAGGCCGATATAAAAAGTGTTCGTCCAGGGGGTTATTTACTATATGATAGCAGTAAAAAATTACCAGATCATTATAGAAGGGATGATATACATTTTATTCCCATTCCTCTTATGGAGATTTGTAATGAAACCTATACTGATGCCAGACTCAGATTATTATTTAAAAATATCATCTATGTTGGAGCCTTGGCAGAATTGATGCAATTTGATTTTTCTGTGTTTGAATCTTTATTGGGAGACCAATTCAAAGGAAAGGAAAAGTTAATTGCACCCAATTTAAATGCCCTGAAATTAGGTTCAGATTTTATAAAAGCAAATTACAAGAGCACTTTTGATTTAAAAGTTGAAAGAAGAGATTTACTCAAGGATGCCATTATGACGGATGGAAATAGTGCCTGTGGATTGGGAGCTATTTATGGAGGTGCAACTTTTGCGGCCTGGTACCCGATAACACCTTCTACCTCGGTAGTTGAAGCTTTTATGGAATATGCCGATGAATTTAGAGAAGAAAAGGAAACGGGCAAACGAAAAGTTGCCATTATACAGGCAGAAGATGAATTAGCTGCCATTGGCATGGTGATTGGTGCCAATTGGAATGGAGCCAGAGCCTTTACCGCAACAAGTGGTCCCGGTTTATCCCTAATGAATGAATTCCTTGGTTTGGCTTATTTTGCTGAAATTCCTTTAGTACTCATTGATGTGCAACGAACGGGGCCATCAACAGGTATGCCAACGAGAACCCAACAGTCCGATATTTTAGAAGCAGCGTATGCTTCTCATGGAGATACCAAACATATTTTATTATTCCCATCCACACCAAAAGAATGTTTTGACTTTACAGCAACCGCATTTGATCTTTCAGAGCAATTGCAAACGCCCGTTATTCTCATGACAGATTTGGATTTAGGTATGAACGATCATGTTTCACCCCCATTTTCATGGGATGATTCTAAAGAATACCAAAGAGGAAAAGTCCTTGATTATGATGATTTAGAAGAAATTCAGCGATTTGGCAGATATTTGGATGTTGATAATGATGGAATCACCTATAGAACAATACCAGGCACTCACCCAACAAAAGGATCTTTCTTTACAAGAGGAACTTCAAGGGATGAATATGCTGCCTACACGGAAAATAGTCCTGCATATCAAAGAAATATGGATCGATTGGTCAAAAAATGGATTACAGCCAGAGATTATGTACCTTCTTCTCAACTTTACCAAAACCAACATTCGTCGGAATACGGTATATTGTTTTTTGGCACTTCCCAGTATTCAGCCGAAGAAGCAATGGATGACTTAAAAGAGAACCATCATAAAATCGATGGCCTTCGCATAAAATCATTCCCCTTTGACCAGCTAGCTATTGATTTTCTTCAAAATCATAGATACATTTTCATTGTAGAGCAAAATAGAGATGCTCAAATGAAAAGCCTTATTATGATTGAACTGGGAATATCCTCTGAAAAGCTCATTTCCGTTTTAAATTACGATGGATTACCTATAACAGCCACGAATATTGTTCATCAGATTACTCATTCATTAGAAAGAGTAGAAAAATATACCACTGTATGACCTTCATCAAACCAAAATTCAGACATCCTGATTTACCTAAGAATAAATTAGGTTACACCCTCTCCTATTACGAAGGTGCTTTATCGACCTTATGTGCAGGTTGTGGGCATGATTCAATCAGTGCAGCCATCATACAATCAGCTTTTGAAATGAATATTGAGCCTCACAAGCTGGCCAAATTATCAGGTATTGGATGTTCATCAAAAACGCCAACTTATTTTCTTGGTAATTCACATGGATTTAATAGTGTACATGGCAGAATGCCTTCTGTCGCCACTGGAGCAAATATGGCAAATAAAGAACTACTTTATCTGGGAGTTTCCGGTGATGGTGATACTGCCTCTATTGGTATGGGTCAATTTGTCCATGTTATCCGTAGAAATCTAAAAATGATTTACATTGTAATGAATAACGGTTGTTATGGATTAACAAAAGGGCAAGATTCCGCCACAGCTGACAATGGATCAATAAGTAAAACGGGCATTGTCAATCAATTCCAAGCCATTGATTTATGTGGATTAGCCATTGAACTAGGTGCCACTTTTGTTGCACAAAGTTTTTCAGGCGATAAAAAGCAACTCATACCTTTAATAAAAGCGGCAATGGCGCACAATGGATTTGCATTTATTAACGTCATTTCCCCTTGTGTAACTTTTAACAATAATAAAGGATCTACAAAATCGTATGATTTCGTAAGAGATCATTTGGAAGCCACAGGTACTTTTGATTTCGTACCAGAAATGGAGGAAATAACAACCAACTATGAATCTGGTGAAAGACATGCCATAAAATTACACGATGGTTCTTTTTTACAATTCAACAAATTAGATAGTGATTGGGATCCTTTAGATCGCTTTTCTGCCATGAAAGCGGTTCATCAGGCAAGAGAAAAGAATGAAATCATAACAGGTCTTTTATATTTAAACCAGGTCGCTATGGATTTACATGAGCTGGTTTCCACCTGTGACCGACCATTAAACACCCTTAAAAAGGAAGATTTATGCCC
The DNA here is from genome assembly GCA_017858735.1 of Bacteroidota bacterium. GTDB lineage: Bacteria > Bacteroidota > Bacteroidia > Chitinophagales > Saprospiraceae > BJGN01. The sequence continues at coordinate 32,816 of JAFMBH010000017.1, forward strand.
TGGTAATGGTGCTTTAGCCACTATAAATGCAGGATTAAGGTAAAAAGGGACTTTAAACAATGGATTTAATTTTTTCTGCCACATTGATTGCGGAAATAATAGCACCTTCCATATAACCCTCAAATTGAGTGGCTGTTTCTGTGCCAGAAAAATATAATTTACCATTCATATAGCTTTCTTGCAAGAGCGGGTGACCATTATTTTGGTGTGGCCTTTGAATTATTTGAGGACCTCCTGATATATACTCATCTGTCCACACTTTATCATCATAAGCAATGAAGTTGAGGATTTGATTTCCCAAAAGTGATGCTAATTGCTTTAAAACCAATTCCTTTCTTACTCCCTGAGAATAGGAAGAAATACCGCTATTGAGAAAACCGGTAAAACCAAATTTTGATTCCTCAACATTTGTGTGATCATACATTTCTGTGACTATGCCAACATGGCTGTAAAGCATCCCTGAATAACCATTTTCACGCCAAAAAGCCTTTTCATATTCCAATACAAATTTTACAGATCCAGCCATCCAGGTATGAACTGTTGGTAATAATTGGCAAATATCCTTAGGTAAATCAGGTAAAAACGATATTTTAACGCCAACCAAATGGGGAGGCATACATAAAACAACTTTATCAGCAGACCATTTCTTACCGTCTTTGGTTTCAATCAATATTTCACTTCCAAGGTCTTTGACCTGCGAAACGCTGGCATTTAAATGAATCTCAACATCATCCAATTTTTTTAATAAGGTCTTAATAATATTTTGGGTACCACCTGCTATTCTATAAGAAGGACTTTCAGATTCCGGCACATAAAATGATTGAGCCGGCTCAAAAGATTTGGTTTGAAAGAGAGAAATACCCTTTGAAAATTGAAAAAAACGATTTATACCCAACTCATCCAGCAAGGCTAATAAATTTTGATGAATATCGGAAAACCAGGTTGCCCCTAATTCTAAAGGCGTCTCTAACTTACCCCTTTTAGTTTGAATTCTTCCACCTAATCTACGAGAAGCCTCTAAAATAGTAACACTATACTTAGATGTCGAAAGCAAATAAGCCAGCGTCAGACCACTTAGGCCACCACCGATGATAAAAATTCGTTTATTTGAAGGCATACTCATTTATATTTTAAAAGTAAACTGTAAACCTCGTTAAAAAATGAATAGCTTGTTTATTAAAAAAAAGAGAGGCTATCTTTTTAGACAGCCCCCCTTTATAACTCGCAAAAATGAAGATTTTAATTAATTAGCATCTCCCTCTTGATTTTTATTTGGACGAGGCATAATGGATTTTCTTGACAATCTCATTTTACCTGTCTTTTTGTCAATTTCAACAATTTGAATTTTGATTTCATCCCCTTCTTTGAGCACATCCTCGACATTTTCAATGCGACTATGCGAAATTTCAGATACGTGAAGGAGACCACTTTTGCCATGGAAGTCAACAAAAGCGCCATAAGGCATAACTGTTTTCACTATACCGACGAAAATATCACCTTCTGCGGGCATGAAAGTAATACGGCGTATTCTATCTAAGGCAAGTTCAATACCAGCTTTGTCGGAACTTGACACTGCCACGATACCTTTATCACCTACTTCGGTAATAGAAATATGGGTACCGGTTTGCTCTTGAATTTCTTGAATGATCTTACCACCAGGTCCAATTACGGCACCAATAAAACCTTTTTCAATCGTTAGTTCAACAATTCTAGGCGCATGAGGCTTATAATCTTCCCTTGGAGCAGCTATTGTTTTTAGCATTTCCCCAAGTATATGAATACGACCTTCTTTAGCTTGAATTAGGGCATTTTCCATAACTTCATAAGGAAGACCATCGACCTTAATGTCCATTTGACAAGCGGTAATACCTTTGTCAGTACCCGTTACTTTAAAGTCCATATCACCCAAAGCATCTTCATCACCGAGAATATCTGATAAAATGGCATAATTCGAACCATCTGTAATCAGACCCATAGCAATACCAGAAACAGGTGCTTTAATTTGAACTCCAGCATCCATAAGCGCCAAAGTACCCGCACAAACGGTAGCCATAGAAGAAGAACCATTTGATTCTAAAATATCAGAAACAATACGTAAGGTATAAGGAAAAACATCGGGCATCACTTGTCTCAAAGAACGTTGTGCCAAATTTGCATGCCCAACTTCCCTTCTACCCGGACCTCTGTTTGGTTTTACTTCACCTACTGAATAACCTGGGAAATTATAATGAAGGATAAATTTTTCATATCCAAGAGCATGGGCAATATCCACCATCATTTCATCGGACTTGGTACCCAGCGTAAGGGAAGTCAGCGATTGGGTTTCACCTCTAGTAAAAATAGCAGAACCATGAGTAGAAGGTAAATAATCAACTTCGCACCATATAGAACGAATATCCTTTAAGCCACGACCATCGAGTCTAACTTTTTCGCTAAGAACAATTCCTCTAATGGTTTCCTTTTTGACCTTATCATAATAAGAGGAAATGAAAGATTGATTTTGGGTGAACCACTCCTCACCCATTTCTGCTAGTAAATTTTCCTTTAAATCCTTCTTAACACTATCCAACGCAGCTTTCCGTGTAGCCTTATCAGAGGCAGCGCGTGCGATAACAGCAATTTTATCTTTGCATTTAAGGGTAACAAGATTTTTGACTTCTTCGTTTTGAGGAATTTCAGCCAGGCTTCTTTTATTCAGGGCTTTTTCCCCTACTTTATTTGCCAGCTCTTGTTGAGCAAGGATTTGAACTTTAATAGCTTCGTGCGCTAATTTAATTGCGTCAATCAAATCTATTTCCGAACATTCTTTGGCTTCACCTTCAACCATCATGACATTGTCCATTGTCGCGGCGACGATAAAGTCCATATCTGCCTCTTTCAGCGCATCGCGCAATGGATTAATATGAAATACACCGTTAATTCTAGCCACACGGACTTCAGAAATCAAATCGTGGAAATTTATATCTGAGACAGCTAAAGCTGTTGAAGCTGCCAATGCAGCATAAGCGTCGGGTAAATTTTCTTTATCTCCAGAAATCTGATGAATGATAACTTGTGTTTCATTCATATAACCGTCTGGAAAGAGAGGACGAATAGCTCTATCCACTAAGCGTGAAATGAGCACCTCATAATCTGAAATTTTGGTTTCACGACGAAAAAAGTTCCCTGGTATTCTACCTGCGGAAGCAAATTTTTCCTGATAATCAACCGAGAGGGGAAAGAAATCTTGCCCAGCTTTAGCTTCCTTAGAGGAAACAACGGTAGCAAATAACATCGTATCACCGATACGAACTACAACAGAACCATCAGCTAAGGAAGCTAATTTTCCAGTTTCTAGGGTTACTTGTCGACCATCCGGTAAATTAAAGGACGATGAGATTGGAATCTGTTGTCCCATTTGTTAACTAGTTTAAAACGCTTTATAAAATTATAGTCACTCTGTCCAACTAAAACTAAAAGAGGCTGAGTATTTAGAATACTCGAGCCAATTTTAAAACTTTGACAACTTGTGTTATAAATAACACGCATCGAAAAAAATTACTTACGAATACCGAGTTTTTCAATAAGTTCCCGATACTTCGTGATATCTTTTTGTGCCAAATAATGAAGCAATTGCTTTCTTTTTCCAACCAACGCTAAAAGAGTTCTTCTGCAAGAGTGATCTTTTGGATTTTTTTGGAGGTGCTTAGATAATTCCTGCACTCTGAAAGTGAACAATGCTGCCTGTCCCTCTATGGAACCACTGTTTGTAGCTGATCCTCCATGCGTCTGAAAGATGTCTGCTTTTTTTTCTTTTGTTAAATAAATTCCCATGTTCTTATTTTAACCGTTAGTGATCATATAAATCATTTACAGCGCCGCAAAAGTAAGGATTAATTATTAATAATTCCAATTAATTTTAAGCGTTCAAATTTTTTATTGCTGCGGTCAGTTTTGGCACTATGTCAAAAAGATCACCAACTACACCATAATTAGCCGATTTAAAAAAGGGTGCTTCCGGATCTTTATTAATAACTACAATCGTTTTAGAGTTATTCACGCCAGCTAAATGCTGGATTGCTCCAGATATACCAATAGCAATATACAGGTTTGGACGAATGGCGATACCTGTTTGACCTACATGCTCATGGTGCGGCCGCCAATCTGCATCGGATACTGGCCTTGAACAAGCCGTGGTAGCATGAAGGACATCAGCTAATTCTTCTACAATTCCCCAATTTTCGGGACCTTTTAATCCTCTCCCACCTGAAACAACTCTCTCAGCTTCCGGAAGTGGCGTTACATTGCTTTGTAATTTATCGACTGAAAGAACTTTAATTCCAGGTTGAAGAACGTCTAAGGCTATCGGCTGAACCTCCACATTTGCACCTACCACACTAATTTGCAAAGAATTACCAAGTACTGATACTACCTTTACTGGCGTATTAATTTCAATATTCACCAGCGCTTTACTTGAATACACCCCCTTTCGAACAGAAAAACCCTTATCCGTTTCCGGAATATCTATGGCAGCACTTACGGAGCCAGCATCCAAAAGATAGGCAATATTGCCAATTAAAGATTTTCCATTGGAGGAATGACTAAGTATTACAACAGACGCCTCTAACTTTTTAGCCGCCTGAGCAATTGCAGCACTATAAACCTGATTGTCAAAAAAATTAAAACTTATTGAATCATTTTGATGAACAAGTGTTGCACCGTATAAACCAAGTGAAGTGGCATCCTCTGCATTTCCCAAAAGAAGCGCCTGACAAGAAGTCCCCAACTTTTGGGCGGTCAGATAACCGTAATAAACCGCTTCCAGGGCAGCTTTACGAACTTTACCATTTTCTGTTTCTACAAAAACTAAAACCATGATGATACAATTTAAAATGGAATTAAATAACTTTAGCCTCTTCCCTTAACAATCTGGCCAATTCAGCCATATTCTCGGGATCAATATACTGAACAGCCTTTTTAGCAGGTGGAAGTTCATGAGACACAATGCTTATTTTTGGTGAATATTCCTGAGGGGTAACAACGTTTAAAGGCTTACTTTTTGCCGTCATAATTCCCTTCATATTTGGAATGCGCTGTTCAGCCATACCCTTTGCCGCACTGATAACAAAAGGAGTATTCACTTGAATGGTCTCCGTTCCCCCTTCCATATCTCTCTTTACAATAGCTTCGTTTTCAGTTACTATATCTAAATGAGAAGCAAAAGAAATAAAAGGCAAATTGAGTTGTGCAGCCATCCTGCCACCCACCTCTGCTCCATTATAGTCAATGGTTTCTTTTCCTGTAAAAATAATATCGAAGGCATGTTGTTGAATAAATGAAGCCATTTGAAAAGCCACCTGATCCGCAGAAACTGCTTCCGTATCGATCCTGTGGGCGTCGGTAGCGCCTATAGCTAATGCTTTTCGAATAATAGCATCATTTTCCGATGGACCAACATGCAAAACAGAAACGCTTCCACCCCACTTTTCCTGTATTTCAATAGCTTTGACTAAGGCATACCATTCATCATAAGGATTCATAATAAAGGTAATACCCGCCGTTTCCAATTTTGTATTTTCACCATTAAAAGCAATCTTTGCTGTAGTATCTGGTGTTTTACTGATGCAGACTAATAATTTCATAGGGAAATTTTCTACTTTTTCTAATGAATTTGATTTGCAAATATACCTAAATTGTTTTTGTTTTGCTTGAAAAAATAGCGAATTTTCGCTAAATAGAAATATATATGACAACAACTTCGCAACGACTAGATTTTCTTCTTGGCATTTTAAAAGAAACACCCACTGATTCGTTTGTTATTTTTGCCATTGCCAAGGAATATGAAAATATTGGCAACCAAAATGAGGCTATTCAATATTATCATAATCTGTATCAAATAGATCCAGATTATGTTGGTTTATATTTTCACTGGGGGAAATTACATGAAGAGATGAACGCATCGGATAAAGCCATTGAAATTTATTCCCTGGGCATCGAGGTTGCTTCTCTTCAAAAAGACGGGCATGCAGAAAGAGAACTTCGTGCCGCCAAATATAATTGTGAACTTCTACAGTAATATTTAAGGAAAATGCGCTTGTCTTTACCCATTTTTAAGTTACTTTTGAAAAAAAAACATGGATTGGTGTAAAAAAGGCGTAAAAGTATCATTTATACATTCAAATGATACGGGTGTTATTGTCAATATTTTGGACACCGATTTAGTATTAATAAGACTGGATGCAGACCAATTAGAAATTCCTGCATTTACAGAAGATATACAACCCATTGAGGCCGATACCCCTAAAAAAGTTATAGTAAACAAGCCCGTTGCAAAGAAAGAAATCTTTCAACAAAATGAACCCAAGCCTCTTTCTTATACCATTTTACATAGTCAGGGCATTCAAATTGCTTTTGTCCCCATTCTGGATAAAAAGAACGATCCGACGGACAAATTTCAACCTTACCTCATCAACGATACTCCTTATGATTATAGTTTTACGCTTAGCCTGCATTTAAAACTTTTTAAAGCCTGGCTTCACGAAGGTAAACTTGATAGTATGACCTTTTTTAAATTGCCTGAATTTGAAAACGATTATTTGAACGAATCACCAGAATTAAATGCCATCTTTAATAGAATATCAACCGAAGGTCCCGGTCCGAATATTGAAAAAAAGATGAAATTAAAAGCAAAGACCTTTTTTAATAATAAACAAACGGCCCCTCTTATAAATCAACCCGCTCATTTATTTGTGTTACTGGAGAAATCATCAGGATTTGACGTTTCTCAAAAATCAGAGAAAGATTCTTTAAAAGATTATACTTTAGAAAACGCTAAACCGCTCACATCGAAAAAAGATAAAAGCTATACACCTCAGCATGCTGTAAAGTCAAAATCTGAATTTAGTATAGAATTAGACTTACACATTGAGGTACTATCTTCGGAGGATAACAAAATTACAAATTCTCAGATATTACAACTCCAGATGAAAAAATTTGAAGCATATATGGAGGAGGCTGTTCGACAGGGAGTAGAAAGAGTGTTCATCATACACGGCATAGGAAAGGGTCATTTAAGAAACTTAATAACTGCCACTTTAATAAGGAATCCTAATGTTATCACATTTAAAAATGAATATCACCCGAGGTATGGACACGGGGCTACCGAGGTAATATTTATATAACCTCAGTATCATCGTCTGTTAAACCGACCATTTTCAATATTCCGTATTCATTTGACCTTCCGGAACTTCTTGAAACTAACTCGGATATAAAACCGGCTAAAAAAAGCTGTGTTCCTAAAATCATACAGGTGAGACTAAGATAAAAGAAAGGATTATCTGTTAACTTCATCAATAAATAACCTTGATACATAAATAACATTTTCCTTATACCTAAATAGGCTGCGGAAACGAACCCGATACCAAAAAGCAGAGTACCAAGAGAGCCAAAAAAATGCATAGGGCTTTTTGAAAATTTACCCATAAAGGTTATCGACATCAGGTCTAAAAAGCCATTTAAAAATCGTTCAAAACCAAACTTAGACACCCCAAATTTTCTTGCTCTATGCTCTACTACTTTTTCACCAATTTTATAAAATCCTGCCCATTTAGCTAAAAGAGGAATATATCTATGCATTTCTCCATACACCTCAATCGCTTTGACTACCTCCAAACGATAAGCTTTTAAACCACAATTAAAATCGTTTAGATCAATTTTTGAAATTCGTCGGGTTACACTATTAAAAAATTTAGATGGAATAGTTTTTCCCAAGGGATCGTGCCTTTTTTTCTTCCATCCGGAAACAAGATCAAATTTATCGTCAACAATCATTTTATACAAACCTGGAATTTCATCAGGACTATCTTGCAAATCTGCATCCATAGTAATAACAACCTTACCCACAACTTTCTGAAAAGCAGAATGCAATGCAGCCGATTTACCATAATTCCGTCTAAATCTTATGCCCTTTACCGATGGAAATTGCTTGTTAAGATTCTCCACGACCGACCATGAATTATCCGTACTTCCGTCATCCACTAAAATAACCTCATAAGAATAAGCATTTTCCAACATCACCTTATCGATCCAATGTACTAACTCTACCAATGATTCATCCTCATTATAAAGAGGTACTACCACAGAAATATCTAATAAATAGGTCATATTAATCCTTTTTAAAAATGTAGGCAAAAAGCATAGATAACAAAAATCCAGCAGGTAATCCTTGCACGTAACTGAATAAAGTAGTTTTCGCTTTCACATGGCTATAAAGTTCTTCTTTCGATATTTTCCAAGCAGACTGCTGCTCTTCATTGGAAAGAATAGCATTTGAATTTAACCCCTCTTGAATTACATTAAATTGTATATCAATTAACTGACTATCAAAATAGTTAATCATCAAATAATAAAAGAAATTATAGAAAGCGGAATTCAGGAAAAAAATAAAGAAAAGTCCTCTCAGACCAGAAATAAAAGGGAATGAGGTGGAATTACCTCTTTCAAAATGAATAAAAAGGGCAAAGGCCAGGAACAAAATAGAAAAACTTCCCCAATAGATATTGGGATTAAAAAATTGCATTTTATCGATCCAATAAAAAAGAAAAAAATAAATACAAGTAAATATCCCAGCTGCGATTCCAAGATAGGCTGGTTTAAAAAATTTAGACGTCAGACTCATTTTTATCCAATATCAGGTATATTATTTTTCTTTCTTCCAATCAAGCCACCTATCAAGCCAACGAAAAGAGCATAAATAATTGGTCCTGTAATTAAGCCTTTTGCAAGATTTGCCAACGAAAATCCCTCTTTAAGTTTCTCTAGTGCTTGTTCGACTTGCCCCTCATTCATACCCATTTTAAGATACATTTCCTCCATCTGTCTTATCATGACATCTATAAAACTAGCATCGACGTAAGTGAGGTAAACGAGATTGAATAAAGAGGCTAAGAAGCCGCATACAGCGCCGACCATGGCTGCTACCTGAAAAGAATCTTTAAAATGAATGAAACCATTTAATTCTTCGTTTCGATACGATTTCACTGCCTGGACAGCAAGAATCAGAACCAAAATGAATGATCCCATGGTAAAGAACCCTTGTTGCTGAAAAGAAACGGAATCTCCAGCAAACAGATAGCCCATTAAAGTAACGCCAACAGTTAACAAACCTGCTAATACTCCGAATCTACCAGCGTGAGACCATTTAACGGGAAATGATAAGGAATTTTCTTTAGTACTTTCCATTTTTATTAAAATTTATGTCAAATATATTAAAAATCGCTATAAAGAACCTCATCGTTCAAAACTAGTTTTCCGTTATTGAAAACGCCAACGACCTTACCATTCATCGTTTCGTTCCAAAGGGGTGAATTTTCAGAAAGCGATGTATTATCATTTTTAAGAATAACAGTCTTAGCATTAGGCAAAAAGAAAGTAAGATTAGCTTTAGCACCTTCTTGAATGACAGGTATTTCTACCTTAAATATTCGCCGAGGATTATAAGCTAAAATATCAACCAGGTTAATTAGAGGAAGTTCAGAAAAATGAGTTCTTAACATTTGAAAAATTTGTTGCAAAGATATTGAACCAAAGGATGCATAAGGAAATTCTAATTTTTTATGTTCTGATTCCCATGGCAAATGATTGGAACTAATCAACTGAATGGTGCCATCTAAAACAGCAGACTTCAAAGCCATTTTATCATTTTCCGTTCTCAAGGGGGGCATCAATTTAAAGTTAACGTCAAAAGATTCCAGATCATCTTCTGAAAAAACCAAATTGAAAATAGGTACGGCAGCAAAAAGCGATTGATTTAACTTTTCTGATTTTTGCAATCTGTCAACCCCTACTTTTGAGCTCAAGCCCCAAAGCAATAGTTTCCCATCAGCATAATCGAGTAAAGAAAGATCTCGCTGAATCATTAAATCTTCGGCAACGTCAGGAATACCCGGAAGCCCCAACAAGGCACTTATTCTACCTTCATGAATTTGTCCATCCACGGCCAGATTAAAATCCATAGGAAAATGGATACAAATACCAGCGAAGCCGTTCATATATTTCAATGCCCGGTAAAATAATCCTGCATTATCCACAGGTTTCAGACCATCAGAAAAACCAATGGCTCCCGCTTTATGTAAATCCATAAGCTCTGCCATTTCTTTACCTTCTCCTTTTTCGCTTAATGAGGCAATTGGGAAAATTTCAACGGCTTCCTGCTCGTTTGATTGAGTTAAATAATGAATCGCCGCTTTATTGTCCACCCGTGGATATGTATCGGGCCACGGAGCTAATGCAGTGAAGCCACCTGCTGCTGCGGTAGCTCTCAATGAAGATAAGGATTCCCGGTGTTCTTCTCCCGGATCACCATGACTAGCACCAAGATCCATCCAACCAATAGAAACATGAAGGTCATCCATCACAATAACCTTTGCGTCAGATGCTATCAAATCAACACCGATTTTACGTATTATGCCTTCACTGATTAATATATCTACTTTACCCGATGTTGAGGGAAAACTTCGGTCAACCAGTGTGACGTTTTTAAATAACCAAGTCATTGTCGAGGGAATTATTGAACTAATTTAGGGTATCGCCTATTATTTACCCATATAAAATCATTATCTGTTTTAGTTAAAACAGAAGATAAGGGTCTGACTAACATTTCATCAATAAAAACATTTGTTTTTTTAAGATCTGGATTATTCGCAATAATCGTTATTTGACTTCCACTGCGATGAAGAACCCAGGGTATTTCAATCAAGGCCCAGCCATTGTCGTCAAAAACATGAATATTGGGGTGCGAAGGAAAGACCTCTTCATATTTGTCCTTGTTTTTTGTTACCTCTATGATTGTAAATTGAGAAGTAGCGCGTTTGTCCTCATCTATGTACATCCAAATAGAAAATATCCAAGGCCCCTCTTTTGCATTATCAGCAACCTTTCCTTTAAATAAAACATCGCCAGAGTTCAGCAAATATTTGCAGCCACTATTACCCGCATATTTTTGTTGGTTAACATTCCCCTTATTCCAATCTTCGAATAAAAATTCAGCATCATCCTCTGACGAATAGGTATTTGTATTTGTTTTCAATGTAGATGACATCAAAATATTTGCCTCTTTGACTTTATCCTGTATTGATTTTTCAAAAGAATTATACGGCAATAAGTAAAGAGACATTCTGTCCTCGTCATGTAAAATAGAGGCATATTTTAGCAGGTGAGCGTATGGTTTTCCCCTCTCATTTTCCAGATTGCTTTTATCTACCATTAAAAGGAAAGGACGTTGGTCATTCAGGCCTTTTAAAAGCAAAGGATATTTATATGGTTCACTCACCCATTGTAACTGATTAATCGTTTGTTTACGTGAAGTTCTGGTTAGCATTGCACTATTGGTAGGCAATCCTGTTTTTGCCGACATCAACAAAGCCTTTTGCAAGATAAAACCTTCCGGTTCTATCCAAAATTGATCAGAACCAAGATTAAAATATGGAATCGATAATATAGACTGGAATTTTTCCGGCTGAATACCTGTTAAAAAACTTAGTTTTCTACCCATTTCAAGTTCGGGAATAGCCTCCATACCTACATTCAATTTTCTATGATAATGGATAAGATCTAAGGACATGAGAGCGAAATAAATACTCCAAACAAAAAAGGCAATTCCTTTTCCTTTAAAAAATCTAAATAAAGAAACGGCCATTAAAATATGAATGACGTAATAAAATACCCAGGCAAATCTACCAACAGATCTAAATTGTCTAAAAGGTCCAGTGTAAGATAATAAACCTTCAAAACCACTAATAATGAATGGTAAACCAAATGAAATAAGTAACAATAAAATAGCTGATAACACCACCGCTAGTAACCCGGAATCCTTTACAGAAAAGAGTTTGTAAAAATAATTCCTATGCTTCGGTAAAAAATGAATAACTATAAGAAGCAGTAAAAAGAATGGAAAAGTAAGACCGAGATAATGGTATCTTTCGATATCTGAAAATGTCTCCCATTTAATGGAAAAGAGATGATTACTCACCCAACGCCAAAATGGATTGTCCTGGGAAAATAATAATCCACCAGGTGTAGCATTAAACTGAAAGAAGCCCCAGGGTTGTGGACTTCGGTCTAAAGGTTGATTTCCGCCATTTACCCATATAAATAATAGGGAAAATGGAATAAACACTGCACCTAATAAATGCATTATAAAAACGGGAACCGGCGGTTTTTTCTCTGAAAAAAAATACCAAAAAAAGGAGAAAAGTAATGAAAAGGAGAATATGAAAGCAACATAATAAAAGTGAATACCTGCTGCAAGAAAGGTGAGTATTATGAGGGGAACGAGGGTTTTAAAATAGGGCTTTTTACTATACATTAGCCAATAGTACAACAAGCCAGGAATAACGGCCAGGTGAGCCAAACCCAAATGAGCTTCCATTCTCAATAATTGGGGTGATAAAAAAGCAATGGTTAAGGATGTCGCGGCAGCTAAATAAAAAGGTAAACCGAGTAAAAGACCTATCTTATAAACGTATAAGACGCCTACCAAAAAACTGAGAAGAAGTAGAAAATGAATAATTTTTGGCAAATAATCTGTGAGGTCTACCCCATTATTATATAGCCATTTTAAAGGAAATGATACAGTTGACAAACCGTCAGCCGCAATAATATTTTCTCCGTAAGGATAATTCATTCCATCATATTGATTGAACGTTTTATCAAATTTAATATGATAAAGTGGCACCAGATAGCTTTTAATGCCATCTCCATAAGGCTCAACTACGTAATGAGGTGGAAGATTAATCCATTCGCTCCACCGATAACTTATTAAGGATAAGGTAAGAAGACAAAATAAAATGAACCAACTTGATTTTTTAAAACTATTCGGCATTCATGAAATACGTTATTTCCACCATCTAAGAATAAAAGTTTCCAAAATTAAAAAGATTAACGCAGCGATTAAAAAATAACGCCATAAAATTACACCTTGATTTTGCTCCGAAACATTTGCAGATAAAATGGAGGCTTCTCCGGGAGAAAAAACTTTAAAAAAATCACCTAGTTTTTCTTTAAGCTGATTAAATGAAAAGTAGGAAAGATCAGATTCCAATCTATTAAAGTTAAAGGCAAATTCATGAATGACATTATCGCTTTCGTCAACCACCTGGTATTGTCCTGCTTCCTTTAACTGACCGTTTAGTGATAAACTTAAAGACTGTCCTAAAAACCTTTGACCGGGAATAAATTCTCCTTTTAAGCCTTTGATTTTATATACTTTGTCTGTTGAAATATTGTTTAACGGAATACTTATAAGTTCATCTATTCCGGCAATAAATGAAATAGGCTGATTTCCTCCTCCTGCAATGCCCAATTTATAGAGAAGTGGAATAAATATGTCGCTTTGATTAACCAAAGAATTAAATTCGTTCGAAAGAGGCGCCGATGACCTGTAAAAAGTACCCCCGCCTACATTAAAGGCACTCAAATAACTGCTACCATCCCGATAGGTGAGTAACTTTTGTTCCCCAAAAATGGATGAATTTTCAAAACTAAAATTCCCTTTTGAAACAGGCAATTTCATCATAACTTTAGATGATTCGTACACATCTCTGAAAGCAAAAGATTCAAGATCTATCTCCCCCACCTGTCGTTCCACCTGACTAAAATTCAGTACCCGAGGTATTTGAAGTTTGCTAAAAAAGGCATTATAATCCGTTAATTGAGCGTTTGCTTGTGGAAAAAACAACACATTTTTCCCAGTTTCAAGGTATGATAGCAAAGTGGAAGACAAACCGGAACTTACCTCAGGAATTTCGTCTAAGATAATCAAATCATATTTATCCCATTTTTCGTAAGAAATTTTATTTGCTGGTTGATAATCTACCTTAAAAGGAGTCATTCCCGAGAAAGCTGCTGTAAAAGCCGTATTTGGTTTATCATTAGAAATAAGTAAGACCTCGACAGAAGGAATAACCTCGAAGGAAATAAAATATTTATCGTCAAACTGAATGGGATAATCAGTAATACTTAGGGAAGCTTTTTGCCACCCAACTTTATCGAGAGAAAGGAAAACAGTATCTATTCTAGCCTCACCTGCGACCAAATTAAAAGAACCAAGAGGCCTATTTTGGCCATCAAACTGTAAGGAAAGTCTAATGTTTTCAGCCACAGCCGTTCCTCTGTTTCTAGTCTGAACAATTAAGGGAATTTTCTCCTTCCACAATCTTACTGGAGAATCAAACCAAACGGAATCGATAGAAATATTATTTTGCTCTGCTGCTTCGACAGGCACGAGCGCCTGAGAGACAGAACTATCTACGGTTACATTGAAGTCGGAAATACTCTGTTGAAAGTCAGAAATCTGGTAAATAAATGCATTTTTTGCTTTATCATTTAATAGCGCTTGTTTTTGTTTATCTAGAATTAACTGTAATGGATGAACTGCTGGCGAAATCTGAATTTCTTCTATCAAATCCAGAGCATCTTCCCTGGCCAAAAATCGGTTATTCCAGGAACTTGAAGCATTATTAATCAAGTAAAATTTATCTTCCCTACCAAAACCGAGAATAATATCCCTTGCTCTCTCTTTAGCAATTTCCAGCATAGGAGCATCTCTGGTAATACCTTGCATACTGAAGCTGTTATCAACAAAGATACTTATGTGTTTAATTCCCTTATTTGACATTTTACCAGAGGGAATAAAAGGTTGGGAAAACGCAAAAACGAGGGCGGCAAAAGCCAATAATCTCATGGCCAGAATTAAGCGCTTTTTTACCTTGGACCGATTTTGCTTTTCCTCCTTTATAGATTGTAGCAAACGAACGTTACTGAAGTAAACTTTTTTGAATCGTCTGAAATGAAAAAGATGAATGATTACAGGAATAGACAGACCCAATAAACCCCACAAAAAAACAGGAAATAAAAACTGCATGCTTTTGGTATAAAATTAGCACAATAATAAAGTTATATCCAAAGAATTAAAAATTATTCTTTTATTGTGCAAAAATAAAGTAAAGTGGGATACCAAATCAAAGAAATATTTTATACACTACAAGGCGAAGGTGCTATGGCAGGCAGACCAGCTATATTTTGCCGATTTACAGGATGCAATTTATGGAGTGGGCGCGAAGAAGACAGGGCACAAGCGATTTGTACCTTTTGTGATACTGATTTCAGAGGTACTGACGGGCTAAATGGAGGAACCTATCCTGACGCAGAACATTTAGCCATGAAAATTGCTTCCTGCTGGCCAGACCTTTCAAAAGGAACTCCTTATGTGGTATGTACAGGTGGTGAACCCCTTTTACAAATGGATGTCGCGTTTACCCAGGCAGTAAAAAAGTATGGATTTGAGATAGCAGTTGAAACAAATGGAACAAAACCCATGGTAGATGGCATAGATTGGGTTTGCGTAAGCCCCAAATCAACGGCGAACCTCGTGGTAACACAAGGAAATGAACTCAAACTTGTTTACCCACAGATGGATGCTACTCCTGAACAATTTGAAAAACTTACCTTCGACCATTTTTATCTCCAACCAATGGATGGAGAAAATACGAAAACCACAGAGCAGCAAACATTGGCATATTGTTTAAATAATCCACAATGGAAAATGAGTGTTCAGGTACATAAATGGCTAAACATACCTTAATTTTTAAACAATAGTAATACTATTAAATAATTAGTTTTGATATTTATTAATTCATTTAGAATGATAATTGAAATAAATAAAGTATTTTGCATTTCATATTTAAAATATTTTATTTATCAACACATTATTCTCTTATGAAAAAACATTTACTTACATTATTGCTTTTTCTTGGAGTGTTTAGCCTGGCACAGGCTCAGCGTTCCATAAGCGGAAAAGTAACAGACGCTAAGGGTGAGGCGCTTATCGGCGCGAGCGTTCTCGTTAAAGGTTCTACTGGAGGCACGGTTTCCAACCTAGATGGAACCTATTCTATCAGTGTTCCTACGGGATCCAACGTTTTGATTTTCAGCTATACTGGTTTCAATACAGTTGAAGTAACCATTGGAACTTCAAACACGGTTGACGCCACCTTAGAAGAAGGAATTTTACTAGAGGAAGCCGTTGTTACTGCTTTGGGAATCAAGCGTTCTGAAAAATCCTTAACTTACGCAGCACAGCAAATTAATAATGATCAATTGACGATTATTCGCCAAACGAACATTAATAATGCCTTAGCAGGTAAAATTGCCGGTGTACAGGTTAGAAGCCAATCTTCCATGAAGTTAAATTCAGGCGCTTCTATCCGTATCCGTGGTGCCGGATCATTGTCTGACAAAGGACCGTTGTATGTTGTTGATGGAACACCTGTTACAAACTCTTTTGACTTCAACATGGATGATGTGGAGAGTGTTACTGTTTTAAAGGGACCTAACGCAACAGCTATTTACGGTCAACGTGGAGATGCTGGTGTTATCGTGGTAACGACTAAAAAAGGTAATAAAGGTAAAGGTATTGGTGTAGAAGTTAACCAAAGTACTTTCTTTGATAAAGTATATATCCTACCTGAATATCAAAACACCCACGCTGGTGGTGGTGAGTCAGAATTAATCAAATTTACATGGAACGCTGGTATGCCAGCTGATTGGAAAGCACTGGACGGCAAATTTTATCACGATTATGAGGATGACTCTAGTTGGGGCCCCAAAATGACAGGTCAGGAGTACATTCCATGGTATTCATGGTACAAAAATGATAAGAATCCTTATTATATGCAAACAGCGAAGTTGGAAGCTCAACCTAACAATATCCGCGACTTTTATAGTACTGGTATTACAACGTTAAATAACGTAAACTTCAAAACAGGTGGCGACAACTATAATTTACGTGTTTCCTTGACAAATCAAGGTGCAAAAGGTATGTTACCAAACTCAGGTTCAGATAAATATACAGTGGCTACAAACACCAATGTGGATTTAGGTAAGTACATCTCGATTGGAGCAAATATCAACTACGTTACCAATAGAATAACCGGTGAATTTTCCGATGGATATGCAAACAATTCTACAGGCTCATTTAATTCATGGTTTCATCGTGATTTAGATTTCGCCAAAATGAAAGAACTTCAGGGAATGACTTCACCCGAGGGATATTTAGCTAGCTGGAACCATTACAACGTTCCAAAATATAACACCAGTCCAAGAAATTTCTATGCCGCAAATTACTGGTATAACCCTTATGATTACTTCAATAATAGAAATATTGTAACCAATACTCGTAGATTTTTTGGCGATGTAAATATGACCGTTAAATTAAGTGATAAACTTAAAGTTACTGGATTTATTCGCAGAAATGAATACCAAACAGATTTTGAGAACAAGGTAAATAACATATTACAATTATCCGGTTTACAAACAGGTTATTTCAATTCTTACTCAACACAATTAACTTATTTTAAGGAAGATAACTATGAAGCCATAGCAACTTATGCTGACAAATTTGGAGATATAAGTGTTGAAGCCAATGCTGGGGTAAACATGAGAACTGACAAATCGAAATCAATTTCAGGTTCGACTTCTCAGGGATTAAACGTACCTGATTTATTTACCGTAGGTAATTCAAAAGTAGCCCAAGTACCATCAGAAGGTAGATCTTTAAAGCAGGTAAATTCTGTATATGCCAGAGGTTCTTTTGGTTATAAGAGTTTGTTATACCTTGATTGGTCGGCAAGAAACGATTGGAGTTCAGCTTTACCTACTGACGCGAACAGCTATTTTTATCCAAGTTTAGGAACGAGTTTTGTATTCAGCGAATTAACAGCTGATGTCCTTCCTTTTTTAAGCTTTGGTAAAGTTAGAGCATCTGTCGCTCAGGTAGGATCTGATTTGGGAGCCTATCAATTAGATTTATTTTACGGATTAAATGCTAATCAATGGACGGCTGGTAACTTCCTTATGGCTACGCCAAACGGATTAATTGATGCGGGTATTAAACCATCATTATCATCAGCCTTAGAGATTGGTACAGATTTAAAGTTCTTTAATAATAGAGTTGGCTTAAGTGCTACTTATTTCAAAGAAAAGAAAATTAACGAAATACTAAGTATTCCTATTACCTCTGCGAGTGGATTTGCCAGCAAATTGATTAATGCGGGTAGAATTGACCGTTGGGGCGTTGAGCTTGCTGTAGATTTAAATCCTATTAAGACAAGAGATTTAAACTGGGATATAACTTTAAACTTTGCCAGTATCGATAATGAGGTAAAAGAGTTAACAGCAGGAATTACCGAACAATTAGTTGGTGTAAACAGCACTTTTACAGGATTTGGCGTACGTCAAGTGAATGTAGTTGGTGAAAAATGGGGACAATTACGCGGAGGAGCCATTAAACGCGATGAACAGGGAAGAGCCATTTTAGACAAAAATGGTTTATATACATCAGTACCAAACCAATATTTAGGTAGTGTTTTACCTGATGTAACAGGAGGATTTATAAGTCAGTTGACTTACAAAAATTTCTCATTCAGTTTTAATATTGACTATTCTTTTGGTGGTAAATATTACTCATTATCTGACGCATGGGGTAAATTCTCTGGATTATTCGCATCAACAGGTGCATTAAATGATAAAGGTAATAACGTTCGTGACGATGTAAGTGCTGGTGGTGGTGTTAAAGTAGAAGGTGTAAATGCGGCAGGAGAACCAGTTTCTATGTATGCTGATGGCTTCAATTATTTCCACCAGTTTGTAAATAGAGGTATCGCTGAAGATCATTTATTTGATTTGTCTTTTGTAAAATTAAGAGAAGTAAGTTTTGGTTACAGTATTCCTGTGGCGAATACTTCTTTTGCTAAATTCGTTCAGGGAGCAACTATTTCATTAGTAGCAAGAAACCCTTGGTTGATTTATGCACAAAATCGCGATTTTGACCCAAGCGAACTTGCTGGTACTTTTGGTGAAAACGGACAATTTCCTGGCACAAGAAGTATTGGATTTAACCTTAAATTACAATTCTAATAAACAGAAATATGAAACGAAATAATAATTCTAAATTTTTCCTTTTGATGCTTTTGGCATCCATTGGATTTTTTCCAGCTTGTGATAGTTTTACAGACTTTGGGGATACAAATGTAGATCCAAACAGAACGAACAAGCCTGTAACTGCCGCTTTAATAACCAATGCCATATCAGGAATGGGCGCTACCTTTATAACAGAAGGTCTTTATTGTCAATATTTTGCTCAATCACAATATACGGATGGATCATTATATTCAAGGGTTGAAGGTGGATTTGGTACCTATTCAGGCGTTCTTTATGATCTTCAAAATGTAATCATAAACAATACGGATGCTGATTTAAAAACAGCCGCACTGGTTCAGGGTTCTAACGCCAATCAAATAGCGATTTCCCGCATTTTGAAAGCTTATTACTTTGCAAGATTAACAGATTATTTTGGTGATATTCCTTACACTCAGGCACTTACTGGTGAAGTAAAACCTGTTTATGATGCACAACAGACCATATATAATGGTATATTCAAGGAGTTAGACGAAGCTGTAAAACAATTTGACGGTGGTATCGCTGCTAAAGGTGATATCCTTTTCAGTGGAAATATTACACGTTGGAAGAAATTTGCCAATTCTCTAAGGTTAGTTTTGGCTTTACGTATTTCCAAAGCGGATGCGGCAACGGGTGCAACCCAGGCAAAAGCTGCTTTAGCGGCTGATGGTGGAGTTATTACTGCAAATGCTGATAATGCTATGTTAAATTATCCTGGAGGAAACTTTAACAATCCATGGTATGCAGCTTACCTAACTCGTCAAGATCAAGCCATTAGCGAAATAATGGTTAATATGTTAAATGAAAGAACTGACCCAAGAGTGAATTCTTTTGCAACAGCTGACAAGACGGGTAAAATTACTGGCATTCCTTACGGACTTCCAAGAGAACAAGCCATTCAGTTTACAAACGCCAATCCTACCTGGTCATTTGTCTTAGCTCCATCTTTTAGAGCAGCCAATACACCTCATGCCATATTAACTTCTGCACAAGTTTCAATAGCACGTGCAGAAGCAGCATCATTGGGCTGGACTACTGAAAATGCAGAACAATTATACAAAGACGGTATAAAGTTATCTATGGAATACT
>JAFMBH010000072.1 GCA_017858735.1 Bacteroidota bacterium
CCCAACTTCATCTGAAGCCAGAATTGATACATGTGCACGGCTATGAAGACAAAAATGATAATTCCCAACCATGCCATGTTTGACGCAGCTTTCACATTGGTTCCGTCACCTCTTAGTGCACTTACCGCATAACCAATATTTCCCCTGGCCTTCTTATTTTTTCTCCACAATAGCAATCCTTGAATGGTATGGAGAAGAATAGAAAAATAAAGAAGATACGATACCGTTTTGATTAACGGATTGTGCGTCATGAAATAAGAGTACAGGTTAAAAGAAACCCCGGCATCCTTTGTCAATAATTGTAAATTTCCAATTAAGTGAACAGGAAGAAATAAGATAAGAAACAAACCTGAAAGGCTCATCAACAGCTTTTTACCTATTGATGATGTTAAAAAATTAGCAAACCAAACTAATCCGATTGGTTTAAGTGCATTAGTCATCCAACTCATTGTATTATATTTTCATTAACGGCATTTTGAAAAATGTTCTACAAATCTATACCTTTAAGACAATTTACAACTCAATGCATGGCGTTAAGTTTATTATTTTAAATTAATTTAGAATCATTTCAAATAACATTATTAACAAAATCAACGCTAGTGTCTTTAAAAGAAGCAACCTTTTCCGAATTTATTCAATTTTTTCCGTTAATGCCGTTACCCATTGTTTTGGCTGAGGAGAACATCAAGATATTCAGCCAGGACAATATTCCTCTTCCCGACGCCATCATACAACAATTTATTTATCCCCTGGAAGAAAATGAACCTGACGAATTTACGGAATTCATGCCTTGTTTTCGTGTTGGAGAGACAGAAGCATTTGAAGCCCTGATTTATTGGAAAGCTGCTTTATTGAATTATCATTACATCATTGCTACCTTTACTAAAAAGGGCGTACTTATAGACAAAAGAATACTTTCAGGTACCAGTGTTATCCAGGAAACCATATTGCAGTCTATTGCCGTCATGGATGAGGACTGGCGTATAAGAATTTTGTCTGGAATATCACATATTGATGAAACGTATGAACCAGGAAGTAGTACAACGTTGTTATTAGAATTATTGCCGGAGGGCCGCATCGTTGAAATTGAAGATGAACTTATTCCGGATTAAAAAATAGACATGTCAAAAAAGAAAAAAACCATATCGTCCAATGATTCTCAGCCAAAATATAATGTTAAAGATTTAAGGCTGGCCATTTTGGATTTACTGAAAAATGCCCCGAAAAAAAGATATAACCCTCGTCAAATAGCCCAAACGCTCGGTATTGCAAATACTAAAGACTCCATATTGCATGCGTTGGAACTTTTAGTAACAGAAAAAGTAGTGCTCGCCCTGGAGGATTATAAATTTCAATTCAACCGTAGTGTGTCTGTTGAAAAGCAGGAAAAAGGGGATATTGGTATTGTTGATATGACTCGATCCGGCGCTGCATTTATAAAGGTGGAAGGTAAACCCATAGACGTTTATATTTCCATGCGGAATTTGAACACAGCGATGAATGGTGATACTGTAAGGATACAAACCTGGACTCCCAGAGGAAAACGTCGCCCTGAAGGTGAGGTTGTCGATGTAATAACCCGGGCTAAAGAGTCCTTTCTGGGCGTTTTATATTTGAATAATAAATTTGGCATTGTAGTTACGGATACCATTTTACCTTATGACATAAAAGTTGACCTTAATGAAATATTAGGTGGTAAAGACGGTGACAAGGTCGTAGTGAAAATCATTGGCTGGACAGGTCAATCTACCCCGCTCCCCATTGGAAAAATCACCTACGTTTTGGGGGCTGCCGGAAGTCATGATATTGAAATGCAAAGCATTTTGCTAAATGCAGGTTTCGACTTAGGATTTGGTGAAGCTGCGTTAAATGAGGCAAAAAATATAGATACCACCATTTCATTAGAAGAAATTGCTCTGCGCAGAGATCTTCGCGATATATTAACCTTTACCATAGATCCATGGAACGCTAAAGATTTTGATGATGCCATTTCCTATCGCCCATTGTCAAACGGTGAGATAGAAGTTGGTGTTCATATTGCCGATGTTACACATTACCTTAGAGAAGGATCTTCTTTAGATAAAGAGGCATACACTCGTTCAACCTCCGTTTATCTGGTAGATCGCGTACTCCCAATGTTACCTGAAAAGTTAAGTAATGAATTATGTTCGTTAAGACCGAATGAGGACAAACTTACCTTTTCAGCCATTTTCAATATCGATGGAAAGGGAAAAGTCACGGAAAAATGGTTTGGGCGAACGATTATTCATTCCGACCGACGATTTACTTATGAAGAAGCGCAAGAGATTCTGGACACGTCGGAGGGACATTATGCTGCAGAACTGATACATCTCAACAAAATAGCTCATCAGTTAAGAAAGAGGAGATTTGCCTCCGGAGCTATCCAATTTGAGTCCGATGAAGTGCAGTTTAAACTCGATGAATCAGGGGCACCCGTAGAAATATTTATTAAAGAGCGAAAGGATGCGCATAAGTTAATTGAAGACTTCATGCTCTTGGCGAATCAGGAGGTTGCGCTATTTCTTCAACATAAAATGGATGCCACAGGCTATGAAATTCCATTTATTTACAGGGTACATGACGAACCAAATGAGGATAAAGTATTTGAACTTGCCAGGTTTGCCAAAGAATTTGGTGTAAAAATGAGGGTAGATTCCCCTAAGGAAATAGCTAATTCCTATAATTTACTGGCAGAGCAATCCCTTCGGGACCCTGCGCTTAAATTTTTAGCACCCATTGCCATCAGAACCATGGCAAAAGCCATTTATTCTCCTGAGAATATTGGTCATTACGGATTGGCTTTCAGTCATTATACTCATTTTACATCGCCTATCAGACGGTATTCCGACGTCATTGCCCATCGTTTGCTGGCTAAAAATCTGGAAACGGTATGGCTTACCAACAAAGTTTATTTAAAAGAACAATGCCGTCATATTTCCAGCATGGAGAGGAAAGCTATGGAGGCAGAACGGGAATCCATTAAATACAAGCAAGTAGAATTTTTAGAAAGCCATGTTGGCGAAGTTTTTGAAGGGATAGTTACCGGGATGATGGACAGAGGTCTGTTTGTTGAACTGTTAACCACACATTGTGAAGGATTTCTCTCCTTTAACCGTTTCTCCGAACCCTATGAGATGGATCCTTCCCGACTTTTTGCGCGCGGTATTTATACTGGGCAAACGATAAAAATGGGCGGCAAACTAAAAGTTAGACTTATAGACACCAATCTCCAAAAAAGACAAGTGGAACTTGGGGTGTATGAAGAACCAAAGTAATCTGCCGGTTATTTTGACTTTTTAATGGCCATATTTAATGCTTCTGTGGTTAATTTATATTTAACCAACATATTTGGAGCCTCCCATTCAGGCATTTTACCTTTGGCGAGAAAGTCAAGATATTTTTCAGTAACTCTGGCAAAATGGGCTTCATGACCTTCTTTATACACGTTGGGGATATCGAAAACAGCGGTATTTCCTATTAAAATATAGCTGATACCCGGAAATGACTTCGCTACTTCCCTAAATACTCTTTCAAAGGCATCGCGATAGACCACTTCTTTAAATCTGTTGGATTCAACAGAGAAAACGGGTTGATACCCTTGTTCAGCGCCTTGCCGAATCACCAGACTGGCGTTGGTTCCTCTCATTATTGAATAATGGGTATCACCTGCACCGGGTTCAGCCTGCCATGCCCAGGTTACTTTTACGCGCGCGAAGTGTCCTCTTATCTGATAGTCAATCTGTCCATTAGAAAAAACAGACAGTTGACCCTCAGGATTCAAGGTTTTTTTAAGATATTCGGGAACCTGAGTGAGTTTAGTACTCGTTTGAAATTGGGCGGGTGTTATTGGGGTTGCCCAACGTTTTGCATCCCACAGTTTGATATCCTTTTCATAGTTCAGTACTTGGTCAGGAAAACAACTCCATTGAATAAGATCTACCAAATGGGTGGTAACATCAACGATCCCCTCCCCTTCTTGTGTAACATCGTAGAACCACCCCGGACGTTGAAGAGGGGCACCTGAAACTTCCTTATAGAAATGGTGAATACTCTCCTTAATCACGGCAGGATTATCTACTGAGCCATCCTGAAGCACGCCAAACACCTCTTCAAATTCGGAAAATGCCTTTTGAAGCATAGAAGTAATTTCATACCTCTCTGTCATGACATCGTAAATAAAGACCTTTTTCTGAGCAGCCAGTTTGAAGGCTTTTTCAAGTAAATTAAATCCTGCAGCATTTATAGCCATCGGTTTGTCGGCAAAAACATGAAATCCAGCGGCCACTGCATCGGAAATATATTTTGTTTTCAGTTTATTATTCCCGGCCAGCATGACCACATTCCCTTTTTTTTCAGCTAACATCCTGGATAAATAATCCTTTCCGATATAAACCTTTTCATCCCATTGGGTAGGCTTATCGGATCTTTTGTTAAATGCATTAATTCTTGCTAAATGCAGTTCGACATCGGTACCTGCCGGAGCATAAACATGTACGATGGGAGACAACTGAGGGTACATTGATTTTTGGATCAATGCGGCATGAAAATGACCTGGATTTAAGGTAATTAGTCTTATTTCTTTATTGTCAGCCACATTTTGGCCAATAAGCGCATTTAGCATAAGAACAGAAACTAGTAAAAACATTGATATTTTCCAAAACATACTCATTACAATTTTTTATAAAATTAGCTTTAAAGTAGTTTAAAAACAAATTGAATTTAGAATAAGCCTGGAAAAAAGGCATCGGGGAAATGGCGAATTTCAGGGGTATGTTGACCATCGTACACAATTCCGATGATATCAAATCGAATATCTCCCTGATAATGTTTACTTTCTGTGAAAGCAGCGGCGGCAGAAGCTATTTTCTTTCTTTTCAAACCACTCACTGTATTTTCAGGTAAATGGGCATTATTTCGATGTAACAGCCTTACCTCTATAAAAACTAAAACAGGAGCTTGCCAGGCGATGATATCAATTTCTGCATGCCCATAAAACCAGTTTCTGTCGATAATTTGAAAATCGTGTTGAGTGAGCCAGTTTAGCGCCAGCGTTTCTCCCCACTTTCCCTTTTGGAATGTAGAAGCCATATAAAAAAATTCAGGATAAAGTGGCAAATAGGCACTTTATCCTGAAAAAACATAATCTTGAATTATTTCTGTAAAATCAGATTTCCTGTATATTGTCCAAAACCATCGGTATATTTATAGATATAGACTCCTGCATGAGGCAATTCATTGGCCTGAAGGGTAAAAAGTGGAGAATCCCCTTTATTCAACTGCCAGGATTTTGTCCAGATTTTTCTTCCCTGCACATCATAAATATCTAAAACACCTTGAAGACCAGAAGCGGGAGGCAATTGAAAAGTCACCCAATCTTTGAAAGGATTCGGCCAAAGCCGCAACCCACTATTGGTTGCGGCATTTGGTGAAGCATACTGAATGGTCAGGGGGGCGACCACCACTGAATCAATGTTCTGTGTTGATAAGTAAGCCTCTGAATCAAAAGAATTATTATTTAATGCTATAGCATCAGATAGATTAGTCTGCCGAAGTGCCTCCACCTCAATAAATCCTAATACCTCACCTGCCTCGCTCTTTTTCAAATCGTCCGCATACCAGGACAAAGCCCAGGTATTATCATTCAAAAGTTTACTGCTGATATTGAATTCTTTAGAACCAGAGAAGCCGTGTATTTTAATCAGTTCCGGGTTCACTTGCAGGGCAAATTGTCCACCCCACCAAAGGTCACTGCTTTCAAAATGGATAGGTAACCAGACCCGTTCCCCTGGTTTAACCTTCCATTGCGGGAGTAAAAAAGCTCTGGAAGATTCCTGGGAACGGGGGCTGATACCAATTTCAGGGATTATACTATTATTAACATCACCAATTTTTATAGCCACAAAATCTCCATCGGTCATATCTTTAAAAAGATTGGAAACCGCTTTAGATTCAGGGAAAGGCGTTGAAAATGGATCCCTTGGATTCGGGAACTGGAAACTTTTAGGAATGAAGCGCCAGGGCTTATTCTCAGGAAAGGTATTGGTTACATTCAAAATCAATCTTTGCAATTGAATGACATCCCTTACAGAAATCCTTCCATTACCATCTACGTCAGCAGCTATTATTTTATAAGGTGATTCCAGCGCTCTGGAACCCGTTAAATGCCTGTTAACTAATATCAAATCGAGCGTAGTCACACCATCTGTATAGTTACCTGTTTTTCCAGGCATGAATTCATACGTACCCCCTGGCACCAGATTCCCTAAGGAATACGCTCCTTTGTTATCGGTCATAGATTCCCCGGAGTAATTTTTCATTTCCTCCACTTTTACGGTTGGAACGCCGGAACCATTTTCCAATTTAATGGCACCCGCTACGGTAACACCGCCGCCACAAACGGCCAATGGGTCATTTATTCTCACGATAACATCGCATCGTTCATAATTCCCTGCAATATCCACTGACCAAACCGTCAATAGATTATCGCCTATATCGTCACACGCAAACGTTAAAGAAGCATTTGGAGGTGGCCCGGTGAAACCTGGCGTAGGTCGGGCACCGATTCTCCAGCGGATGGAATCGGTTTCAGTACAATTATCGACTGTGGCCCCAGTATTAAATTCCACAGCATTCACAATGGCCGTGCCAGAGGCTGCGAGGGATCTACTCACAATATTGTTGCAAAACATATCTGGCGGCGTATTCTCGATGATGGCAAAAGTAGCATCACAGGTTCCAAAATTTCCACATATATCTGCTACACGGTAGGTAACGTTGTAAATACCTGCGGGAATTCGGGATATGTCTAAAGAATTTCCAAAATCACCGCTCAAAGAAATGGTCACCAGATCGGGAAGACATTCTTGAATGTCCGTGGGAATTGGAAGTCTAAGAGTGGTATTACAAGAATCTGGGTCCAGATAAATAACCAATCCCTCAGAAGGACATATAAAGCTTGGAGGCGTGTTATCAAATACCCGTATGAGTTGGGTGCCAACGATTCTTCCATTTAAAGGTCCGATGGGGTCACCAGTTTCATAAACACAGGTATCGGTAATCGTCCAGGTTCTTGAAATCTGAATACAGGCACCGGAAACATTATAATTTACTGTATCAATATGGGTAACCACAATACCCTTATAAGCAGGATTAATAACCGTTGGTCTTCGGAAGAGTGTGGGTAGGCTGTCTGGTCTTAACGAAGCTAAATTCGTACAATTTGTCTGAGAATAATCAGCTGGAAAGGTAGCTCTTAATTGCGTGGTATCATTCAAAATGATAATCTGCGTTGGACAATTGAATGTATCAATACCGCCGTAATATACCGTCCAGTCTCTTCTGACGAATCCTGTTCCACCGCCACAACCAAGGTTTCTGTCATCCTCATATTCCAGTTGAAATAAATTACAGGTACCATTTACTCGTGGAGCACCCACTCTGCTGGTATCTGCCAAAAAGGATGGATTCCCAATTCTGGCCGTATCGGGACAAATAATCGTTCTGGGAAGTTTATCGACTACATCGACCTCTACCATACAGAAATTGGAGTTTCCGTAACAATCGGTCACTTGAAGGGTAGCCATATTATTGGTCAAAATTTCTGCACAAAAATATTTTAAGGAATCAGAAAAAGGTAAGGGGGACGCTGTCATTTTCTGAAGTTTAAAGGTCAGATTGGTACAACATAAATCGGTTGCCTGTAGATAGAAGGAACTGGGTTCTATTTGAGCTTCACCCGTGAGCGTTAATGAAACCTGAATACTTGAGGGACAGACCAAAACAGGGGGTGTATTATCAACTACGCGAACTATACGTGTACATTGGGAAGTATTTCCACAAGGATCTGATACCATATACATGATACTATGAAAGCCAGGGGGAACACCTGTTAATTGACCTCCATTACCATTTATCACCCCATAATTGGACATGATAACCACTCTGATCTGATTATTTGGTGCACAGGAATCTATAAAAACAATGGGTGGAACAATAACGGTAGCACCACATTGCGTTGCAGAAGAAGTAAAAGCAACCAAAGTATCAGAAATACAGGTTAAGCGAGGTTTTATGGTATCAATAACTTGAATAACTTGTTGAAAAGTACGTATTCCATTGGTACAGCCATCAACGGCCGTCCAATTTCTAATCAGGGTAAAAGTAGGAGCACAACCATTGATTATTTGATCATTATAGGTAAGGGAAAGGCCACAAATATTTGAAGGCATTATATTAAATCCGTTTAATTTAGGCCAACCTGTGCTATCAGGAGTTACATTGGGAGTTACGCAAGAGACTCCCTTTCTACCAGCTACATTATCACGGTTTGCCGGAAAAACTAAATCTCCTACTACGGGTCTTTTTATTTTTATTTTTTGAACACAAGTATTTTTCTGTCCATTTAAAAGGGTGATAGTCCAGGTTCTGTTTATGATACCAACGAGCGTATCGGTACACGCATTAATTCTATTTTCGTATTTATCTTCGTAAGTAATACTGTAGGAGTTACATTCTAACGAAGTAGCTTTTCCTAATCTTGCTGTATCTGTAGGTGTTCCACACAGAACGGTAGTATCTCTTGGACAGATAATAAGAGGAGAACCCAGTGAAACCACTCTAAAGGAACCTACACAGATATTTCCACTTGGAATGTGGCGAACTCTTGCATAGAGCAATTGATTTAAATAGGTACGACCAACGAAAGGCGTGGTAGGTAAAAGCTGGCCATTGGGCCCAAGCATCACCGTAATTTCGTAGTCTGTTGGCGCTGATGGAGTACAAATAGCTGGATTTGTTTCGCTAAGGATCATTGCGGCCGTAATTCTCAAATTACAGGTAGAATCTGCACTAATCGAAACATTATTATTACAAATCAGTGTACACTGGCTGTGTAATAAAACAGGAGAATTTAAAAAGAAAGCAATTATAGCTATGATAATCCAATCTAATTTTTTGAACCCACGCATAATAAATTTTTTTAATAGTTACAAGAGAGGCAATACCAAATTCATGCCAAACTGAGAGATTTTATAAAAAAGCGACATCTAAAAAGATGCCGCCTTATATAAACTATGGAAAAGCTTTTAATTAATTTATTTATTACCCGAGCTTAGGATCATTCTTTTTACATCGGTAAAAGAACTGGTTTCCAACTTATAGAGGTAAGCTCCATCACTCCAAAAACCATCTCTTTGGAAAGGAATTTCGTTAAAACCCTTTTGAAAAATACCCTTAGTTTCCCAAACCGACCTTCCAATCATATCAGTAATAGATATTTTAACCTCTTGTGATTGTGGTATAGTGAAACCTATAGTGGTATTTTGATAAAAAGGATTCGGATAATTTTGAAACAACTGATATCCTCCTTTATCTATATCTTTTGCACCGTCTTTGAAAATAAGATTAAGGTCGAGCATACCACCTTCATGGGTGTAAGCCTCGGGAACTGTTGGATGAGGAGCAACGTTTAGTGCATAGATTAACTCTGACGATTTTTTTGCTCTGAAGGTCAGTCTAAGCACTGGAGTGGCCGTGGTAGGCCATGTTTTCTCGCGCATCACATTCCAACTTGCGGTTAGAATACCTTTTTCTCTATTAATTAGCGCAAAATTCTCATCTGATATGCCAGGAACATCTCCTGCTGCATAATCTATTATTTCCAATATTCTTTCATCAAAATCTAACGTAAACTGAAAACCAGCGACATCTTCCTGAGAAGCTGCATTTACGTCGATGGTAAATTCCTCACCATAATTAAATTTCAAGTTGGGAATCTGTAATTGTAGTTCACCAAAAGTACTTCTTGGATTTTGCACAATGAGGCTATTTGGCGTTGCGGAGCTATTTAAATCCCCTACTTTAATACCTATGAAATTAGCCTGGGCAAATTTTGTTTTAAAATCGTCTAAGGTTTTAGCTTCAGGAAAAGGTGCCTTAAGAGGATTTACACCAGCGGGAAAGATATAATCGGCGTCAATAAAGCGCCATGAATTATTCTGTGTTCCTAAATCGGTATCTTTTCCTAAGATTAACTTCCTCAATTTTATCAAATCGAGGGTAGAAACGTTACCGGAACGATCAATATCAGCAGCGATTTGCTGGTAGGGCGATTTCAGGGAAATGATGCCCAGGATAAATTTTTGGATTAGCACCAAATCCATGGTTGACAGGCCATTAAGTAAATCATCGTTCTTGTAAGGTTGTAATTTATAGTTTTTGCCAAAAGCTAGATTTGCCAGTTCAAACTTACCAGTAGCTGTAGTTAAAACGTTCATCGCAGGGTCATTTACCTCTTTGATAAGCACTTTTTCAACGTCTTCCCCTTTTTCAGTTTTGATAACGCCTGCTATTTTTCCGATAGGATTGGTTAGACAAAGCCCATCATTATCCTGAACATCAACGGTAACGGTACAAAAATCGCTGTTTCCTTTAGTGTCTGTCACCCAAAGTTCCACGGGTTGAATACCAAAATCGGCGCAAGTAAACGTTAACATGGTGTCGAGAGGATGAGGAGGGATACTGTTTCCTGAATTACCTCTTTTTATACTAATTTTTATAGGGCCACCACAAAAGTCACGGCTGGCAAGATTAATATCTCTGGCATCGACCATGGCCATGATAGCTGGCATTTTGGACAGATTTACTGCAATATTTTTACAAATCGGTGTGGGTGGTTTTTTGTCAATAACCGTTACAGAGGTTTGTCCAGTTACTTTATTTCCACAACCATCAGAAACAGAATAGGTAAAAGTTGTAGTACCTAAAGGATAGGTTCCACTGGCATTTGCTCCATTTTGATTTGCAAAAGGTGAATTATTGGTAATGATAAGATTCTGGTTACAATTATCGGTAGCCGTTGCCAAAGGAACAGTAACCTGAGCTACATTACAGTCAGTAAACAAATTGATAACCTGATTGGCTGGAACGGTCAAAACCGGTGGTATCTTGTCCTCCACGATAATCAACTGAGCGTGAGTAAATCGATGTCCGGGAGAACCTGGAACATATTTACACAAATCGACAACTTCCCAGGTACGATAAACTTTGAAACAACCCGGAGAAGTCATATTAAAAACATTATCGGTATAGGCAAAAGCAATTTGAGCACAAAGGGGTTCATTTACTAAAGGCCTTCTACTAATTACCGGAAGATCATTCACACCCACCTGAGCGTTGCAAGAATTGATTGTTACATCAGCTGGCCAAGTGATATGTTGAGCCAATAAAACAGAATTATTAACAATATTTACATTTTGGGTACAAGTAGCTGTTAATCCACGGGCATCTGTAGCTGTAAAAGTGCGCGTTAAAAGGCCGGTATTACATTCCTCCATTTTAACATTGTGGGTAGAATCTAAAGTATAGCTACAAGCTTCCAAAACGATAGGACTTCCAAATCGACCCAGATTAATGAGTTCGTCATTACACTCAGTGGAGGTATTTGCCGGACAAATAATTACAGGAGGAAGTTTATCTTCAACCGTCATTTTAACTTCACAAGTATTATAGAAATTACCCCAAAGATTACCCCCTGGTGCTTCCCTGGCAGGATCAACTGGACCATCCCCTGGATTTGAAATATACACTCTCATTTCAACGGTAATTTTACCTTTATCGACATCATCGCAACAAAAGGAAACATAATCATCAAACCATTCCTGATAACCGGGAGCGCTAGAATCATCACCATTAGCGCCGTTACAACTATTGGTATCTTTTCTGCGCACTTTATAATAAACAGGAAGACCACAATTATCTCTTGAACCACTATCAAAAGCTCTGGCAGAGGCGTAAGCTGTACCCTCATTGGTCAGCGTAATATTTCCAGGGCCAGTACAGATGGCGACCGGTGGGGTAGTATCAAACACCTCCACGGTAGAGGTGCAGACGGCGGTATTCCCGCATTTATCTATGGCCATATAGGTTATGGTATGGGTACCTAAAGGCATACTTATTAGATTAGGATAAGTTCCTGAAAATGGGGTTGTTACCATTAAATTTGGTGTGGCGTCACAGTTATCTGTTATCAGTTGAGGTGCATTTAATGGTACCAAAGCCATACAAATAGACGGTTGAGTTGAAACTCTTAAAGGCAAAGGACATACTATAACAGGCTTAGTGGTGTCTTTAACCTGAATAATCTGAGTATGAAGTGTATCCTGACTGGTACAAAGATCGATGGCTGTCCAACGACGAATTACAGCAAAACTAAGTCCCGCGCAGGTACGTGTCGTATCATCGGTATAGGAGTAATTAATTTTACACAATCCAGCTGAGTTTATCACACTTCCGTTAATGGTAGGAAAACCTGTTATACCTGGACTCACGTTGGGGGTATTGCAACTGAGCAAGGTATCTCGTGGAAAAACAATTCTTCGAAGCGGAGTTAATGAATCAAGGTTGGGCTTTAGCAAACTGATTTTCTGAATACAAGTATCGGCATTACCATAAATATCAGCCACAATCCATCGTCTGAATATTTTTTGAAGGGTATCAAGGGAACAATCGGATACAGATACACTATCTTTATAATTATAGGAAAGCGTCCCATTGCAATTATTACTTACGATAGTAGGTCTTCCCAGATTGATCCCGGACGTATCAACGCTACAACTAACAATAGTATCGCGGCAGGTAATTACGGGAGGCATTTTGTCCACAATACGGGCAAAACCGTTACAAGAAAAAGCGGTACCAAAAACCAAAATTTCGATCCTAACAATAGTACCGATATAAGGATTTAAATTTACCGTTAGACTTCCAGTATCCCTTTTAATGAGCGTCCCGCTCTGTGTAAATAACGCAATAGACATATTTGCCGTAGCATAGGTCGTTGAAGCGGTATCGACAATAATAGCGGGATGAATAACCCCTTCACAATTTTGATTCACCGCAATTTCCTTGGGTGCATTTATTGGTGCAGGGTTACACGTCAAGGTTTGGGCACCCAAATTTTCCGATAGGAAAATAAGGAGAGAGAGAACCAATAAAGGTCCTAACCTTAACACATTGGTTAAAAAGGGGTTCCTCAAGCTAAGTGAATTAGTGAGGATAGAGGGCACATTTTTTTTTGCTTTTCCATTCATGATTTCCATAATTGCCGGATTTGAGATACGAGATAAAACCGTCCACATAAAAAACCAGCGAAACACCTTATTTAAGTATTTCTGTTTTCAATAATATGTTACAATACAAAATCATGCCAAATTACATATATAGATAATAATTAATTTAAAAAATATATTTATACGAAAAAGGCCTCTATCCTAATTTGGATAGAGGCCTTTTAAATAAGCAAAAATTTGTTATCTTATTGATTATTTTTTACTCCCATATTTTTGAGGATCAAAAGCGATGGCAAAAGTAACTTCGTGGGTACCTGTTCCACTGGCGTAGCTGCTAATTTCCTGTAGAGATAAATCGAAGGAATAGAAAAATTGAATATTAGCCGCTTTAGCACCAAGAAGAAAACCTAAAGCGCCTAAAGAACGATAGGAAATTCCGGTAATAAACTGGTCGTTTAACAGACCAACATTGAGATTCAGGTCAGCTTGAAAAGGCGCGTTTTTAATTCTCCTTAAAAAAACAGAAGGCTCAATAGAAACATTACTGGAAGACGATTTGATTTTGTGACCAGCCAATACCATATAGTAGTCGAAAGGAGAAGATTTATTTATATCTACTATGGCGATATTATCGAGACGATTCCCAACAATATTAGAAAAGGTTACTCCTAAATAGGTAGGTCTTTCGTGACTTCCCTCGGTTACGGGATTACCAAAACCAGCCATAACAGAAAGAGCCACATCGAAACGACCGATACCTGCCACTGCATTTTCCGCTATAGGATCATTTAAATCATAATATTTATTTCCATTAGTAATATCAGCAAATATGGCGGAACTTCTTAGGCGCAACTGTTGAAATTCTGTTGAAAAACCAGCTGACAGGAAAAAATCTTCTTTAATATCAAAAAAGAAAGAGTAATTCACCATAGCCTTTGTTCTGGAGAGAAG
This sequence comes from Bacteroidota bacterium, assembly GCA_017858735.1. Taxonomy (GTDB): domain Bacteria; phylum Bacteroidota; class Bacteroidia; order Chitinophagales; family Saprospiraceae; genus BJGN01. The sequence goes on from JAFMBH010000072.1 coordinate 14,037, forward strand.
GCCTGCATTTTCTGAAAGAACACCAACGCCCAGACCAAATTTATTTCCTAATGGCCCGTTATAGAGCGCATTTAACGATTTGGGACTTTCTGAAATACCGGACCATTGATAACGGCCATTTACTTGCAGCTGATGAAAGCCACGTAAGCCCGAAGCTGCTGGGTTCACCAACACTGGATTTACAGTATAATGGGAGAAATTAGCTTCATCTTGAGCGAGTAAAGACCCTGAACAAAAAAGAAGGAGCAAAAGGGGGAGAAATAAATTTTTCATGAATCTCAGATTAATATTTTAGCACTTTGGCGATAAATTAGTTTTCCCTTAACAGGGTAATAGAACCTTCCAATGGTTTATCGCCATTAAAGTCCAGGGTAAAATAATACACTCCTTGAGGTAAAAGCTCACCATTTATGGTCGTACCTTTCCAATCATTCCTGTAGTTTTTCTGGTCGAGAACGAGTTGTCCCCAACGATTAAAAATACGAAGTTGATTTTGCTGGAACTTTGGGTCAAAGGTTACACAATTGATAATAAACTCCTCGTTTAAGCCATCTCCATCGGGGGTAATCAATTTTCGGTATTCTAAACATTCGAATCTTTCATCATTAACTTCAACGACAGAAATAGCAGGATTAGGTGCGCAACCACGGGAATCAGTTAATTGAAGTCCATAAATCCCCGGACACAGGTTCAATAAAAACGAATCTGTTTTTCCAGCAACCTGTGGCCAGGAGTAGTAGTATGGAGGAAATCCACCGGTTGCGGAAGCGGTAATCTTTCCATCACAATTTCTATCGTCGAGGGTTGGCGTTGCTTTAAGGGTCACCACGATAGGTGCTGGATCCTTTAGGTTATAGGTTTGAGTATATTTACAATTATTCCTATCCTCAACTTCTATGGAATAGGTACCCTGGGGAATTAAATTAAGGGAAGGACCTCTTACACCATTATTCCAGACATACACATACGTAGAACCAGGAACCCCACCAGAAGCAGAAACAACAATAGAACCATTTCTGGCTGCAGGGCATCCAATATCGATGACAGAGGCGTTCAAATCGACTTTTGTGGGAGCAGTAGCGTTGATTTCTCTTGTTATGGTGCAACCAAGGGGATCTGAAATTTTAACCTGATACATTCCCGCAGCAGCATTTTGAAATAAGGAAGCGCTACTTGCCAAATTACCATTTAGCAACCATTCATAAACAAAAGAAGTACTTCCACTATTATTTTTTGCTGTCACTTCAAGAATACCATCTTTATTAGAAAGGCAGCTAACAACAAATCCATTATAGTTGGAATTTGCTTTTACGTTGGCTGTCAATATGTTTTTAGCTTCTACATTATACACTCTAACCACTTCATTACCAGAAGCTTCACCAATAACTACGGTATATACCCCTGACATGACGTCAATTAAGTCTTTTGAACTGCTAATAGTGTCCCCTTTACTGTTCACCCATCTGAATTTGTAAGGCGTTTTACCTCCCTGGACATCCAGAATAACAGAACCGTTCAAATCTTCCGGACAATCACTTTTTGTAATAGCGGGTTTTGCGGAAAAAGTATTAACAAAGATAGGCGCTCCCACAAAAGTACAACCGTTAGCATCTCTGATTGAAGGAGTGTAACTACCTTCACAAAGACTGATCAATTGCAGCCCTGTGTTATTTGTGTTCCAATTAACAGTGTAAGCGGCGGTGCCGCCAGAAATGGATAATACAATTCTGCCTGTACATCCACTTTCCTCACTATCGTGTTTTACCGTAGCTTCAACGGTAAAAGGAGTAGGCGTAGATATAGTAAAAGAGCCTTCTTTTTTAGTATTTATAGCGTCCTCCACAATATAATTGATAACACCTCCTCTAAGATTTTCCAGATTAAGAATACCATTTGTAGTATTAAAAACCCGGCCATTTAAGGATAGAG
>JAFMBH010000185.1 GCA_017858735.1 Bacteroidota bacterium
TAAAAAACAGATATCCGTTCAATACCATGAAAAAGAATGCAGGGATGATTACTACTAAATTATCCTTGATTTTTAACCGAGTTATTACTCCCAGCAACATGAGGAGTGATAACCCACCGGCAGACAACAGAAAAATGGGTTTTGCGAAATAGCCTACGAATAAACCTATCGCACCTAAAATTTCCAGGGTAGCTACTAAGGTTCCGAACTTTGCTAATCCAAAACGGCTGAACTCCAATTTCATTTTGTTAGACATGAAATAGGTAATGCCGTAAATAAGAAAAGAAAGACCACTTAGTGCTACCAAAAAGTTATATAAACTCAATGATTAAGCATTTTGATAAACCAGATAAATACATAAGGTCAAAAGAAATAAAGAGGGAACATGTTTTTGCCACGGATTTTTGACCTTAAAATGAAAATATTGGGCAACAATCATTAGAAAACCCATAGCTGCAGCTGAAAGAACAACGTATTCTTCATGCCAGATGCTCACTACCAACAAAGTAGCCAATACGATTTTTGATGTGCCTACTATGGTTCTCATCAAATCACTTAATTCATACTGTTTGAATTCCTTGACGATATTATCGAACCTGAATACCCAAACAAATAGAATGGATAATGCGATGACTACTTTTACAATGGTTTCTAAGGTTAACATATTTACTGTTTTTGAATGAGCTGAGATTGAAATTCATTTGAACCAATTATTTGGACTCGCAGTAAATAAGTACCAGAACTTAAATTTTTAGAAGCAATACGTTTTACTGTTTCGTATCCGGAATATAACTCCCTCAACCATTGCTTTCCCTGTAAATCAAATAATAAAAGTTCAACGTTTGAATGCTTGGGAATGTTCAAAAATTCCAAAGAAATATCGTCCCGAAAAGGATTTTCCACCACCCTGAAAAGATTGGCAGGAAGTTGAATTTCCTTATTTGGTGTGGTACTATTTGAAATATAAGGATCTGTTTTAGCTTTCCACTCATTCCAGTTAGAAATGCCATCTTTATCGGGGTCATCTGCCCCAATAAATGCAGTAGTAAGCAGCTCTTTAAATTCCCAAATATCTGGCAGACTATCCTTGTCCAAATCATCTACTGTTCCCGTAAATTTACTGTAACTCTTGTTAAGCGAAGGCATACGGGCATTTACCATTTTAAAATAATCTCTAAGCTTTACAGTCAATTCTCTCGCCTTTGCGGGAAATAAAGACGATAAATCAGTTGTTTCGCTAATATCTTTCTTTAAATCGAATAGTTGAATTTTATCTGCCTCATAATCGACTAGTAATTTATAATCCTTATCAATCCAGGCAGATTGAGGAAAAGTATTGGGATTAAAATGCGGACAATGGAAAACCAATTCCTGTTGATTTCGATTAAAAGGCAAATTTAACTGTGGTTTTAAGAGTGGTAGCAAACTAATTCCATCCAACAAAGGAGGCAAAATAGCACTGCCATTGGTTGCCAGTGACGCGATAGTAGGAAAAAGGTCATAAGCAATAACAGGTTGCGCTTGATACGAATTGGCGGCAATACCCGGTCCTGAAATGAAAAAAGGCACTCGAATACCCCCTTCCTGTGTAGAAGACTTTCCACCTTTCAAGGGACTATTATTCCCTCCGGCGCCATTGTCGCCAATATAAATTATATAAGTATTTTCCGTAATATTTAATTCCTTTATTTTATTTAACAATTTATTTATACCCGCATCTAAATCCTGAAGCATTGCCCCATATTCGGGATTTTTATGTCTTCTCCCCAATGGATGTTTCAAAAGGTCTTTCCATTCGTCCACCGATTTTTGGGTAGCTTCAAAAGGGCTTCTTGGCGCATGATGTGACAATTGGACGTAAAAAGGCTTTGCTTGTTTTACGGCATCAGACATAAATATACAGGCAGAATCGGTAATACTAAAAATATTCCTGGGATCTGCTTGAACTAAGCCGTCGTGGTTGCCATCTTCGTTTCCCGTTTCCCCATCTCCCCTGTCAAAGCCATGAAAAGCAGGCCCTTTTCCCTGAATATGCCATTTTCCATAATGTGCAGTCGTGTAGTTGAGACCTTGTTTTTTAAGCCATTCAGCAATAGTCGTTAAAGAATCAGGAATCACTAATTCCGTTTTAGCCTCCAAAACTCTGGTTCCAGCTTCTTGCGTGTTATCTGTAAAAGTAAAATGAAGCCTTGACGTCGATTTTCCTGTTAGCACACTTATCCTTGTTGGGGCACATTTAGGAGCTGAGGCATAACCTTGACTAAAAATCATTCCCTTTTTTGCCAATGCCTCTAATACGGGCGTTTGATAATAATCGCTTCGGGAATCTACCTGACTTGGATCCATTAATACAGAAGTTCCATTCCAACTTTGATCATCGGACAAAATAAATATAAAATTAGGCTGAGATTGTGCGTGGATGGTAATGCAAAGGCAGACAAAACAAAAACTCAGAAAATGGGACATTATGTAGGTTTAGCACTCAATATAGGCATTAGAAAGGAAAGAAAATAAAAAAGTGTAGGTGGGGAGCACACCCGCCTACACATTAATCACAAAACTTAAAATTAACTAGTCAAATATTATTACTGAATCATCCACATTTTTCCAAAAACATCATCTTTTCCAGCAAACTGCCTTGTCAATGCTTCATTTAAATTAACCGCATTGGTAGTCAGTTCGTTATTAGGATATCTAAATCTCAATGGGATTTGGCCACCATTTCCAGTACCCACACCTTTTAGAAAAACTGGAATATTAGTTCTTCTGAAATTGTAATATGCTTCCAAATCATTTCCCTGTGCCATTGCCAAATATTTTTGCTCCAATATTTGCGTCAGACCAGATACACTATTTCCAGCATATTTCACAACAGGAAGAGCAAGATAAGTATCTGTATTTACAGGTAAAGTGAAATTATCAAAAATGCCTAAAACAGCACCAGGTTTAGCAAAAGAAACGGTAAGGTTACCTGTTTTGATGCCGTAAAAATCCATAGAAGCAAGAACACCTTTTTTGTAAAAGCTCTCGGCATCGCCAGAAGCCCAACCTCTGTTTATACCTTCCGCAATATTCAAACACATTTCAGCATACCCAACCTGAACAAGAGGTTCCCCCTCGTAAGTGGCATAAAAACGCTTACGGTTAATCAACGAGTAAACACCCTTTTGAGCATTAAAAGTCATATCATCTAAACTTTCACCAGAACTTGCGCCATTAAATGATTCAAAATCTAAAGGAGATTTACCAGCTTTTATAGCTGCCTCAGCAGGTTCCGCCACTACGAACAATCTTGGATCCTGATATTTTTTCAACAAATCGATATACAATTTTGAAGTGTTCTCGCGAAGGGCGTCAAAACCATAATTATCCGGATTTTTTGGATATTTATACAGAGGTGCTTTTGAAATAAACTGTAAATTGTCCGCATTGGAAGTAAATACGGGATATTTTGCAGGATTCGATAACAGATCGGCAAATAACTGCTTAATCTTCAAATCTGCATCGTTTTCTTTTTTGCTCAAACTTATTAAC
>JAFMBH010000073.1 GCA_017858735.1 Bacteroidota bacterium
GGAATATGACTTTCCCATAGGGCATGGATTCCAATCTGGTCAGTGAGTTGTCCATTATAATTTTGGGTGGTGTGCAAGGGAACATGTGCATCACCGATATAATGTCCTATTTCAGCTGAAAGCTGTAAAATACGTGGTTTATCCATTTTGATAAATGCCTCGGTCAGTCTTTTTTGCATTCGCATGAGGTGCCATGGTAAAATTCCGTGCCCATTTAATTGTTCTTCAAAGATGAATTCTCCCGTTTTTTCTTTCCCTTCTGCTAAAAGTTGAAATAAACTATCCTCTGGCATTTCCCACTCCCCGTCGGGCAGTTTAGGTGCTATGTGTTTTTTAAAAATTTGCTTGTATCCAGGCATTTCCAGACCATCCTTTTTAAAATGAATGGTATCCGACTGTTGAACCAAATATAAGGTGTGATATTTAAAAATGGCGTCAGTATATTTTTGAGGTAAGGAATCATAAGGGGCAGAGCCATATTTTTCAAAATCAATGTAGTGGCGCGCAGCTTCAAAAGGAGAGGCATATCGTCGTTTATCCGGATCAACCGCATGTTCCATAATGTAAGTCTCCTCCATTTGGTAAAAGGAAATCATGGAGGCAGGCAAAGCGTAAATAGCCAGATTATTTAATAATCTGTGGGCATAAAATCCCCAAAAAAGTAAGACAATGAACATGTGCATTTTTATGTGCAAGTTGGACTAAACTTCTGATAAATGAATCTGATTTTGAATAAGGAGGGTTTAACCCATTTTTATTTTATGGAAAACTGTCCAAATAAAAAAATAATCCTTAATTTACCAACTATTCCTTTTTCTAAAACCTTGATATGTTTCGCATTTTATCGCACTTACTTTTTGGGGGATGTCTGTTTTTTTTGTTGAGCTGTAAGACTTTCAGGGATAATACCAATTATTTTCAACTTATAGATGTTGTCTCAGAAGGCTTGTTTACCTCCGGAATAGAAGGACCTTGTTTTCATGAAAATGGAAATATTTATCTGGTCAATTTCCAGAAAGAGGGCACTATTGGCGTACTTTCTCCAGATCATCTGGTAAATGAATTCATTAATTTACCGCAGGGTAGTGTAGGGAATGGCATTCGGGTACATCCCGATGGAGATTTATTAGTTGCAGATTATGTTGGTCATAATATACTGAAAATTAATATTTTAAATAAAAAAATTCAGGTTTTTGCTCACCATAAGGATATGAATCAACCCAATGATCTGGCCATTCATCCCAATGGATTCCTTTACGCTTCTGATCCGAATTGGAAAATGAGTACAGGACAATTATGGCTTATCAGGTCGGATGGAGCCACTTTTTGTCTTGAAAATAATATGGGAACTACTAATGGTATCGAAGTTAGTCCGGATGGAAAGCATCTTTTTGTGAATGAAAGTATCCAAAGGAAAATTTGGAAATATAAAATTGATAAAGAGGGGTTCATTTCTGACAAACGATTGTTTCATCAATTTGCCGATTTTGGATTGGATGGCATGCGTTGCGATAGAAAAGGTAATCTATATGTTACAAGATATGGGAAGGGTACCGTAGTTTGTTTAAATCGTTCGGGTAAAATAGTCATAGAAATTCAATTGAAGGGAAGTAAACCTTCTAATATCACCTTTGGAGTCATTCATCGTTCCTTTTTCCGGGCAAGACTGGTTTAGGTTTCAAAAAAATTAAAAAATATGGCAGCACTAATTAAAAATTGTTTTTTATCTCTACTCTTTACTTCATGGTCTTTTTTTTCCTTTGCGCAGGAAATTGACCTCATGTTGAAAGGTGGAACCGTCATTGATCCTAAAAATAAGATAAACCAACAGTTGGATGTGGCTATTGATGATGGCATTATCGTTCAGGTAGGTCCAAATTTATCCACAAAGAATGTTTTTCAAGTGGTTGATGTGACTGGATTATATGTGGTACCGGGCATTATTGATATGCACGGGCATCATTTTTATGGAACAGAACCAGATGCTTATTTAAGTAATGGTTCAAGCGCCCTCGCTCCTGATGGTTATACCTTTAGGTCAGGTGTTACCACGGTGGTTGATGTGGGCGGGTCAGGCTGGAGAAATTTCAAAACATTTAAAAAGCAAACCATTGAAACTTCCCAAACCCGGGTTCTTTCCTTTTTGAATATTGTTGGTACTGGGATGAAGGGTGGTCCAATCGAACAAAATTTGCTCGATATGGATGCAAGACTTACGGCGATGGAGGCCCTTGCATTTCCCGATTTTATTGTGGGGGTTAAAGTGGCACATTATGCAGGCCCTGAATGGACACCAGTTGAGCAGGCTGTTCAAGCGGGTAAATTGGCAAATATTCCGGTAATGATCGATTTCGGAGGGGTGGAACCAGAACTTTCTTTAGAAACCTTATTCAATGAAAAATTAAGGCCTGGTGATATTTTTACCCATTGTTATGCTAAAGTTAAAGGAAGAATTCCTTTGGTGGATGAAAAAAGGAAATTAAAACCTTTTGTCCTTCCAGCTCAGAAAAAAGGGATTGTTTTTGATGTGGGTCATGGTGGGGGTAGTTTCCTTTGGGATCAGGCAATTCCGGCGATTGAACAAGGTTTCAAACCAAATACTATAAGTACCGATTTACATACAGGTAGTATGAATGGAGGGATGAAAGACCAGTTGAATGTGATGTCCAAATTGCTGAATGTAGGACTAACGCTGGACGAAGTCATTGAAGCTTCCACATGGAAACCTGCTCAGGTAATCAACCGGCCTGCCTTAGGACATTTAACGGTAGGTGCTGGAGCAGATGTTGCAGTGCTGAAATTGGAAAATGGTACTTTTGGATACACCGATGTAATGGGTTGGAAGGTTATTGGTAATAAAAAATTAGTTTGTGAACTGACCCTAAGGGGTGGAAAAACGGTGTGGGATTTGAATGGCGTGTCAAAATCAGTATGGGAAAAATAGTCAGCAATAATGAAATGGTGTCCCCTTTTTCATCCTTTCCTTACGCTAAAGTCGTTAGATTGAGTATTTTTTTGTAATTCAGTATTATTTTCGACGACTAATTTTCACCCTAAAAGATCTACTGCCATTGATAATCATATTTTTGTAGTAGAATATGGTCAAAAGATCAGGATTTGGCAAATTATTATGCCTTCAACAGTTAACCCTAATTAACATGAAAAAACTTTTTCAAATTTCTTTGATTTTGTCTTGCCTTTTATTCGTTGGCGTGGCCATTTTAGCCATATCTGGAAATGGAAGTGAGGCTGGAATTCCTTTAAGTCTGGCCTTCTTATTACTTTCATTAGGTATTCGATTACACCCATTTTTAAAAGGATTCACCTTTACGGTGCTTATTTTTAGTGCAGTTTCTCTTGCGATGTTTTACCCAGGCTATTTTGTTCAGGTAGGGACTTTTAAACCAAAAGTACTCATCATTCCCTTGTTGCAAATTATTATGTTTGGCATGGGAACCACCATGTCGATGCAAGATTTTTTAGGTGTTCTTAAAATGCCAAAAGCCGTATTGGTTGGACTTATTTGTCAATTTACCATTATGCCTTTCCTCGGATTTGGACTGGCAAAATTATTTAATTTCCCACCGGAAATAGCCGCTGGTGTTATTCTGATTGGTTGTTCCCCCAGTGGCTTAGCATCCAATGTCATGTCCTATATTGCCAATGCAAATGTACCATTATCTGTTACGCTTACAGCCATTGCTACAATTGCAGCACCATTTATCACCCCTTTTCTGATGCAGCAGCTTGCTGGTCAATACATTCCAATTGATTTATGGAAAATGATGTTAGATATTGCCAAAATGGTGATTTTACCTATAGGTGCCGGCTTATTATTTAACTATTTTTTTCATGGAAAGGCAAAATGGCTGGATCTCGCCATGCCTGTCATTTCCATGGCCGGAATCGCTATTATAGTTACCGTTATTACCGCAAATGGTCGGGATGGCTTACTTCAAATTGGTCTCACCCTCATTCTTGCTGCTATCCTTCATAATGTATTAGGCTATTTCTTAGGGTATTTAAGTGCAAAATTAGTTGGTCTTAATCAGCGCGATTGCCGAACTATTGCCATCGAGGTGGGTATGCAAAATGGAGGACTAGCTTCTGGTATTGCGCTTACCATGAATAAAATTGCAACGGTAGGGCTCGCTCCTGCAGTTTTTGGACCCTGGATGAATATTTCGGGCTCCTCACTGGCTACCTGGTGGCGAAGTATTCCTATAAAGGATCAAGAAAAATAATTAACAAAAAAAATAATAAAATGGAATCAAACAGACGTTTGGCTTTTAAGAAAATAGGTGCTGGGTTGGCCACTATTTTTGGCTTTACTATTTCGGCAAAAGCATCAGAAAAACCAGCAATCTCTCACCAAAAGGAAGTAGTGGGGGAAATTATTACAGATGAACAGGGTATCCCTCTTTTTTCAAGTGCCGTAAAATATGGAAATCTCCTTTTTATAGCAGGAAAAGGGGCTCATTTTGAAGGGGATATAAAGGCTCATACCAAACATGTGTTGGATGAACTGGAGAAGGAATTGGTGAAAAATGGTTCTTCTATGCAAAAAGTACTCAAAGTTTCAGTCTTTTTACACGATTTGAATGATTATGCTGCCATGAATGAGGTTTTTAGAGGCCGTTTTGGTGAAAAACCTCCAGTGAGAACTACAGTAGCTGCCTATGGTGGAATTCCTGGTGATTCTCTGGTGGAAATGGATTGTATTGCCGCTTTAGATTAATTTTAAAATTTATAAAGATGCTTTCAAGAAGAAATTTAATTAGAAATCTTTCAGCTATCCCTTTTATTGGCGGTCTGTTGAATTTTAAAAAAATGACAGATTTTCAATCCATCGGAGAAGGTTATCCAAGGGATTTTTTTAAAGAACTGGGTGTTCGTACTTTTATTAATGCAGCAGGTACTTACACAGCGTTAACAAGTAGTTTGATGACGGAGGAGGTTAAAAACGCTTACCTTTATGCCAGTACGCAATTTGTAAATTTAAATGAATTGCATGACAGGATTGGAGAACGTTTGGCTCAGTTATTGCGCTGTGAAGCTGCCATGGTTACTTCGGGTGCAGCCTCTGCTATTACTTTAGGTACAGCAGGTGTTTTAACTGGCCTGGATGCAGCGAAAATAGATAAAATACCGGGGGATTTATCTGGTATGAAGTCTGAGGTAATTATTCAAAAATCACATCGGGTGGGTTATGATCACGCCATTAGGAATACGGGAATTAAATTAATTGAAGTGGAAACCTTGCCGCAGTTCGAAAAGGCGATTTCGGAAAAAACAGCTATGTTTTGGTTCCTTAATTATGCTAATCCTGTCGGACAAATTAAAGATAAAGATTTTGTTGCCCTGGGAAAAAAATATGGTATTCCTACTTTCAATGATTGTGCTGCTGATGTTCCTCCTGTTGAAAATCTTTGGAAATATACCGATATGGGCTTTGATCTGGTCGCTTTTTCAGGGGGGAAAGGTCTGCAGGGGCCTCAAAGTGCAGGTTTGCTTCTTGGCAGAAAAGATTTAATCCTGGCAGCAAGGGCCAATGCTGTGCCTAACGGAAATACCATAGGAAGAGGTATGAAAGTAAATAAGGAGGAAATGCTTTCCCTCTTAGTTGCCGTGGAAAATTATCTCAATAAGGATTTTGAAACCGAATGGAAAATGTGGGAAGATCAAATTAATCATATTCATGATGTGGTCTCTTCGGTTCCTGGCGTAAAAACGGAAATTCATATTCCGGAAATTGCCAATCATGTACCTTCTATTCGCTTGTATCTTGATGTACAAAAATTAAAGCACTCACCTGATAGCCTTCGCATTGCACTTAGAAATGGTCATCCGTCCATAGAGACGGTCGGCGGTAGCGATTCCCTTGATATGACAACCTGGATGTTAAATCCTGGAGAAGAAAGAATTGTTGCACGTCGAATAAAAGAAATTTTATTAACTTAGTGTTTATTTTTAAAAAAAGGATTGAAAATGAAATATTGGTTTTGTTTGTTTATCGTCATTTTAACTCATTTTAATATGGAGGCACAGGAGAATTATAATCCTGAGGAGAAATTGAAAGCGTTGGGTATTACTTTACAGGCGCCTTCAAGTCCCGTGGCAAATTATGTCAATGTGGTTCGCGTAGGAAATTTATTGTTCCTCTCCGGGAAAGGTCCGCAATTATCTGACGGCACTTATATAAAAGGTAAAGTAGGTGAAAATCTTTCTATTCAACAGGGCTATGATGCCGCGCGCTGGACAGGTATCAATCAGTTAGCTGTTCTTAAAGCAGAATTAGGAGATTTGAAAAAAGTCAAAAGAATTGTAAAGGTTTTGGGTATGGTCAATTCACTCGCCACTTTTACAGATCACCCAAAAGTAATTAATGGGTATTCAGACCTCATGGTCGCCGTCTTTGGTGAAAAAGGAAAACATGCCCGGTCTGCCGTTGGTATGGGTTCATTACCCAATGATATGGCCGTGGAAGTGGAAATGATTGTAGAAGTAGAAAACCCATAGTTTTGTCAGTAGTTGTTCCAAATTGGCGCGATTTTTATAGCCTTTACTCAAAATCCTTAACGGAAAATGTCATTCCCTTTTGGGGAAAATATAGTCTCGATGATGTGGACGGCGGTTACTTTACCTGTCTTCTTCGCGACGGTAAAGTTTTTGATACAGATAAATTTATCTGGCTACAGGCCAGAGAAGTCTGGATGTTCGCAAAAATGTTTAACGAATGGGAAGCTAATCCCTCCTGGCTTAAAATAGCCGTTCATGGTGCTGATTTTCTTGAAAAATATGGTAGAAATGAAGATGGTGACTGGTATTTTTCGTTAAGAAAAGATGGAAAGCCACTGGTTAGTGCTTATAATATTTTTTCCGATTGTTTCGCTGTAATGGCCTTTGCTCAATTGTCCAAAGCTTCCGGAGAAGATCGATATGCCCAAATAGCCATTCAATCCTTTGAACGTATTCTTCAAAGACAATCCAATCCTAAAGGAAAATTCTCAAAAGCTATTCCTGAAAATAGAGCGCTCAAGAATTTTGCCCTCCCCATGATTCTTTGCAACCTGGCGCTGGAATTGGAAAGTCTGTCCGATACATTCGATATTGAATCCTTGATTGATACCTGCGTAAATGAGGTCATGGTCGATTTTTATAACAAGGAATATGATATTACGCTGGAGAACGTGAAACCTGACGGGTCTTTTTCTGATACTTTTGAAGGACGTTGTGTGAATCCGGGTCATGTCATTGAAAGTATGTGGTTCATTATGGATATCGCAGAAAGAAGGCAGGATAAACAGTTAATGAAACTAGCCGTCGATAGGACTATTCGTACTTTGTCCTACGGATGGGACGAAAAATACGGAGGCATCCTATATTTTATGGATGTGAAAAATTACCCTCCTCAGGCATTGGAATGGGATCAAAAACTATGGTGGGTGCATGTCGAAACCTTGATTGCCTTACTTAAAGGGTACCACCATACAGGAGATTCCCGCTGTTTAGCATGGTTTAATAAAGTGCATCAATATACCTGGTCTCATTTCCCCGATGCTGAATTTGGTGAGTGGTTTGGCTACCTTAACAGACAGGGAGAAGTCCTGCTGCCTCTGAAAGGAGGTAAATGGAAAGGCTGTTTTCATGTTCCCAGAGGTCTGTTTCAATGTAGTAAAATTTTAGCAAAGTTAGCAAATCCTATCATCGCGGAATCTTTAACATAAACTGTTATAGAATATAGACAAGCTTTAGGAAATCAATCCTTCTCTTGATTTATAATCGTATCTTCATAAACACAATCAAAAGATGAAGGCGAAGTATATAAATCCTTTTACAGACTTTGGGTTTAAGAAAATTTTTGGAGAAGAAGCCAGTAAAGAACTTCTCATTGATTTTCTCAATGCTTTGATTCCACAGGCAAATAAAATAATAGATTTAAAATTTAAGAATACAGAACATCTTAGTCTGAGAGAAGCAGACAGATATGCCATTTTTGATATTTATTGCGAAAATGAGTCAAACGAAAAGTTTATAGTTGAGCTTCAAAAGGCAAAGCAAAATTATTTTAAAGAGAGAACCATTTATTATTCCACTTTTCCGATAAGGGAACAGGCTGAAAAGGGACAATGGAATTATAACCTTTCGGCTGTTTTTTGTATCGGAATACTTGATTTTACTTTCGATGATTATGAAAGTGAACCTGAGAAAAGTGAGGTGGTGCATACCATAAAATTGAAAAATCAGAATGGAAAAACTTTCTATGATAAGTTGACTTACATCTATGTTGAAATGCCAAATTTCAAGAAGCCAGAGGATAATCTATCCTCAAGACTTGATAAATGGCTATTTTTTATAAAAAATCTGGAAGATTTTCAATCAATTCCTTCCATTTTTTCTGATGAAATTTTTGCAAAAGCTTTTGAGAAGGCTGAATTAGCAAAGTTTGGGCAGGAAGAAATGGATCAATATGAATCAAGTTTGAAAGTATATAGGGATTTATATTCAGTTATTGATTCAGCATTTATTGAAGGCAAAACAGAAGGCAGAATAGAAGGAATTGAAGAAGGTAGGCAGGAAAGTAAACGGGACATGGCTAAACTACTGAAGGATAATGGTGCACAGGTTGATTTAATAATTCTTTCAACAGGATTTACCAAGGAAGAAATAGATCTGCTTTAGAATGAAAAATAACAGCGTGTTGTTTAGGACAAAGATTAATGACATACATTCAATACACCCATTTCAATGGTTAATTTGTCAATATAAAAGTTGAATTTTGAATAGTGGTTAAATATTTTTTACCTTAGCTTTTATTTACTTCGATGTAAGTGGAATTAAATTGGCGCAATATAATTTATAGTCTTGGAACCATTGAAATTTACAGTAGGCATTGATATAGGAGGCACAAATACTAAATTGGGTTTAGTTGATTCCGAGGGACATTTACTTAGACGAGTTAATTTTTCTACTAATCCTCTATTGAGTTTTGCAGATTATCAAATACTTTTAACCAAAGCTTTGGAGGAAGTTACCCACGATATTCCGAAGGAAAACTTACTTGGTGTTGGAATGGGGGTGCCAGGTGCCAACGGCAAAACCGGGAGCATTCCTGAAGCTGCCAATATCCCATTTTTAACGGAAATTCCTCTGCAAAGTGCCTTGAAAGAGCTATGGAACTTTCCTGTTTTCGTCGCAAAAGATGCCAACGCTGCCGCCTTGGGTGAAATGCTGTTCGGTAGTGCTAAAGGAATGGATCATTTCATTTTACTTACTTTGGGTACTGGTTTGGGGTCCGGCGTAGTCATAAATGGAAAAATTTTGTCCGGTTCTAATGGTTTGGCTGCTGAGTACGGTCACTCTGTTTTAGTGAAAAATGGTAGGTTGTGTAATTGTGGTCAGCGAGGTTGTTTTGAAACCTATGTTTCCGCAACAGGGCTGAAAAGAACGGCTATTTCTTTATTGGCAAACGCTAATCAGCATAGTATTTTACGGGATTTATCACCTAATCAGCTCGATGCCCAAAAAATAGCGGAAGCCTCAGAAAATGGAGATGAAATAGCTAAAATGGCAATAAAGAAAACCGCACAATGGCTGGGTTTGAAAATGGTCGACTTAGTAGTGCTTACCGATCCCGAAGCTATTATCTTAGCCGGTGGCCTTTCTAACATCGGAGATTATTTTATACAAACCGTAAGAGAATCATTGGATAAAAAGTTGTTGCCAATGTTTAAAGGTAAAGTTAAAGTGGTATATTCTGAATTGGGGAGCGATGATGCAGCTATTCTGGGTGCAGCCTCTTTAGTAATGAACGTAAAAAATTAATATCATCCTAATTTCAAGTATATTTCACTAACATTTTTATATATGAAGAAGTATTTGTTCCTTTTTGGGGTGCTTTTGTATGGCTGCTCCTTAGGGGTAAATGCCCAGGCGTCTGTTCGTGGAACGGTGACCAGTTCAGGCGGAGAACCTATTATCGGTGCCAACATCATTGAATTAGGTTCTAATAACGGAACGGTCACTGACCTTGATGGCAATTATCAGTTAAAAGTAGGGCCCAACGGCATACTGGAATTCACCTACACGGGTTATGTTTCCCAGAAATTTACTGTGGGTAATCAGACTATTATTAATGTAACCCTGGCTGAAGGGGTCGCGCTGAGCGAAATTATCGTTACTGCCCTAGGTATCTCCCGTGAGAGGAAATCATTGTCCTATGCAGCTCAAACTATTCAGGGCGGTCAGCTGACCCAGGTCAGAGATGCTAATTTTGTTAATACCTTACAAGGTAAAGTGGCAGGATTAGTCGTTACCAGTGCTTCCTCAGGTGTGGGTGGTGCCACGCGCGTAAATCTAAGGGGAAATCGCTCTATTCAAAGTAGCAATAATGCCCTCTTTGTTGTGGATGGCGTTCCTGTTGATAACTCAACCCCAGGACAGGTAGGTAATGATTTCGGTGGTTACAATGGAAGTGACGGTGTCGCAAATATTAATCCTGATGATATAGAATCTATCAATGTCCTTAAAGGTGCCGCCGCATCAGTGCTTTATGGTAGCCGTGCTGCCAATGGTGTCATCTTAATTACAACCAAAAAGGGCAGTGCCGGGGCTATTTCTGTCGATGTGAATTCAGGGGCTCAATTTGATGCTCCCCTAACTTTGCCTTATCTACAAAATGAATACGGGCAGGGAAATGGGGGTGTTTTTGGTGCCAGAGCCAGTGCTAGCTGGGGACCAAAAATGAATAATCAAGCGGTAATTGATTGGACAGGGAAGGCTCAAGGTATGGTGCCTCAACCAAATAATGTTTCTGATTTCTTTCAGATAGGAACTTCTTTTAATAACTCAGTTGGAATTAAAGGGGGTTCAGAAAAAGTACATTCTTATTTTTCTTTTACTAATAATCAGGTGTCTGGCATCGTTCCCAGAAATACTCTAGATAGGAATACCATAAACTTGCGCATTTCCACTAACCTAAGTAAAAAATTTTCCACCGATGCTAAAGTTACTTATGTCAATCAAATCCTGAATAATAAATTAAGATCAGGCGAAGAGAGTTCGGAAGTGATGAACCTCTACAAAACACCAAGAAGTATTCGTATTGAAGATATGCAAAATTATGAGTCTGGGGCAGGTGTACCCACATATTGGACTTCCTCATCCATTTATATGAATCCTTATTGGACCATAAACAGAACTTCCGCCGACGAGGAAAGAACCCGAACTACTGGCCTTGTATCTGCAACCTATCAAATAAATGACGATATCAAGGTTTTGGCCAGAGTGAGTTTGGACCAATATACCGATAAAGG
This sequence comes from Bacteroidota bacterium, assembly GCA_017858735.1. Taxonomy (GTDB): domain Bacteria; phylum Bacteroidota; class Bacteroidia; order Chitinophagales; family Saprospiraceae; genus BJGN01. The sequence continues at coordinate 11,316 of JAFMBH010000073.1, forward strand.
AGAGAACATTTTTTATAATAATACTTTACTCTTTGCATGGCTAGGTGGAACTTATCAAAAATCTTTTCGTCAGGTGCAAGAGAGAAATAGCGAACTTTTATTTATCGGAAACAAAAAATTAAATAACAAAGTAAAACTTTCATATACCTTCGGTGTAGCCGATGTAGCAAGAAAATCAGATTTTACACAGACAAGTGCCAATGGCCTGCTGGTACCTAATAAGTTTGATCTTGGCTTTGCACGCAACTTAGCCGTAGGTACTGGTTTTATAGAAAGAGATCTGCAGTCCGTTTTTGGTTCCGTGCAGGTGAGCTTAAATGACTACTTATATTTCGATGTTACAGCCAGAAATGACTGGTCTTCAACCTTACCAGCCCCTCATTCTTATTTTTATCCATCGCTGGGCCTTACCGCGGTCCTTTCCGATATGGTTGAATTACCTTCTTTTATTAGTTTCGCAAAATTAAGAGGTTCTTATACCCGTGTGGGTAACGATGCAGCTCCTTATTTGTTGACGCAAACCTATAGTTTTAGTCAAGGTGGTGTTGGTGGATTTATTAATAGAGATGCTACCCAAGCTTTTGGTGAGCTTAAACCTGAATTGACTACTTCCCTTGAATTTGGTTTTGATGGACGCTTTTTTGATAACCGAATGGGTTTCGATGTCACTTTTTATAAAACTAATTCCGTAAACCAGTTATTAAGCCTTCCTTTACCTCCAGCCTCCGGTTTTTCCAATCAATACATCAATGCAGGGGATATTGAAAATTCAGGTGTCGAACTCACTTTAACTGGCTCTCCTATCAAAAAAAATGACCTTACCTGGGATGTTACGCTCAATTATGCCAGAAATGTTAATGCTGTCGTTACGTTACATCCCGATATTAAACAAACCTTTATTTCAAGTGGTTTTGTCAGAACGGCAGGGGTTTTAGTTAAAGAGGGAGGTGCATTCGGTGATTTATATGCAGACGGTTGGGCCAGAACTCCTAGTGGTCAATTTATTATGGATGGCGCGGGAAAACCACTTGTTTCTTCAACACAAGAATATTTGGGCAATTTTAATCCCAAATTTACGCTAGGTCTGAATAATGCTTTCTCTTTTGGTAAAATACGCATTAATGTATTAGTGGATGCCAGAATCGGTGGCGTAATGACCTCTGGTTCTGATGCAAGCCTTGCTTTTGACGGTAGTTCAGCTATCACAACGGCATACAGAGAGGGTGGGTGGGTTTTACCTGGTGTGACATTAAGTAACAATGAGTACATCCCAAATACTTCCCCAATCAATGCGGAAACTTTTTGGACAACGGTTTCAAAGGGTCGGTATTCCTGGGGACAGATTTTTACCTATGATGCGACCAATGTCCGTATTCGTGAAGCGGCCGTTGGGTATGATTTCACCATAAATAGCCCGTATGTCAAAAAAGTAACATTGTCAATCGTAGCAAGAAATTTGTTTTTCCTGGCTAAGGGAAATGCCATCATTGATATCCCCGGGATTCCAACACGCAAAATGTGGTTTGACCCCGATGTGAATCTGGGTGCTGGTAACTATCAGGGAGTTGAATTTGGCACCCTACCATCATCTCGCAGTATTGGCTTGAATCTTAGTCTTTCTTTCTAAATCAAATGTTCATGAAAACATTTATCAAAAATTACTGCGTGGCCGTACTTTGTATGCTGACTGCCATCGCAGTGTCGGTGAGCTCGTGTACGCAGGATTTTGAAGTTCTAAATACGGACAAGACAAAACTTACCGTACTAACTGCTACCGAATTACCCTATCTTTTTTCGAAAGCTCAATCTGCATCCTCTTACGCCTATTGGCGCTATCAGGTAGCACAAAATCTATTTGCCGACTTATATTCCCAATATTTTGCTACGACGGCTACGTATTTCCCTTCTGACCGATATACCATTCGATTTGATTGGTTGCAATGGCATTGGATTCCAATATATACGGAAGCTGTTCCCCAGTTGAAAACTTTGTTAAAGGAAACCGATGCGAATTCTGCTGAAAATGCATTGGCTAAAATTATGTGGGTGTATGCTTTCCACCGTCTGACTGATTATTATGGTCCCGTTCCTTATTTTAAAGCTGGCGAACCTGCCCGCAGCGTAGCTTATGATGGTCAAAAAGAAATTTACTACGATATGTTCACCAAATTGGATGAAGCCGTAAAAGTACTAATTGCCAATAAAGGAAAAACACCTTACGGTAGCTTCGACCTGATGTATAATGGTGATGTCAGTAAATGGATCAAATTTGCCAATACCCTCCGTCTTCGCTTAGCCTTGCGTATTTCAAAAGTGGAACCTGCAAAAGCTAAAACGGAAGCGGAATCAGCAGTTTCTTCCGGTGTTATGTTAACAACAGCTGACGATGCCTATATGCTGAAAAGTGAAAATGGAGGTGATTATAACGGTCTCGCAGGTATCTCTGGTTGGAATGAATTTCGTATGAGTGCCTCTATGGAGTCTGTTCTTAAAGGATATGAAGATCCAAGACTGTCTGTTTATTTCCAACCTGCCGTTGGCACAGGTAAATATGATGGCCTCAGAAATGGGCTACTTCCATCTCAATTGAATATTTCAGGGAATGGAAATGACGACAATGCTAATGTTGGAACGCGTTGGACAAAATGGTCGGGTTCCTCCTGGGGAGGGCAAAATACTACCCCACAAAATATTATGCATGCCGCGGAAGCTTTTTTCCTTCGTGCTGAAGGTGCCTTAAATGGTTGGAATATGCAAGGTGCTGCTCAGGATTTATACGAGAAAGGGATTGAAACTTCTATGCGTCAGTGGGGGATAAATGATGATGCAGCTATCGCAGCTTATCAGAAAAGCGCCGCTACGCCAATCCCTCCAATGGATGGAATTAATTCTCCCGCAATGGCTTCCATTTCAGTGAAATGGGGTGGTTCCGCAGCCGTTCAAAGAGAACAAATTGGTACTCAAAAATGGCTCGCTCTTTATCCTGACGGTATGGAAGCTTGGGCGGAGTTTCGTCGTACCCGCTATCCAAAACTTTACCCCGTTGTAAATTCTGATAACGCGGATTTGCCTTCTGGTACTTTCATTAGAAGAATTCCATTCCTGGTGCTTGAAAAAAATACAAACGCCGCCGCTGTTAAAGCAGCAGAAACGCTATTGGGCGGTCCAGATAAACCAACCACTCCGCTTTGGTGGGATAAAAATTAAGTAGTAACTTAATGCCATCTTTTGCCTTTTCATTCATTGGAATTATTGCAGAAGATGGCTGTTTTTCATTTATATAAATTAAAAAATAATGGATTTTGAAAGAAGAGATGAAGGTGATGCATTTGGATTTACCTTCGATGAAGATAAAAAGCCAAAAAAAGGGTCTTTACCAAAAAAAGAAAAGAAAAAAACGGAGGTCAAAGTAAAGGCAATCCCTAAGAAAAAGGAATAATATTTTTCTTAGGATAGCTCCAAATAATTTATGTTTCTTGCACTTTAAGATTAAAATTGGGCATAATGCGCTTCCTGTCATTTATTATGTTGTTTGCCTTCCTTTTTTCTTGCGAAAATGGAAGAGATGGTTCGTCTAAAAAATGGAGGTTCACTCTCGTTTCCCCTAATTATTCCAACATACATTTTAATAATAGAATACAAGAATCGCCCTCTTTTAACGTCCTCCAATATATTAGTTTGAATCAGGATTTACAGGATTTCGAGGATTATAGAGGACGTCTTCGTTTTGAGCTTGAGGGTTATTTGTAGAGACGTGATGCTTCGCGTCTTTTGCCCAACGACCTCATTTACAGGATTTGCTAATTATGACGTATCTTTAAGGAAATATATTAAAATGGCCCTAAAAAATCTTCCCTTAGGGATAAGTACATTAAGCAAACTTTTAGAAAACAACTGTATATATGTTGATAAAACGGAGTATGCCTATCATTTAACCACTCAACCTGGGGCATTCTTCCTCTCCCGTCCACGCCGTTTTGGAAAGAGTTTGTTTGTGGATACACTAAAGGAGATTTTTGAAGGTAATCAGAAATTGTTTGAGGGCTTATTTATTTATGATAAGTGGGACTGGACTAAAAAATATCCTGTTATCAAGTTTGATTTTGCAGAAGGTATATTGAAAAGCGGAAAGGATTTAAATGAAAAAATTCATGAAATTCTTTTATTTAATGAGAAAAATCTTGGAGTTACTACCGTAAATAAAAGCATTAGTGGCAGATTTGCAGAAATAATAAAAGGTGCAAGAGAGAAATATGGCGAAAGGGTTGTGGTCTTAGTGGACGAGTACGATAAACCTATTTTAGATAATATTGGTGATTTGTCGATAGCCAAAGAATTGCGTGATGGACTAAAAAACGTATATTCCGTTTTAAAAAGTCAGGATGCCAATTTGCAATTTATATTCATGACAGGGGTAACCAAATTCTCAAAAGTAAATCTTTTTAGCGGTGTTAATCAGTTGAAAGATATAACAATAAGTAAATTCTATTCTTCTATTTGCGGTTATACAGACAAAG
>JAFMBH010000186.1 GCA_017858735.1 Bacteroidota bacterium
AATATTATGCTATTTATTTTAATTTTATGGAAAAACATAAGACTAAAGATGTGATTTTCGAGGAAGTATTGAGGTATTTTCATTCGAGTTTTGGAAGGATAGAGGCATCATTTAGTAGTAAGTTGTTGGCAACAATTAATCCGGATAAACCTGTATGGGATGAATTTGTACTAAAGAATCTTGGTATCATAAAACCGCCCACCTATTCGAAAAATAGAATAGAAAAGACGGTCGCTGTCTATAAACAAATTGAACATTTTTATGACGAGTTTTTACAAACAATGGAATGTCAGGAATTAGTGGCTATATTTGACATGCATTTTCCGAATACAAAAATAACTAAAACTAAAAAGGTAGATTTACTTCTCTGGCAAAACAGAGATTAGGATGACTAATTATTTAACATGTAGCTTAAATACGCTTTCTTTAGGTGTTAGAAAATGTCAAAGGCGAACATGCCCCTCTTCTTTTTCTTCTTAAAAACAAAACAATGAAAAAATTATTTTTAATCATAGTTGGAGCAGCGATGTTTTCAATTTGTGATAACCGTTTTCAAAAAAAAGCAGCTGACCACTCAGATAAATTTACCGGCGCAAATGATGACAAAAATTCAATATTTATTATTCCATTAGATAGCAAAAGCTTGATCTGTAATATTGAAAATAATGAAATACGCCAACTGGGGAGTTTTTCAAAAAAGATGAACAGTAAGAGTATTGTTGTAAACAATGAGTTTATTTGCTCCATTGATTCTATCATTTCAGTATTTGATATTAAAGGAAATCTGCTGAAGAAGATATATTCTGATTTTAAATTAACAAGCTTACATTCAAAAAATAAAGTGGTCTATTTTGGGGGTAAATCAGATAGATATTCAACGAATTCAGGAGAAATATTTGCACTTCTTGACCTTGAAAAAGAAGATTTTAAACTAGAAAAAATAAAAATACCTATTGATATAAAATATGGTAAGTCCATTGACGATATTCTTATATTGAATAATAAGTTGATTTTAGTTGATAATATAGTCTTTCCCAAATATTTACTTGAATATGATATTTCTGAACCTAAAAATCCGAAACACATTCTAACAAAGGAATTAGAAAATAATGGTACTTATGAGCATATTGTTAAGGGAGAATTAAACGAAGACTGGCTTATTCTTCTTTCATCTACAGTTGGTATGGGAGGATCCTCTGATTATATTGTGATTGATGGAAAAACAGATGGATATTTAGAAGTACATCGGGATCATGGATTTGATAAGGAAAGAGAAACAGACATCGAGAAACCTGGGGATTTCAATGATATATGCCTGATTGATAACAAGCTTTATGTCCTGGTCGATTCAACAGTTTATACCCTGGATCTCGAAGGGAATATTTCATTAGAAAATATGAAAAAAGTATTTTCAAACCTAAGGTCAATCAAAAAAATAATTCGCACACCAAATAATGAAATGGTATTCATTGGCAAGGATAACCAATATGAAAAAATAAATTAAATATGGATAATTTAAATTTGCCAAATAATGTCCATAGCTCATTGGACGGCGACAAAGGCAACTTACATGCCGACGATCCCCTACCTAAAAGTACATTTTTTTCAAGCCTACAAACAAGACTAATTATTAATCCGTACATTAGCCAATGCTTGATTTGTCAAAATTTGTAATCAGGTAGCTGATGGGAATTATTTCCTGTTAAATAAATAAATGATTACTATTTTTCTGTTTATGTTGATAACACTAAACCGAAAACGAGTATAACCTTACTTTGAGGAGCATAATAAGAGAGATTGAGATATTAGAGAGATAGTTTTTTAGACAAAAGATGGAATAACTAAAATTAATGTCCAACTTGAAAATGAAACGGTTTGGCTCACTCAAAAACAAATGGCAAATCTGTTTGGTAAAGCTAGGAGCACCATAACAGAGCATATTTCCAACATTTTTGTTGAAGGCGAATTGGTTGAAAAAGTGGTATGTCGGAATATCCGACTAACCACTCATCATGGTGCAATTGAAGGAAAAACACAGGAGAAGGCATTGGACTTATACGCTACCGCCACAGCTGGCAAAAACAATACAAACTCAATTTTAATCATGGCTAATTCAACACACTTAGAATAGTATGACAAAAATAAAGGTAGAGAATAAAGAAATAACTATTATTTTAAATACCGAGGGCGATTTTATATCGCTTACTGATATGGCTAATGCTAAAGAAAGTGAAAGCCGTGCAGCAGATATTATCAAAAATTGGATAAGAACGCGTTATACCCTTGAATTTTTAGGAACTTGGGAGCAAATAAAAAACCCTAATTTTAAAGTGGTGGAATTTGACCACTTTAAAACCCAAGCAGGTTTGCCCAATTTTGTGTTGAGTGCCACCGAATGGATTGAAAAAACCAATGCCGTTTAAGCTTTATTTAATTAACGAATTTCAACGCCTTAAAGAAGAAGATCAAAAACAATTGGGCTGGTCGGCAAAACGTGAACTAGCCAAAATAAACTATCATATACATAGCGATGCTATTAAACAAAATCTTATTCCACAGAAATTAACGATTCAGCAAATTGTATTTGTATATGCCAGTGAAGCGGATATTTTAAATATGGCACTTTTTGGCTTTACAGCACAGCAATGGAAAAACCAAAACCTTACACTAAAAGGCAACCAAAGAGATTATGCGAACATCAACCAATTAATTTGCTTATCAAACTTAGAAAACATTAATGCCTTATTTATTAATGAAAATATACCACAACAAGAACGGCTTTTAAAACTCAACCAAATCGCCATACAACAGATGAAAGTATTGCAAGAAGTAGAAAATAGAAGATTGTTGAAATAAAAAAGGAAAAAAAATGAGTAATTTAGAACAACTATTAGAAGGCGCTGAAGCAATGATAACGTCAGAACTTGTGAAAGCTCCAAATAAATTATCTATCTCTCGAAATACGTTCACCAAAAGAAATCTCGAAATATGATTAAGTACTAGATTACTTTAAATTCTTTGCTGAATTTTCTTCTTGTTGTCAGGTTAGTTATTTTTAAAAGATAATATTTATTATCTTGAATTATCCTGTCTAATTTTAGGTGGTATCACAAGATTATACACAAAAAAAACGTATATTTAGAAAAATCCTAATAAGCTTAAGGACTTGAATGACTGAAAATTTTGGAAAAGTTACAAAGGATAAATACACTTCGTGCCGATATTGATAAAATCATAAACATAATTGAAGCATGAGCGAGATAATTTTATACACGACAGAAGATGGAATAATTAAAATTAATGTCCAACTCGATAATGAAACGGTTTGGCTCACTCAAAAACAACTGGTTGAATTGTATCAAACTGCAAAATCAACGGTAAGTGAGCATATTAAAAATATTTATACCGATGAAGAATTAACGCCTGATGCAACTGTTCGGAAAATCCGAACAGTTCAAAATGAAGGTAAAAGAGAAGTAGAACGAGCGTTAGATTACTATAATCTTGATATGATTAT
>JAFMBH010000074.1 GCA_017858735.1 Bacteroidota bacterium
GGAAAATTATAAGCATTCAATTGAAGATCAAAATATCCCTTTTGTTTTTCTTTGGTTATGTCAATATCTTTAAGGTTATAAAATGCGCTTAAATAAATAGCAGCATTCCCTTTTGTTAAAGAAAATTGAGCACTAACAGGGTGATTTTCTGACTTTCTCTGTGCATTAATACTTAGATTACCCCAATCTTTTTTGTTAATTAACAGCGCATCAGAGGTTGCCTTTAATGTCATATTTTTAAACCCCTTCCAATCTTCAAATGTAAAATCTGCATTGAGTTTACCTGAAAATTTAAGGGTAAATTTAATTAAGGAATCAATTCTTGACAAGGCTAAATTTTTCAAAGAAACCTTTAATCCTCTATTTTTAAATCTATCTATTCTCATTTCCTGCTCTCCTGAAGAAAAATTCATATTTTGGATTTCATAAGTATCCGATGAAAGAAGAAATAAATTTTGAGGATTTACCTTCCATTTACCCGCTAAAAATCTAAAAGATTTAGATCCAAATTTTAGCGCTATTTTTTCGTTTTTTACCGAGAAAATTTTGCCATTTAATTCTAACAGCGCCGATGTCAATTTTGAATCAGAGCCAAGTCTGGTTTGAAAATTAATCTCGTCTTTATTCAAGCTACTTAAAAAAACAAACGGAGGTAATTCTGCCTGGTCACCCATTTTTATGCCATCAAAAGATGCATCAAACCTTCCAATATTATTATTTAAATTAAACTGAGCATAAGAACCTCTTATGACTAATTTATTAAAACTTATGTTTGGAATTTTAACTGAAGCGAGTGACAGATTTTTTTTATAATTTATTTCACCTTTAATTTCTGTGCCATTTAGATTAGATAATCCTGGTAAAAGCAAAGATTCCCAGCCATCGCTTTTTTTAATTCTTGCATTAAAAACGATATCAAAATCAGTAGGTATATTCTTTGCTCTTTTCCATGATAATGCCCGAGCGAAACCTGGAAATGCATCAAAAAACAGATTTTTAACCGCATTTGGAATTTTTTCAATATCAAACTTACCTTGAATATCAGCTTCTACTATTTCAGACTGAATCTCCACCCGCTTCTTTCCTAATCCATCAGACTTTGATATAAGGGAGAGGTTATCTAAAAGGTAAAAACTCGTATCATTCTGCACTTCAATCCCTGAAAGAACAGCTAATCCTTCCAATTCACTCCATTTTTTATTTTTAACGTCAACTATTGCTAAACCTTTCACTTTCCATGGTTTAGTTGAGAGGTTTAAAGCTTTAAAATCTAAATTTTTTACATTCGCAAGGAAATTAAACTGAGGTATTTCCTGATTTCTAAAATCAAAAAAACCATCAAATGAAAAATCTATGTTTTCATCCGTTATATTAAATTCTCCTTTAAACCTACTTGCATTTAAAGTACCTGACAGTTTTGCATTTTTATATGCATACTGTTTAAATTCAAAACTTTTTACCACTGCTGAAAAATCTGCAGAAGCTGTTTTTGAAGAAAAACCTTTGCCGTTCGCAATAGACGCATTTAAAGATACATTACCAATTTGGGGTTGATTTAAAAATTTCCCTAATTTAAAATCAGCAATACCTATATTACCCATATAGCTTGCTAATTCCTTACCCCCGATAATATTTAAATGCAAATCCAGATTAGCTTTTCCCAAACCGGAATTAACATTACCAAAGGCCACGAAATTATTTAAAAACCCATCAAATGTGCCATTAAAATTCAGGAATTCCAACTTAGTTAAATTGCTATCCAAATTAACCAAACTAATTGTCTTTTTTAAAGATTTTTCGGAAATATATAACTTATTAACCTTTAGGTTAATAAGTTCCTCTTTGGGTGATAAAACATTTCTAACATTAACTTTTCCCTCAAAACTACTTCCTTCTGAAAGAGAAATCTTAATATTTGAGCCAACCATTCTATCAAAATTACCATTGATTTTTCCGGTAAATGAAATATTTTCATCTTTAAGAAATTGAATGATGGGAAGTTTAACAGACCCAGGAAAAACTTTTACTACATCATCCATATTTAAACGATTTTCCTTTAAATCAATATCAAATTGAAGATTTTCCTTTAGTTTTTTAACATCAAAAATAGAATTTGATTGTAGGTTGAAATCTCCCGAAAAATTAGAATTTCCGGAAGTAATGATAAGATTTTTAAAAATCAATTTATCTTCAAGCAAAGAAAATTGTTGAACCATTAAATTTGTCAGTTCAAAAGTATTGTCTTTAACGAAAGTAAAACGTTTAATTTCCCCTTCTGCCAATCCATTAGCATAGCAAGCATTTTTAATCTGTGCATTAATTTTGGAAAACACCGCAGTGTTATCATCCTTAATCACAGAAATCCTTCCATCAGTTAACTCGAAATTTTTCCAGGAAAAATCTAATTTGGGAAGAATAAAAGGTAAAGAATCAATGACCGTCGATGCTATTTTTTGTTGTTTCAAATAAACGGTGGGTTCAAATATTCCTATTGACTTAATTTTAAGCTGGCTGTTTTCAGCATAATTTTTATCTAAACTGAAAAAAGCACGAACTACATTAATTTTATTGTAGATTCCCTTTGAAGGTTCATTCTGGACAAAGGAAACGGCATTAAGATTAAAGATTTCAGGATAAATTTTAATTTTCCCTGACGAATTACCACTTTTCTCCTTTTCAAACTTTTTAATAAACCACGCTAGCGAATTATCATCAAAATTTTCAAGTTCATTTACGTTTATTTTCGAGTTAGCTATAGTTAATTCATATATAACAAGTCCCTGGGTGAATATTTTGAATAAATTTGGGTGAAGCCTTGCGTAAATTTTTTCTGCAAAAAGTAAGGTATCTTTATTTGGATCTTCTAAATAGACATTATTAATTCTAAATTCGGTCCATCTGGATAAAGAAATACTTTCAATGCTGTTGTAGGTGCCGAGATAAGCTGAAATACTTGAAGAAAGGGTAGAAACGGCAGCTTTTTGAAAGTATGGGATTCGAAAAGCTAAATTAAAAAATAGAAAAAGAAATAGTAGTATGCCAATAGGCAATCCAACTATTTTCCCTAATTTTCTAAGGAAAACAAACTTTTTAACCTGATTACCAACCTTTTCAGGGGTATTAGGTTGTGGTGTCATTATTTAAGATTTGGTTATCGACTCTTTGTTAACGCTATAAACTCCTTTTTGGTGTATTGTGGTAAGAAAATGAAGGGCTAATTCCTCGCTCCAAAGAAATCCATTTTTGTTTACCGGCATAAAACCAACATGACCACCCCACTTAGGCTTTAAAAAATGAAAATTTGCCATTTCAAAGGCAAGCTGATTTGGGAAACAAAACGGGCTTAAGAAAGAATCATCTTCAGCATTTACTAATAAGCAGGGTAAAGAAATTTTAGGTAACTGACTTAAAACACCTGCTTTTTCCCAGTAGTCATTTGCGTTTAAAAAGCCATGAAAAGGGCCGGTATAAAAATCATCGAAAAAAGTAAAATTATACTTCCATTTTGCAGGAAAGAAAGGCATGTCAGGAAATTGCTCCTGCTTTTGCTTCATTTTCTTTTTCAAGCTTCGCAGGAACCTGAGCCGGTACATAATATTTTCAAATTTACCAATCGCTTTATTTGCTTCAACAAGATGAAGGGGCACTGAAAAAGCGACACCACCTTTCACTTTATGAAAAGCTGGATTAATTCCCTGCTTTGCCAAAAACCGCAATACGACGCTACCTCCCAGACTAAATCCTAACAGGTAAATACTTTCATAATTACCAGATTTGTGAAGAGATAAAATAACCTCCTCCAAATCTTCTGTTGCAGCCATATGATAACCTTTCATGGTAAGATTTGGTTCTCCGCTACAACCTCTGAAATTAAAAGAGAGGACATCAAAGTTATTTTGTGAAAATATTTTTGCCATACCTCTGATATAGGCTCTGTCAGAACTTCCCTCCAAACCATGCATCAAAATGACTAATTTATCTTCTCCCTTGCGAACAAAATCTAAATCTATAAAATCTCCATCATTTAAGATAAATCGCTGCCTCTCATAGTCAAGAGGCAGTTTTTTCCTAAAAAGAGCCGCTGAAATAGTATTAGCGTGAGCATTTTTGAATAAAAAAGAGGGATTATACTCTTTGAAAAAAAACGACATTTTAATTGGTTTTAGCATTCTCCAGGGCCTTCCAAACCTTAATGGTATCTATCGCAGGCTTTACATCGTGAGCTCTTAGTATCAGGGCACCTTGCTGTAAGGCAAAAAAATGCAAAGCGGTAGTACCATGCAGAGCATCCTCCGGAGTACCTTCAAGAACTTTATAAATCATGGACTTTCTGGAAAGACCGACCATTAAAGGACATTCAAGTATTTTAAAAATAGAAAGATGTTGAAGTAATTCATAATTTTGAACGACGTCTTTACCAAAACCAAATCCTGGGTCTATGATAATATCTTTCACACCAAGTTCCTTAAGCGCCTGATATTTTAAAATAAGAAAATCCAATACATCCAGTGATACGTCTTTATAGTTTGTATTATCCTGCATATTGCGGGGGACCCCTTTGAGATGCATTAATACATAAGGAATATTTGTTTTTGCTAAGAAGGGAAACATATCAGGATCGATAGCCCCGGCTGAAATATCATTTACAAGAACGGCACCTTCCTGATAAGCTGCATTGGCAACGGCACTATGCACGGTGTCAATCGATATAAAAGTATTAGGAAATTCCTTTTTAAGAGACTTTATTACAGGCACAATTTTCTCCACCTCCTCTTTGGCATTAGAGATAGGAGCCCCGGGACGGCTGGACATTCCACCAATATCAAGGAAAGTAGCCCCTTCCAGGAGATGGGTTTCAGCTTGTTTCAGAATACTCCCTCTTTCTGTGAAACGACTTTTTTCGTAAAACGAATCAGCATTAATATTAATAACAGCCATTACCACCGGGTTTTCTAAAACCAGTAATGAACCGCATAAATTAAGCGTTATTTTGGGATGAATCATAAATCATTTTAATTCTTTCACCGCAAAATTATTGTTTTTATGGCTATCTTTTTAGGAACTTTATTATTTTTATCTAAACTTAATCTAAATTAGAGGTAAATTTCAAATATGCAAGAAGAAACCTACAAGGTTTTATTAGCCGACGCGCAATTTCTCATCAGATTTGCATTAAAGGAATTATTGAAAAAAACGAATACCTTTTCTGTTATCGGTGAAGCGGGTAACGAAGCCGAATTAAACAAAATCATAGCTGAAACGCCCCCTGACATTATCGTCATAGATTATAATCAACCTGGATTTTTTTCCGTTCAGAGTATCAAAAACATAAAAGAGCAGCATCCAACTATTGAACTTCTTGTTATATCTTCGGACGATAACAAGGAAAATATTTACGATGTAATCAACTCGGGAGTACTGCGTTTTCTGACAAAAAAATGTGATGCTCATGAAATTAATGAAGCATTCAGAGCCGTAATAAGGGGTGAAAAATTTTTCTGTGCCAGTATATTCAATTTTATTTTTGAGATGTCTTTTTCACAAAATAATTACTCGTCCAATCCTTTACCCTTATCAGCCAGAGAGTTAGAAATAGTTCAACTCATTGCGCAAGGATTAGTTGCCAAAGAAATAGGTAAAAATTTAAATTTAAGTACGCATACCGTTTATACACATCGGAAAAATATCATGGAAAAGCTTAAATTGAGGCGAAGCTCTGAATTGGTATTATTTGCAGTTAACAAGGGGCTTTTATTATAAAAAATGGTCATGCGATTTTTCATTTTCTTTTTATTCCCATGGTGGTTAACCGCCCAAAATGGATTTGGAACTATCAGAGGAAAAGTCATTGATAAGGAAACACAACTTCCATTGGAGGGTGTAAGTGTTCAAATAGTGGAAGAAAACAGGGGTATTTACACTGATGAGCAGGGTAATTTTGATTTTAGACAACTTCAACCTGGGAGATATTCTTTACTTTTTTCTTTCGTAGGATATCAACAAGGAAGTATGCCATCCGTTGAGGTAAGTAATGGAAAAGAAGCTCTTTTGACGCTTCAACTGGTAGAATCACCCATTCAAATACAAGAAATAACCATTACCGCTGAACCGGACAAATCGAGGGCTTCCAATGAGCTATCCTTTGTTAGTGGTCGTCAATTCAGTGTTCAGGAAAGTAATAAATTTGCGGGTGGGTATAGCGATCCTTCCCGCATGGCTATGTCGTTTGCTGGCGTCACCTCATCGGGAAATGATGATAACAACGAAATTATCATCAGAGGAAATTCACCAAAAGGACTTCTGTGGCGACTTGAAGGCATCGAAATACCAAATCCAAATCATTTTGGCGATGGTCAAGGCTCCACCAGTGGCATCATAAGCATGATAAATAGCAGTAGCCTTGCCAATTCAGATTTTTTCACCGGTGCCTTCCCGTCAGAATACGGAAATGCGCTGTCTGGTGTATTTGACCTTAAATTCAGGAGAGGAAATGATCAAAAACATGAATTTAAAGCCTTAATTGGTGTGGTAGGGTTAGAAATGGCGGCTGAGGGTCCAATATCTGCATCAGGAGCTTCATACAGAATAAATGCAAGATATTCTACCTTGGAACTTTTATTTAAAACGGGATTAGTGAAAATTGAAACGGATGGATTTAAACCTGCCTTTAGAGATTATAATTTTACTTTTCATTTTCCAACAAAAAAAACAGGAAAGTTTACCCTTTGGGGCATTGGCGGTGAAAATTTTTCGGATAGTGACTATAATACCTTTAAAGATAGGGATGAAAATAACGTAACTTCGACGGGCTTGAGTCATCAATTGCCTATCAAAAACATAGGTTATATAAATACAGTAATAGCTTTTTCAACCCAGTCTCACCAATACTTCAGAGAAAATTTAATGAACAATGTATGGATAAACACCTACGATGAAACGCATAAGGAACAAGCTGTAAGGTATTCTACCTATTTTAATCACAGATTAAGTAGTCAATGGAAAATGAGGACAGGTTTTATCCTGTCCCGATTAGGTTTCGAACTCAACGAAGATGTTTGGAACTCAAGTCAAAAAAAGACAATCAATTGGTTAAATGAAAATGGACACACTTTCAGTGTTCAAGGTTACAGTCAGGTTAAATATACACCAAATAACAAATGGCAATTTTCCGCTGGTATTCATTCCATGCATTTTGGGCTAAATAAAAAAACTACGGTAGAGCCGAGATTAGGTTTTGAATTAAAAACAGGAAAAAAAACATCGATTACTGGTGGTTTTGGTATTCATAGTCGATTAGAACCTATTTCACTTTACCTTTATAAGCGACAAGTTAAACCCGGGCAATTTGTACAACCTTATAAAAATCTTTCGCCATCCATGGCCAGGCATAGCGTTATTGGTTTAAACAAAAATACATCAGGACATTCCCGCTGGGTGATAGAAGCGTATCATCAAAAATTATATGAAATACCTATAGATACCAATCGAAAGAGTTTTTATTCCATTTTAAATGCAAGTGCCGGCATACCAGGTGCCATCCTCACAAATAAAGGGATTGGTAAAAACATTGGATTAGAATTTACTCTTGAACAATTTTTACACAAAAATTTCTACTACCTTTTCACCCTATCCGTTTTTCAATCTACTTATCAAAACTTAGATTTAAAGTGGAGAAACACCATTTTCAACAATACATTTGCCGGAAGCGCCGTTTTAGGAAAGGAATTTCCAATTGGTAAAGAAAAAAATCGCTTTTTGTCCTACAATATAAGGTATATGCTTCGCGGAGGAAATAGGTACATTCCTATAAACTTACAAGAATCTATTAAACGTAAAACAACTATTTTAGATAATATCAATGCCTATGAACCGAGACTTCCCACCTTTTGGAGAATAGACCTCGGCATGGCATATAAAATTAACAAGGAAAGAACTACCTGGTCATTTAGAATAGACTTACAAAACGCAACCTTAAGAAAAAATAAAATTAGAGAACGATTTAATAATCAAACATTACAGATTTATTACAATCATGCTTTACCTCTCATACCCATTTTAGCTTTTCAGGTTGATTTTTATTAAATATGGAAACTATTTTATACATTTACCATTATATGCCTTGTTTATTGTTATAATTTGAATCGTTTTACAGATGAAAAACATTGGAAATAAAATGATGAGGAATACTTCCCTAGCTTTTATCCTGTTGATTAGTTTTAATCTTTCAGGACAAAAACTAAGTTCGTCTATGAACTTTATTATTGGTTCAGAGTCCACTCAAAAAATGGAGTTTGCCTATTCCAATACCAAAGCTGGAAAAGAATATGTGAAATATTTGTTTAAAGTCTCCAATGATGAGACTATTATTTTTGATATTGCAGTTGAATCAGACGCTGAAATTCATTTGGAAAAGCCTAAAAATGCCATCGTTTGTAATCCTTCTACTTGGAATAATTTAGATGCTGCTACAAAAGAAAGCATTATTTCAGGCAATCAATCTGTGCATCTTGTTTTGCCTATCGGTTTAAATCAATACAGAATTACTCCTGTATATGCTGTGGAATGGATTAAAACGGTGGGGAACAAATGTGAATTCAGAAGTACCGACATGGAGTTCATTTTAGACATAGATAGAGAAATAATTCTTTCTACGTCAAATAATTTGATTCAAAAGTTATCAGAGGAAAAAGTTGGGCAATGCAAGATTTTTATGCTAAGAAAAAATTCAAAAATACAATCATCTCTTTATAAAGACGTTACCTGGACCTCTAAACTTGGTGTGATAAAGGAAACATTCTCTGAAAATCAAGGTAAATATGCGCTTTTAAGAATTCAGGGAATTTCAGTGACAGAATACATGAATAAGCAATGCGAACAGCATTTAGCTATAAATCAAAAAGAAGATACACAGGATTTTTTAAGGACTAAAGGGTCAGAAGAAAAGAGTTATAATGGAAAAACCCATGTGGTAGAGCAGGGTGAAACTTTTTTTGGTATTGCCAAAATTTATCAAATTTTACCAGGTGAATTGATAGATTTTAATCCTACCATAGATCCAAATAAAATGAATATTGGTCTTATAATCAATATTCCACCCGTTAAAAAGCCGAGTGTTATTCCTGAAGGAATGTATGTCATGCAAGAGGGTGATAGCAAAGAAAAGATTTCTCAACTTTTTGGTGTAACCCACCTGGATATTAACAATTGGAATCCAGACTTCGATAAGAAAGTAGTAGGCGATCTTATTTTCGTTAAATCCCCATCTAAAGGTACTGATTTAGAAGGTGTGAGAACAAAAGGAGCGAATGTTACGGTTGACAAAAAACCAAAGAACATTGTAAAGACCCAATGGTGGGAAACAACGGATGGAAAACATACAGTAAAAGCAAATGAATCAATAGCTATGCTTTCTGCTGCCTACGGGTTCACTGAAGAGAGATTCAGGCAAATGAACGGGTTAAGTCCTAATGAAAAAATTAAAGAAGGTCAGATATTAATGACCCTGGTGTGCCCTGTACAGGCTAAGGTAACTGAAAATGCTGCAAAAATAACTCCTGAAAATACAAAAACAGATAAAGGAGCTTTACCTGAAACAAAACAGGCAGGAATAAAACAAGAAGAAGTTACTCCTTACTTTGACATTCAAAATGGAAAAATAACCTCGTTATTTTCAGAACCTGAAATTATTTCCTCTGGCGATGAAAACCAGAAGACAGTGAAAGGATCCTCTTCACAAAGGGAAATATATATTGTTCAGCAGGGAGATACGGTCAACGGGATAGCCATAAAATTTAATTTAACCGAAGCAAAATTAAGGCAATTAAATAAATTGGCCGAAGGGGAAATAGTCCTGCCAAGACAGCGAATATTCCTAAATTAGGAAAGCAGCACTTTTTGAATCAAATCAGCTTGTGCCATCGTAGTTTCATAACCAATATCATGAATCAAGTTAAACTTGGGCAATGAAAAAAGATAGAAATCCTGAACTTTTGGTTCGATTACGATATCACAGGCAATAAGTTCTGGTTGGGTATTGGCATTCATAAACAGTTCGAAACAACGCTGAGCAACTTGTATAGATGATTGATAATCTTTTTCTTCATCTGTAGAAAGCGGAATAACGTTAACACCTATTATTCGATGTGCCTGCGAAGTAATCGCAGAAGCGGGTAAATTATTTAATATTCCACCATCGGCGTATCTATCTCCATTTATTTTTACTGGTTTAAAAACCAAAGGAATAGAACAGGAAGCTAAAATAGTATCTAACAAGGGACCTTCGTAAAAAATTTCAGTCTTTCCCTTGGTGAGATTTGTAGCAGTTACAAATAATTTCTTTTGAAGATCTTCAAAATTAGGTGGTATCCCAATTTCAATTAAGCGCTCCTTCAAATAATTTAAATTTGACAATCCACCAGCTGACCATTCAAATCTAAAAAATTTCCATAGGCTACTATGGCCTACAAAATCGATCATCTCCTGACTGGATAACCCCATAGCATAAAGCACACCAATTATGGAACCAGCACTTGTTCCTGAAATGACAGTAGGATGAATATTTAATTCACTTAAAGCCTTTAATACACCTATATGAGCTATACCTCTGGCTCCCCCGCCAGAAAGCACCAATCCAATATTATGGTCAACCTTCATACTAAGTAAAATAAGTTTTAGGTATGTAAAATTAGATGTTTAAAAAGTTTACAAATAAATAACGTAATAAACTGACAACAGTTCTGTTAATATTTGGTTTATCTGATTACTTTTGTGCTTAATTTGAAAGAAATGTTTAATTAACAAACTATTCTATGAAAAAATTTACTATTAAATGCTTATTCGGCTTTATCGCCCTCCTTGGATTTAACCAACTAAACGCACAGGGAGTTACTACTTCTTCTGTAGCGGGTAGAGTTAAAGATTCAAAAGGTGAGTTCCTTGTTGGCGCAAATATTCAAGCGGAACATTTGCCATCAGGATCTCTTTACGGAAACTCGACAGATGATGGAGGTTACTTCAGAATCCCTGGTATGCGTGTTGGTGGTCCTTACAAAATCACTATCACTTATACTGGCTACAAAGAAAAGCTTATTGAGAACGTTACATTGAGTTTAGGTACCACAGCTACCTTCAATGTTGAACTTACTGAAGATGCCATTGAATTGAGTGGACTAGAGATTATTGCAGATAAAAATGACGTATTTAGTGGCAACAGAACTGGCGCTGCGACGAACTTCAATTCTAAAGAGATTAATTCGCTACCTACATTAAGCCGAAACGTACTTGGTTTTGTTGGTTTAACCCCTCAGGCGAATGGTAGTTCCTTTGGTGGCCAGGACAACAGATTAAATAATATTACCATTGACGGTTCTATTTTCAACAACTCATTTGGACTTGCAGGTCAACCAGGTGGACGTACAGGTGTTGCTCCAATCAGCTTAGATGCGATTGAAGAATTACAAGTAAACATTGCGCCATTTGATGTTAGACAATCAGGTTTCGTAGGTGCTGGTGTAAATGCGGTTACCCGTTCAGGAACTAATGAATTTAGTGGCTCTGCTTACTATTTCACTCAAAACAGAGACTGGATTGGAACGAAGGCTAAAGATGCGACCATCACTCCTGGTCAATTTACCGATTATCAAGCTGGTTTCAGACTTGGTGGGCCAATTATCAAAAATAAATTATTCTTTTTTGCCAGTGGTGAAATTGACAGAAATACCACACCCAATTTGCTCGTAGCAAATAATGGTTCTCAAGCACAATCAGGTAACGTCACCAGTGTGTTAGCATCAGACTTAAAGGGAGTTTCTGATTTCCTACGTCAGAATTTTAACTACGAAACAGGTCCTTACCAAGATTATAACATGGGTCGTTTTGCCAATAAGTTATTGCTGAAACTGGATTATAATTTGAACAAAAGCAATAAAATTAGTATCAGGTATACCTATTTAGACTCTGATCAGGATGTTTTCGTATCTGGAAGTTCTTCCTTAGGTTTGGGCGGGAGAAGAGGACCAAATGCATTAAGCTTTCAAAATTCTAACTATATTATTAATGACGATATTCAATCTATTGTTGGTGAGTGGAATACAGTAATTTCCAATAAAATTTCAAATAATTTTATTGTGGGATACACCTATAACAACGAGGATCGCGGAACTTACGGTGAAATGTTTCCTTTAGTTGAAATATTAAGAAATGGAGCCAGCTACATTGCTGCGGGCTTTGAGCCATTTACACCAAGCAATAGATTAAATTACAAGACATTCCAAATGTCTGATAATTTATCATTCTACCTTGGAAAGCATACTATCTCAACTGGATTCAATGTGGAGAATTTAAGTTTTGAAAACGTTTTCTTCCCAGGTTCACAGGGCGTTTTTGTATATAACAGCTTAGCTGATTTTTACACAGACATGAACGACTACAAAGCGAACCCAACAAGGACAACTTCTCCTATTTCACTTCGTCGTTTTCAATATCGTTATTCCGGGCTTCCAGGTGGTGCTGAACCGGTACAACCTACTCAGGTTCTTTATGCTGGTCTATATGTTCAGGATGAGATAAATGTCTCCGAGAAATTAAAACTTACGCTCGGATTAAGAGCAGATTTACCTATTTTTGAACCAACTGGGTTTGAAAATACAAAGGTTAGCAGCGAATTATATTTATTAAATGATAATTATATAAATATCAATACGGCAAAGTTACCAGAATCTAAGATTTTATACTCACCCAGAGTAGGATTTAACTACGATGTAAAGGGTGATAAGACCTTACAGTTAAGAGGAGGAACTGGTTTATTTACCGGACGTCCTGTATTCGTTTGGATAAGCAATCAGATAGGTAATAATGGTGTATTAACCGGTTTCGAACAATTTGATAATACAAAAAACAGACCATTTACTACCACACCAGGTCAGTTTGTAACTAATCCTTCTTTACCTTCTTCTTATGAATTAGCTGTAACGGCACCTGATTTCAAATTTTTACAAACATTGAGAAGTAATTTGGCGATGGATGTAAAATTACCGCTGGGAATTATAGGAACATTTGAGGCACTATACAGTAGAAACGTAAACGGATATATCTACTATGATGTAAACATGAGAAATGCAACAAATAAATTCAACGGTATAGATACTAGATCAAGATATCCAGCAAGTGGTTTATCAGGTGCTGCAGCAAATAATGCTATACGTATCAACCCATCTACTGTAAATGCTATTTACCTTGCAAATACCAATCAAGGCGACGGTCTTTCATTGACTGCCTCTTTCAAAAAATCATTTAATAATGGATTATTTGCAAGCCTTGCTTATAACTATGGTCGTGCCAGAGATATGATGTCTGCGGGTTCTATTGCAGCTGGTTCATTTAGAGGTGTTCCTTCTGTAAATGGCAATAACTTTTTAGACTTAGCTTTCTCAAATAACGACAGAAGACACCGTGTTTTAGCTATTGCTTCTTATCGTTTAGAATATGGTGATTTTGGTGCAACACAGTTTGGTTTAACTATTGACGGATTTACAGGATTCCGTTATAGTTATACTATTAATGGTGATATGAACGGTGATGCTATTGTAAATAATGATTTATTGTTCATTCCAAATAAAGGTTCTGACATAAAGTTCACTACCTTGACAACTCGTGGTGTAACATTTACACCAGAACAACAGGCTGCTGCTTTTGAAGCATTTATCGCTCAGGATAAATACTTAAATGCAAATAGAGGAAAATATGCTGCAAGAAATGGTGCTATGGCACCTGGTTTAATCAGAGCTCAGTTTTCCATTGTTCAGGAGTTTTTCGTAAAAGTTGGAAACAAGAGAAATACGATTCAACTACGTGCTGATATAAGTAACTTTGGCAACCTTATAAATTCTAATTGGGGAGTTTCCCAAGGAATTATAACTAATAGACCACTTTCATTCGCCTCTGTTGGTACTGACGGCATTCCTACATATAGAATGTGGACTGTAACTGGTTCTGATGGAAAACCTAAATTAATTGATAAATCATTCCAGTATAATGCTTCATTAGGAGATGTTTACCAAGCGCAAATTGGCGTTCGTTATATCTTCAATTAATCATTAATCATTAATTGAAAAAGCCCTCTTAACTTTAAGTTAGGAGGGCTTTTTTTATGCTTTTAGTTTAAGAAAAATTTCAGCAAGCATACATCTTACGCTCCCCCCTCCATATTTTTCAATGATAGGAATATTCCCTCTTATAATTTTAGAAAAAGATTCAATTTGATTTATTTGTTCTACGGACAAGGAATCATAAGCTGTTTGAGACATAATAAGTAACCTCTCCCCCTTTTCATTTTTAACAGCCAACATATTTCCAGCAAACTTAGCTATTTGAATCATAGAAATTGGAATAATCTCTTTTCCTGTATCAATAAACAATTTTTCTATAGCAACTTTTTCATTAATTTCTGGTAAAGCATCCCCTCCCCAGATAACAAAGTTTTCACCCAAAGCCATCATGACATTTGTATGGTAAATATCCATACCATTTTCATCTTTAGCGTTAAAAACACCTAAACGATACCCTAATTTATCAGCCCATTCATGGAGTAACTTTCCATCTGTTCTAATGCTTCGACAGGCATAAGCGATTTTATTAGCTCTATCCAGGATTAAACTTCCGGTTCCTTCTAAATACTGTCCTACATTTTCAGCAGACTCTAAATGAATGTGATGAAAAAGATAATAATTCTCCTTTAACCTTTCAATAATATCTTCTCTCCTTTCCAGTCTTCTATTTTTTGAAAACATGGGATAAGTAACTAATGTACCGTCTGAATGGGTTGAAAACCAATTATTTGGAAATATAGAATCTGTTGTTTTTATGGAAATATCATCTTCTACCACGGTAATGGTTAGTCCATTTTCTCTTAAAACACAAACAAAATCATCAAATTCCTTTATGGCCAAATCGGCAATTTGTTTAATTGATAAAGTTTTATCATTTACCTGAAAGGCATTGTTCGGAGCAGTTTCCTCATTGAACCCAAAATGTAAGGGTCTTACCATTAACAGGTGAGAAGTTATACTGGGATCCACTTCAATATTAAATGTCATCCGCCAGATATTTTGGTTAACTTATAATCAGCTGACAATAAAAAAGCCAACACCTTGGAACGATGGTCACCTTGAAGAATAATTTCATTATCTTTTACAGCCCCACCAACGCCACATTTCTGTTTCAATATTTTACCTAAAGCCTCACAGTCCTGCGATTGTCCAACAAAACCTAATATTAGGGTTACTTCTTTTCCTTTTCTTTGTTTTCTGTCCAGATGAATCCTTAAAACTTGTTTGGAGGGTACCAAAGTCTCCGATTGTTCTCCCTGATCCATTTCGTATTGAAAGTCCGGATTAGTTGAATAAACTACTCCGACCCTGTTCTTTTCTTTTTTGCTCATATTAAACTGGTTTATTCCCAACTAAAGCAGAGGCGACAGCATGATCGAGTGCTACTTCAGCCAAAGGTCTCGTAAATGAATTTAATTCATGCATTGCCTGATCTATGGCAGATTTATCGTCCCCCTTTATTGTTAAACGCAATAATTCACCTAAATCTTTCATTCTATTCACTTGATTTACATCAAATAAACCCGCATTTTGTAAAATAAACTTATCTAAATGATGAAGAACATTGGCCGCTTCATTTTTAGATTCCTGTAAGGCTCTGGCAGCTAAATCAGAAGAAGCATTTTTAATAGAATCGATAAGAAGAAGAGCCATTTCCTCTTCTGAGATGCCATATTGAGCCTGAATAACAAC
>JAFMBH010000075.1 GCA_017858735.1 Bacteroidota bacterium
AGATTACTTTACGAAGTAGTTCAAAACCTGCTTATCCGTACATCATTTATTTTATATTTTTTATACGATTTACCTGGCCTTCAACCTGACTGTTAATATATTAGTATCGGTATCTGTCCAAGTACATATTTTTTCATAAAAAAGTCTTTTTAGCTTTAGGGCAAAAAAATGAGACAGTTTTACACAAAAAGTGATTACAAAATCATTAAAGTTTGAAACGGAAAACTAAAATTAACCTGAACCTTTTACTTTTAATAACCAAGCCAATCTCCAAATCCTTTCCAACCCACCTGTTTATAGGTTGATTGAGGTGCTGCAGGGATATCGTCTGGTTTTTGTCCAGAGTTGCAGTATTCTATCCATTGTTCTCGACTTTTGAGTTTTAACATATGAACAAATTCCCTTGCATCTTCAAATGATTTATACTTTAGTAAAAAAATAGCCAAGCTACCAGTACCAAGCCAGTCTCCAAATCCTCTCCATCCATCCCGTTTATACGTTCTCTCAGGTGTTGAAGGGATATCCTCTGGTTTTTGTCCAGATTTACAATAAATCCTCCATTCTTTTTGACTTTTGAGTTTTAACATATGAACAAATTCCCTTGCATCCTCAAATGATTTATACTTTATTAAAAAATTAGCCACGTTACCAGTACCAATCCAATCTCCAAATCCTCTCCATCCATCCTGATTATATGTTTTCTCAGGTGTTGAAGGGATATCCTCTGGTTTTTGTCCAGATTTACAATAAATCCTCCATTCTTTTCGACTTTTGAGTTTTAACTTATGAACAAAATCCCTTCCTTCTTCAAAGGGTTTATATTCTCTTAAAAAAGGTGCAATACTACCAGTACCAATCCAATCTCCCATTCCTTTCCAACCATACTGCTTGTAAGTATTGTAAGGAGTTGTAGGTATATCCTCTGGTTTTTGTCCGGATTTGCAGTAATCCATCCATTCTTTTTGACTTTTGAGTTTTAACTTATGAACAAAATCCCTTGCTTCTTCAAAGGGTTTATATTCTCTTAAAAAAGGTGCAATACTAGCTGTTCCAAGCCAATCTCCCCATGTTTTCCATCCATCTTGTTTATAAATTGATTGAGGTACTGCGGGTATATTCTCTGGTTTTTGTCCAGATTTGCAGTAATCTTTCCATTCCTTTTGACTTTTGAGCTGCAATTTATGAACAAATTCCCTTGCTTCTTCAAAGGGTCTATATTCTCTAAAATAAGTAGCCACAGTACCAGAACCTAGCCAATCACCCCAACCTTTCCAGCCATCCTGTTTATATGTTGATTGAGGTGCATTAGGGATATCCTCTGGTTTTTGTCCAGATTTGCAGTATTGTATCCATTCTTCTCGACCTTTGAGTTTTAATTTATGGATTATGTCCCTTGCTTCTTCAAATGATTTGTACTCTCTTAAATGAGTAGCCACAGTACCAGAACCAATCCAATCACCCCAATCTTTCCAACCGTCCTGTTTATAAGTTCTATCAGGTACTGCTGGGATATCCTCTGGTTTTTGTCTGGATCTGGAGTAATCTCTCCATTCTTTTTGACCTTTGAGTTTTAATTTATGAACAAATTCCCTTGCTTCCTCAAATGATTTGTACTCTCTTAAAAAATTAGCCACGCTACCGGTGCCAAGCCAATCTCCCATTCCTTTCCAACCATCCTGTTTATAAATACTATCTGGATTTACAGGAATATCATCAGGTTTTTGTCCAGATTTGCAGTATTCTCTCCATTCTTTTACACCTTTGAGTTTTAATTTATAAACAAATCCTCTTGCTTCTTCAAAGGGTCTATATTCTCTTAATTGAGTAGCCAGATAACCAGAACCAATCCAATCGCCCCAATCTTTCCATCCATCCTGTTTATAAACGTAATCTGGCCTTGAAGGGATATTTTCTGGTTTTTGTGATGATTTGCAGTAATCTCTCCATTCTATTCCACTTTTGAGTTTTAACATATGAACAAAATTCCTTGCCTCCTCAAATTGTAACCAGTTGTATCCTGACAGTTTATCCCACAACCTGATTTCAAGATGTTTTTCAAGTTCCTTTTCGTCTAATATCTCTGATATAACACTAAAATTAAATATGCTTTCTGATTCATGCCTCTTATCACCATTGTCCGAACTTCTTGCTTCAAAATATTCTATTATTCTGGAATCATTGGAGGCTAAACCCCTCAGAATGGCTACAATTTCTTTGAAGTTTTCATTGTCAATTTCTTTAGTTTCCTCGTCATAAACCACTGGCAGTACAACATAACCCCATTCTTTTCCTTCCTTTCTTCTAAGTGCCCTTCCCAAAGCTTGAACAATATCAACTTTACTCTTTCTTGGGTCTGCAAATACTATACAGTCTATATTTGGCACATCAACACCTTCTGTCAGACATTTTGCATTTGTGATTAAGGCGCGTTCACTTCTTGCAAACTCCTGAACAATTCTATTTCTTTTTGCGGTAGGCTGATTGCCTGAAACGGTATAACTTACAATAGGTTCGAAATTATAAGTAGTAGAAATATGGTCTTGAAGTTCTTTATTCCTAATAGCTTTATCTATGGATGAATGAAATGAAACAGCATTTTTAATGGGAAATTGTTCCATGGCCTTCCTGAGTGCCAACATAGAAGCTAAGGAACGGGCTTCTGTTTCTTTTTTCCATTTGTCATTTAATTGAACCAGGTTGTTTTGTTTGATAAAATCAGAAATCTCAGCCTTTCCTACTTCAATAGTAATGACTTTGTAATCAGTCAATAAATTCAGTTCTATAGCTTCTTTAAAACTCATCTGCGTAAATACTTCACCGTAGATTGAAGTATTATTCATAGAAATAATACTGTCATCTGAGCCTTGATAAAACCGTTCTGTGGCTGTCATAAAGATTCTTTTAGAAATAGATATGTTTTCTTCTAAAAGAAGGTGACTGAATAGTTTTTTATCTGAACCTACCGTTTTGTGCGCTTCATCAAAAATTCCAACATCAAAAGAAATAGCTAAATTTTTTGAAATTTCAGCAATGATTCGACCACTTTGGTAAGTTGTAAAAACTATAATATTTTCTCCTTTATTCTTTTTTAACCATTGTTCTATATAAACAGGGTCAGTCTGACAAGGTACTCCAATATTTTCTGTGTAAATGACTACATCTTCATCTTTACCTATTCCTTCATCAGAACAAATACAAAGCCATTTGACAGGTACATTTAATGCAGTCATTTGACTAATATAAACTTCTAATGTTTGTTTTATCAGGGATAAACTTGGAACGGCAATTAATGTGGTTTTAGACTTTAAAGCTTGAGTTATCCAAAGTCCGGTAAGGCTCTTACCTGAACCACAAGGAAATATAAGCTTACCTCTTGTGTTAGTGCTTTTGCTGAAGTAGCTAACAGCATCTTTGATGGCTTTTTCCTGATGTTCTTTGGGTTCAAATATTTTATATGTTGGTTTTTTTTCATTAAGTACATCTTCTATTTGATGAAAAAAATCAGGTCCAAGATTATTCCAGTCATCAGATAGAATTAAATTAATAGGCTTTGTTTTAAGTTTTTGGAAATTATGAGACGTTGAATCAGCAGTGGAACAAATATAACCTTGAGTCAATTTTGGATTACTTTCAAGCAATGAAATGAATGTGGCAACTTCTTTAAAAGTAATGGATTTTGAATTATCATCATGGAATTTACATTGGATGGCATGATATTCATCCCCTGATTTTGCAATAATATCTATGCCTAAATCTTGTGAGGGTAAACCTAAAATTTCAAGTTCTTTTGCAGGTAATTCAGAGAACAACCAGATATTATCATAAAACTGATATTTAGGATCAATTTCAAAATATAGTTTAGTAATATTTTCAAAGGCATCACCTTTTTCTTTTTTAGAAAGAGAGGTGAATTTCTGCATTAGGTCATCCCAAGTGCTAATATCTTTACTCAAAATACTTAGGATATTCATAATTTAATTATATAGTTAAGTTAAATTAAAAGCAAATTACAAAATTATATTGCCATGACCCAATATCGATTATTCTGAAATGGCAATTGACCTCAAAGCTATAGTAGGATTTTTATTTGTGTTACGTCTAATTTACAATAAATGTCAAATCTGGACGAAATTGGTGACCGGAATATCCAATTAAATAATGGATAATCGTTTTGCAGAAATCGTATCGCTTATCCGTTCGGCCCAGACCTCAGCTTACAGGGCGGTTAATAAAGAACTGATTAACCTCTATTGGAATGTGGGATACTATAGTGCTCTTAAAGTAAGCGCAGCACAATGGGGCGATAAAACCGTGGATGAATTGACTAATTTCATTCAAAATCAGCATCCTGAACTCAAAGGTTTCAATCGAAGAGGCTTGTACCGAATGCGCCAGTTTTTTGAAACCTATAAAGATGCCGAAATGGTGTCATTAACGAGGACACCATTGCAAAGCATTGAAAATGTAAGAGCTACAATGGTGTCATTGCCAATGACACCATTTAAATTATGGGACATTCGGTACAATCTGCTTACTGAAATTGGCTGGACACAACATCTTTCATTAATGAGTAGATGCAAAACAGAGGAAGAGCGCTCGTTTTACATTTATCTAACTAAAAAAGAGAACTACACCGTAAAAGAACTTGACCGTCAGATTTCTGCGGCCGTGTTTGAACGAACCATGCTTTCTGGAAAAACTGAACCTCCTGAAAGTTTATCAGGAATAGATTTGATAAAGCCTCATTTTAAAGACCTTTACATCTTTGAATTTTTGAACCTGCCCGATTCCTTCACCGAAAACGAATTGCAAAAAGGACTCATCCAAAAACTAAAAACATTTTTGCTGGAATTGGGCAAAGATTTTGTTATACATGAAGGTATTTGCAAATTTTGCGCAGAACGGAATAAAAGAAATTGCCAATAACTATTTAAAGTATGTTTGTAGTTTAATATAATTGATTAAGCAAAATTTGGAAATAAATACAATTTCATTTTAGTGAGGCAAAATCAAAAATAGATAAAATATGAAACTCATAAGAGTAGAAGAATTAAAAGAACAGCAGCAAAGGTTTTGTAGGTGTCGGTTTAACAGGCCAGTATGGGAAACCATCCGCCACCTAAAAGCCGGAGAATGATATGATCATACCATCACCAAAAGTTAATTATACAAAGGCAAAAAATATCCTACCATGCACTGTTTGAAAAGGGTGATAGGGTAACGGATTATAAGGTGTCTTGGGAGCATTTCAGTAAGTAGTTAGCAGTTTTTTGTCCCAAATATAGGTGATATTTGGGACAGATATTTGCGAATTTTTGTCGCAAATATTGAAAATATATGTGATGAAAAAAATGATATTCTTGTCGCAAATATTCATTAAATTTGCGACAGAAAATAAATTAATAATGTCTGAAAGCATTGAAAAACAAATTCTTAATAGAATTAAAAAAGCAAGGAGGGGGGTGCTTTTTTTTACCGATAGTTTTATGGCTTATGGCAACGCTAAAGCGGTAAGCAAAGCTTTGCAGAGGCTGACAAGGGCTGGAGAAATTGATAGGGTTGCTGTTGGTATTTATGTCCGTCCCGTAATAGATACCGTTATTGGAAAGGTTTCGACCAGTGTTGAGGATATAGCTAAGGCTATTGCAAGGCGAGATAGGGCAAGAATAGTCCCCACAGGTATATATGCTATGAATAGGTTAGGCTTATCTACACAAGTACCCTTAAAAGTGGTTTTTCTAACAGATGGGGCTGCAAGAAAAATAAAAATTAGAAACTCCAGTATAACGTTTAAAAAAACGGCTCCGAAAAATGTGGCTGCTGCTGGCGAAATAAGCCGGCTTGCCATACAGGCATTACGCAGCATTGGAAAAGAAAAGGTGACTGCCGATGAGATAAAAAAAATACAAAAGGTGCTGGGCAATGAAAAAAAAAGCAAACTGGAACATGATATACGTCTTGCCCCGTCATGGATAAGAGAAATAATAAAACCAGTATTAAATCTAATGGCCCATGAATAAACAAGCAATACAGAAATGGCTAAAGTTAACGGAGCAAAACAAGCAAAACATCTTCCGTGAAGTAGCTATTGGTATTAATCTGCCTTCAGCTGCTATAGAAAAAGATTGGTGGGTGGTTCGTACATTGGAATTGGTATTTGCCAGTTCCATCGCACCGCATACCGTTTTCAAAGGTGGAACATCGCTAAGCAAAGCCTGGAATTTAATCGATCGCTTTTCGGAAGATATTGACCTGGCATTGGATAGAAGATTTTTAGGAATTGAAAAGCCAGATAGCGAAATGACTGGTTCGCAAGTATCTAAGTTGAGAAAGCTTTCGGCAAAGTTTATCACGGAAAAATATTTTCCGGAACTATCTGAATTATTTAAAGCAGCAGGATTAAAAGTTGAAATAAAACTTGGTGAAATAAAAACAGATGACCAAGATCCGCTAATTATTGAAATTTACTACGATACGCTAACAGA
The DNA here is from genome assembly GCA_017858735.1 of Bacteroidota bacterium. Lineage (GTDB taxonomy): Bacteria > Bacteroidota > Bacteroidia > Chitinophagales > Saprospiraceae > BJGN01. The sequence goes on from JAFMBH010000075.1 coordinate 6,486, forward strand.
CCCAATTCCTTACCTGAAGCCAAGGGTGTTGATTGACATAGGCAGCCGTTCTTTAATAGAGCCATTCAACGAAAGAAGTTTCACTTCAATGGTAGAAGAAAAATATAAAGGGAAAGCATTTGCTGATAACAACATTGTCATCCCATCGGTAAACCCCCAAAGAACCTTTTTGGAGAAGATTTTCCTGCTGCATGAGGAATTTCAATTGCCCATAGAAAAAATAAAAGTAGAACGTAAAAGCCGTCACTTATACGATGTAGAAAAGCTGATGGATACGGAATATGCCACGGCAGCATTGGGTAATAAAGCATTGTATCAAACCATTGTTGAACATAGGGCAAAACTTACCCCCTTAAGAGGTATAGATTACGCCAATCATACGCCTGATAAAATTAACCCAATTCCACCTGATGCAATGATGGGAGAATGGGAAAAGGATTATCAAATCATGCAGGAAAGTATGCTAAACAACCCATCCCTTCCATTTAATAAGCTAATTGAACGCATACAAGAACTAAAATCCCGAATTAATAATCTGCCAACTGCCCACTGATAACTGCAAACTATGTTAGCATTCCAACAAGCATACGAAGTACAACATTCTATCATGGAATGTCTTAAAGCTACTTTTAGCTTTAAAGATAAAACCGTGCATGAGGCTTTTTAAAAGTTTGTAACTGATGCGGAATATGGCACTTTTAAAGGGCCTTATGTTTCATTGAAATTACCTTCGTAAAAGCTACCGATGAAGAACTCATTCCATTGAAAAAATACACTATTGTGCAAATTTAAGGCTTTTTATTGTGCAAATTTAAGGTTTGCAATAGGTCGTTGTGGCGTAGATGGGTTTCGACGATGTGACCCTATGGCTATTCCGGTTGAAAGTGAGCCATTTAGATAAAACTGACTCAAAATAAAAATCTAGACATTAGGATGATTCCAGGACTTTTTTAAGAACTCCTTGTTGGCAGGGATTTCTAAATGAAGATCGGAGGGGAAGTGGATTAACATTGTCTGCACTATGATTTTTTTGATTCTTATGATTTGATATTTCTAAATCATGTTCATCATTCAAATCAAGTAAATCATAATTCAGACGTTTATTATTTTCCATTGCCTAATTTTTTAAGATTCGAGCCTCCATTCCCATGAGAACCAGAGGTTTTTATCCTATTTAAGGCGTTGAAACGCTGGAAAAAGATAGTGAGTGAAAAGCTATTGGAACCAGCCATGTTTTTAATTCCATCAAATGCTATGGAATTAAAATAAGGATTTCGCCATTGTTCCCAAAGTCCAGTGAACTCAATAGTACTTCTGTTGCGTAGCCAGTTTTGGAGAAGATGGTGACTCCGCTCAGCATGCCGGTGCTACAAATATTTTTAATGAGTAAAAAACAGGGAATAAGCGAAAACAGTAAATTCGCAATAATAATGTTAGGCACAGTTTTTTAATCTTTTTCGATGTGGAGATGTTCTATTTGCTCAACAGTTAGTCCAGTCCCTTTTGCAATAGTAATATTATCTAAACCCATAACAATAAAATTTTTAGCGATCTCAACATTTCTGTCTTGTCTTACTTTATCTTCTGCCACTAATCTTAAGGAGAGTATTTCACTCGCTTTGTAATGTAGATAATCTAAATATCGATTATAACCATACTGTTGTTCTTTATCCAAACGCATAATGTCTAATACTTCTTTTGCCTCTGCTAAGCCTTTAGCTTTAAATTCGTCTTTGACCTCGCTGTTTTTCAAGAAGTAAACCCATTCATCAAGCGTATCTTTAGCTATGTCGTTAAATTTATTTACTTTGATAATATAGTATTCAGGAAAAAAGTCCGAAATTTCTTTTTTAGTAAAAGTTTGTTTCTGTTGTATAGAAAGTTGTAAGGTATCTTTTTCGTGCAAGCCCTCAAAATTCGTTTTACCTTTATAAATATAATCTTTCCCTTGCCCTAAATCAAAGTAAACAATATTGATAGAAATGACTTTTTTGATTTCAGAATAAGGTTGTCCTAATGATATATTTTCTATTAAAGCTTTTGAAGTACCATAGATCATCTGGTGAAAAAAATCAATTTCGTAAGTATTTTGAATCTCAACGATAATTAGCTCATTTTTTGAATTTTGTGTCAGGATATCTACCCTGTTATACTTGTCATTCTCTGTTTCTTGATTGCTCTCGCTTTCTAAAATCTTTTGGATTTTGATGTCATCAAACAAAAGTTCAGACAAAAAGCCTTCTAAGACTACAAAGTTAGCCTTGTTTCGAAGTAATTTTTTCACTGCCCAATCAAAACGAATTAGTCTTTTGCTCATACTTTTGTATTTCAGCTAAAGTACTAAAAAACAATAAGCAAGGCTACTTTTACTTGTTTTTCAACTATTTAATAGCTGGGTTCATTTATCCTGATGTGTTGGGCTGTTTTTTAAAAAATCATAATAGATGGATTATGTATAGTTTATTTTTCTAATAATGCGTTAAATAATAACTAAAATTCAATGGAAAAACAAACAATAGATTATATTATTAGAATGTGCATGAGGACTTCTTATTGGATAAAGAAAGATTTGAAAATGTAATTTTAGCTAACCGAAAGCGCTTGTTATGGTCAGATTCACTTCATTTGGAGATTATCAAAGCCACTTCATATCTGATCCGATAAGCTAATCAGACTATTTTACCCTACCGCCGGAATCCCTTATTTTTTCCACTAAATCATCTTCAACCAATCTTTTGATATAACGCATAAAACGCATAAATTTCTCCTTTATCTGGTTTAATGTGCTTTAAAATACACTATAAAACTAAGATGTACTTACCCCTCCTTTTGCGTGTGAAAAATCAAAAACAACAAAAAAATCCCTGTCAAAAAGTAAGCCGTATCCTGGGCATTCCACTCATCAGATTGCCACATCAAAAACCACTCTCCGGCGATTGCGCCAAAAACAAAAAACCAGAGTAAGATGCCAAGCGACAAACCAATGGTGGTTTTGGTTTTGGCCAGTCGGAATGCTACATCTTCTGCTTTGATTTTCGTGGCCATTTGATAGGCGCCCCAGAGACAAAAAGTAGCGATTGTACCTTCCAGTAAAATGATGCCTACATAAAAGAGATGATGCAGGGCATTGTTGTTGATACAGCGCCACTTGTTGGCCTGGAAGGCAAAAGTGTCGCCCATGCCAGTGACTTTCTCCACAAACTGAAAATTAGAACCATAATCCGTCACGTTGTTGAAAAAAATCAACCCAAGAAAGAGGCCGACAATAGCACTGAAGCAGGTCTTGATGAGGCGAATGGTCATTTTTTTGTTTTTATTACAGGAGGCTGTCTAAAAAGCCTAGAAGGAATAAAAAAGAATCCCCGATACAAAAGTGTCGAGGATTTTTGTTTGTTCCTATAAGATTATTATCCTAGAGGTGCAACACAAACATTATGGCAAATATACAATTTAAACAACTTCCATTATCCTCTAATTATTGAAATTTAATAGAGCCATTCAATGAAAGAAGTTTCACTTCAATGGTAGGAGAAAAATATAAAGGGAAAGCATTTGCTGATAACAATATTGTCATCCCATCTGTTAACCCCCAAAGAACTTTTTTGGAGAAGATTTTCCTGCTGCATGAGGAATTTCAATTGCCCATAGAAAAAATAAAAGTAGAACGTAAAAGCCGTCATTTCTTTTCGATAAATTGATAGAACGAATGCAAGAAATAAAAACTCGAATAAATAACCTAACCCATCACTCATGCTGCCATTCCAACAAGCATACGAAGTACAACATTCTATCATGGAATGTCTTAAAGCTACTTTTAGCTTTAAAGATAAAACCGTGCATGAGGCTTTTATAAGTTTGTAACTGATGCGGAAGATGGCATTTTTAAAGAGCCTTATGTTTCAGTGAAATTGCCATTTTTAAAAGCTACCGATGATGAGCTCATTCCATTGAAAAAAAACACTATTGTGCAAATTTGAGGTTTGCCATAGGTCGTTGTGGCGTTGATTTCTGATAAAACTGACTCAACATAAAAATCTAAACATTAGCATTATAGCTAGGGCTTTTTTATTCTTTGGCTTAGAGAGGAATGGATGAATATCCTCCTTGCTTTCATCAAACGCTTGAAGGTGACGAGGCTGCTTGCTATGTCCAGGAAAGGAACGGCAAATATCTACGTTGCTGAAAAACCCAGGTCATTGAAATGCAAAAGGGCATCTTGACTGGATTTGATAACATTGACCTTTGGATACCCAAAATACACTCCCCATTCGAAATAAAATCGTAAATTCGACAATATAAATTTCAACTTATGGACGGAAAAGTAATAAACATTGATCCCGATATACTAGGTGGTACTCCAGTATTCTTTGGAACAAGAGTCCCGATTAAAAATCTATTTGATTATTTGGAAACTGGTGACTCGATCGAGGTATTTCTTGAAGACTTTGATGGTGTAAGCAAAGAACAAGTGGTTAAAGTTCTTGAGATGTCACAAAAATTAATTAATTCTTCATCAAATATTCTCAATGAAAATTTTGCTTGATGAGTGCGTTACCAAACGCCTTAAAAAGCATTTGGACACATTTGAAGTTTTTACTGTGAGGGAGTTGAATCTAGGTGGAACGAAAAATGGAAAACTTATGACATTCTGTGTCGAAAATAATTTTGATATATTATTAACGATTGACAAGAACCTGATGTATCAGCAAAGCCTAGAAAAATATTCTGTAACAATTGTAGTATTAAATAGTCTGACGAGTAAAATCGAAGAGCTTCTAACTTTCCTACCTTCTTTTAAATCTCAAGTGGATATGTTTCAGAAACACCAAGCATACATCATAGACAAGTAGGGCGATCGCATAACAGCACCTAACCAAAAGCGGCACTAAGTAGTTTGACCTAAAAACCATTGCCGAAGCTCTGTGGCGGGCAATGTCTGTTATAGAAAATAATCGTCCTGCTACTGTGTAATAATGTTCACTGAAAGACACCGAGTATTGATAGTTGATTTCTTTTCTTTGGCCATGATTATTTAAAGGTTAAAACCATCTCGAGGTTATGCTCGGTATGGTTATTCAATTAATTTCTTTATATGTTGCCACATTGTAATATTTCTCTTCAACAACTTCTGGCTCCATTTTTCCTTTTGCGAATTCACGATATACAAACGAAAGATGCAACTAGAATAAAGAGATTAGCTCTCAAATTAAATTGGTATTTTCATTTTATTCATTAGGTATAATTTTTTCATTAGTTATTTACAGAATTTAATTTAAATCTATATTTTTAAGGAGTTTTCCTCAAAATTCAATGTTGCCATGAAATTTCTTTCAGTCCTCCAAACTTTGCTGGTCATTCAAAACCACACTCTCTAAATTTTTCAAATGAAGCCAATCAAACTCATAGTTAGTATAATTCTTTACGGAATTTACCTAAATTCTGTAAAGGCTCAAAATCTCAATCAGGTCCTTCGATTCGAACTCAGTTCTACCAATCCAGGAATCCTGTTTTCCATGGAGTCAGGAGACAAACAAATCTCTTGGTCGGGTGCGGCAGGAATCAATGATCTATCCATTGGAGATTCCTTGCAGGTTCACCGAACATTTCGAATTGCAAGCGTTACTAAAACTTATGTTGCAGCTGCAATTCTTAGGCTGATGGAAAAAAAGATGCTACGTTTGGAAGACCCAATTTCAAAGCATCTCTCACCCACTCATGCTGGAATACTGGCAAAAGACTATGACTTGGAGCAGATTACCATCGAGCAAATATTAAGACACTCCGCAGGTTTTTTTGACCATACACATGCTCCTGAATTCTTCGACAGAATATTCTCTACTCCCAGTTATGAGTGGACTCGAACTGCTCAGCTCCAGTTAGGTGTTGAAAAAGGGGAACGGATTGGTACTCCAGGAACTCAATTTAGCTATTCGGATATGGGCTATGTTATTTTGGGGGAACTCATTGAAACCTATACTGGAAAGTCCTTGGACGGGGGCATCAAAGAACTGCTTGGCTTTGAAAAATTAGGTCTCGACCGAACAGATTTTGAACGAATTGATACCCAAACCGATCTACTTCGAATTCACCAATACCTTCAGGGAAAAGACACTTACAACTTTAGCCCGACCATCGATTATTATGGTGGGGGAGGAATTCTTTCGAACACAGAAGAATTAATCGACTTTTTCCAAGCTCTTTTTCAAGGCAAAATTTTTGAAAACCCCGCAACTTTAAATCTCATGTTGACGCCGGTATCGTATTCAATTAAGCCAAAATTAGACTACCAGATGGGTATGTACAAAGTACAGGTGAAAGGAATGGATGCGTATTGTCATTCTGGCTTTTGGGGAACGCAAGTCCTCTATATTCCAAAGATGGATCTATACCTGGCGGCCAATTATTCAGGCGGTTGGGGAGGTGGAATGGTGGCCCCCATTTTTGATAAATTTTTGAATGCAATGGAAAAAGTTATTCCAATCAATAAATGACCATGAACTGGGACCATTATTAACAGGAAACTTCATTGAAAAGGGTGTGTTATAGTGAATGGATGAATAAAATATTTATCATTGGAAACAAAAGTGATCTGAAGATTCACTTATCGAGACAGATGTAGTATATTGACTAAAGTTAGTTTCGCTAATATATCATTTAGCGCGCAACTCAAAATCGACATCAATAAAAAAGCAAAATGAATATTACAATCTTAGGAGCCTCGGCTGGAATAGGATTAGAAACTGTAAAAAGAGGATTAGATAGAAATCATTCGATAACGACCCTTTCTCGGTCTGGAATTGAAATAGAAGAGAAAAAATCGTTAAATGTGATACTTGGTGATGCAACTAATAAAGCTGACCTATTAAGTTCAATTCAAAACGCAGATGCTATAATTGTAACATTGGGGACTAATAAGAATATGAATGCTACTACTCTTTTTTCAGATTTTGCACAATTAATGGTGGAAATTCATAAGGAGAACAAAATAGATATTCCATTTATTTTTGTTACTGGATTTGGAGCTGGAGAAAGTAAAAATTATGTTCCCTGGCTTGTAAAAATGTTTTTAAAATACTTTTTAAAAGACGTTTATGCTGACAAAACTAAAATGGAAGAAATTATTACTAATTCAGATCTGAATTGGACCGTTGTGAGGCCAGGAAGGCTATTAGACAAGGAATTGACAGAAAAATACCGTATTGAAAACAAATTATTCAAAGGCATTAATGTAGGCGGAATTAATAGAGCTGACGTAGCAGACTTTTTAATTAAACAAGCAGAAAAACAAACTGAATTAAAAAAATACATTGCTATATCTGAGAAATAGGATAAAATTATAGCAGAACACCTAACCGCAAGTACAAAAATTTGGCGGTTCAGTGCCGCGTATGATAGTTTTGTGGTAGCCGTCTTTCCAAGTACATATTTTTTGCTAAAAACGGTCCTTTTAGCTTTAAGGCAAAAAAAGAGTCAGGTTTACACAGTAAGTCAGCGAAGGAAATTTTCCCGGATTAGGAGAAATCGTCTTTATCAGTTCGGGATTATTTTCTGTCAAGAAAAATATCCACTTGCCTTTACTACCATTGTCAAAGCAAACTACCTTTGTTGTCGAATTAGAAAATTAAGTAACTATCCACCTTCAAAATATGGGATTCGTATGGAGCTAAATGAATTTAAAAACCAGTTATATAATGATTTAGTTCAATTAATTGAAGAATCACGAGCTTTAGTAGCGAACACAGCCAATAAAACAATTACGTTGATGTATTGGAAAATTGGCCATCGAATTAATATAGACTTCTTTGATAATCAAAGAGCTGGGTACGGGAAACAAATTATGTCGCAGTTGGCGACACAATTGCAACAACATTTTGGAAAGCGGGGTTTTCAAGAACGGAATATTCGCAGAATGATGTAGTTTGCCGAATTATTTCCTGATTTTCAATTTGTGTCGCAGGCTGCGACCAAATTAAGTTGGTCGCATTTCATAGAGCTTTTATCTCTGAAAGAAGAAATTAAAAGGGATTTTTACTTGACTATGACTTTGAATGAAACATGGGGTAGAGATGCGTTAAGAGGTAAAATAGATGGAATGTTATTTGAGCGTACACTTATTAGTGGAATACCCGACGAATTAATCAAAACAGAACTTGCTAATATGCGTAACGGCATTGGTATGTCGCCTGATTTAGTATTCAAGAGTCCTTATTTTCTAGATTTTACAGGGCTTACAGGAATGTATAGCGAAAAAAATCTCGAGGATAGCCTAATTGTCTCGCTCGAGCAGTTCATTATGGAGCTAGGTTTGGGTTTTACCTTTGTAGAACGCCAAAAACGAATGATTATAGACGGGGAAGATTTTCACCTGGACCTACTTTTTTATCACCGTAAATTAAAACGACTCATCGCCATAGAACTAAAATTGGGAAAGTTTAAAGCTGCCCACAAAGGACAAATGGAACTCTACCTACGTTGGCTTGACAAATACGAAAAACAGGTAGGTGAAGAAACACCACTGGGCTTAATTCTTTGCGCAGAAGGTGGACAAGAACAAATAGAATTATTACAGCTCGAAAAGGCAGGGATTAAAGTAGCCGAATACTTGACAGAGCTACCCGATCGCCAATTGCTAATAGATAAACTGCATAAAGAACTGGAACTAAAACGCCAACTTTTTGAAAACAGAAAGGGGGACGACAATGAATGATAAAATAACGGGATACACACATTAGGCACTAAGATTCTTTCATTATGCTCTCTGTGTAACTCCCGTAACTAACTCGACAAATGCTGTTGGTGTTGAATTTTGCTTTTGAATAAATCTCATTGTTTTTTAGCATTCAAAAGTTCAATAATAGCATTTACCTTAATAACTTCGCTATCAGTTCCATCCAATAAGTTATTTAATTCTAAAGCTATGGCAGAAAGGGTGTCTAATTCTTCTTCTGTTGAATCTGGGTTTTTTTCGAATTCAACTTCAAGGTTTTCGTAATTCTTAAAGTTCTCTATTTTGATTTTATCAATTCTCATAAGGTCAAATTTATAACTATCAAGGTAACGATATTAATATACATGTCATTTCCTTTTGCTTTGTATAAAGTCCTAATATAAAACGCGTTAGCTTACATTTAATTTTTTGATAAATCGGCGCGTATTTCTTCAATTTGGCCTAAAGTTAATCCGGTAATGTCAGCAATAAATGTATCTTCTGCCTCTAATCTTAAAGATAGTATTTAAAACTGCTTTTCCGGTATAGA
>JAFMBH010000076.1 GCA_017858735.1 Bacteroidota bacterium
GCAATACCTTGAATATGATTATTTGCCTGCTGTCTGGCAATATCCCAAAGGCCTCTCGGTATAACCGAATAACTTCTATTTAAACGTTCTTCATAAATAAACCCTATTTGTATATTATGTCTGCCATTTTTCGAACTACCTGGAATCCAGTCAAAATTAGTTCTGGCGTTAAATGAATATACATCATTGGTGGACCTTCCCGCCGTATTATATACCCAGCCAACATTGGTATGAAAACCCCATGAATTGTTATACACAGGAGATATAAATCCGTTGGGTGCTATAAAGTTACCCAGGGAAAGTAAATTTTGACTATTGAAAAAATTAGATAAAATATATTTTCCAACTTGAGGATTAATTCCTTCTCCCTGATTAATATTTAGCGCATTATTATAATTTGAAAGAACGGGATTTTGCTCTCCCGGGGTATATTTTCTAAGTACCTGTCTGTAATCTGTATGTTGCATGGCTACACCCTGAGAAACCGGATCAAAGGCAAGGGCAAAAGTAGGTACCCATTCCAAATCAAATTTTCCCACATAACCATAATCAAAATAATTAAACCCATGACGTTGGTCAGCTTGTTCCCCTGATGTTTTTTCGTAACCTCCCTGCAAGGTATAAGAAGCATTTTGAATAGCCCCTTTTTCTGAACCAGCGCCTCCGCTTGAACCGAATCTTTGTCTTAATCTAAAATTTGCTCTATACGTTCTTCCTAAACTGAACGGATTATTTTTACTATTCAGAACGCCCCAACCACCTGGCGTAAATTGATTTTTAGCATCGGTAAGTGCTCCGGTAAGCGTCATATCAATAGATTCGCCTAATCGCGCATCAATTTTACCTGTCAAATCAAGCCTTTCATTCGTTTCGTTATTTCTGGCTTTCAAAATATCAACATCATCGGCAAGCAGGTTATCTGCACTTATAATGAAACTTGACCCTAATGCGGTTACTGGATTGGCCTCCAATTCAGCTAATTTATCCTCTTTAACCCTATAAATTGAGGTAGCTGGTGGATTATCCTCGTACTGATGCGTATATCGACCTGAGAAACGATAACCCAAAATAGATTGACCCTTTTTATTTTTCAAAATGGGGCCGCTCAGGTTTACACCTATTAAACTGTTGCTATAGGGATCAAGATATTTTGATGATTCAACTTCTACTCCTCCGCTAAATTTATTTGACGGACCCTTTGTTGTGATGGAGATAATACCTCCGGTCACATCGCCATATTGCGCTTCAATACCCCCTGTAATTACCTGAAGCTGATCTATTTCCGATTCCGGAATGAGATTACCTTGAATTCTGATACCGTCGATATAATAATTTGTAGCATCGGAACGAGAACCCCTGATAGTTATCGCTTTCCCCTCATCGGCAGCGGCTAAACCTGCAGTGGTAGCAGCTAAAGCATTAATATTTCTCGTAGGTAATGACCGTATTTGATCGCTCGTAATAACCGAACCAGACGTAGTATTATCTTGCTCAATCAAAGGCACTTTATATTCAACTATCGTAATTTCCTGTAACACAACCCCTCCATCAGAACCAAGTTGAATATCTAACTTAGTTGACTTTCCGGCCAAAACTTTTACTCCCGTAATCCTTCTGGAGGTATAGCCCAGGTAACTGGCTTCAACGTCATAAAGACCTGGATCCATGTCGGGGAAATTAAAATATCCCTCAACATCTGTCTCCGTCCCAGTGACTAAAACCCCATTTTTAAACAAGGCGATAGTGCCGAAAGAGATGGGCTCTTTTGACTCTTCATCGATTACCTTCCCCCCTAATGAGGTTTGAGCCTGAAGAAAAACAACCGATAAACAAAGTAGGATAAAAGAGATGAATAGAATTCTTTGCATCTGAGCCTTATATTTTTTCAATAGCTAAAAATAAAAGTGCAAGTTAATTAAAATGTACTTTAATTAACAAAAGATTAATGAAACTTATAGACAAAATACTATATTCTTAGTCTTTTTGCTTATTCAATAGGTTTGAAATGATACGATGGAAGTGATGAACGTTTATTTCCATATTAACGGAATACCTACCCCTACTATAATATCGGCCCTGCACTCCCATTTGAACAGATTCAACCACCTCTTCGTCTTCTAATTCGGTGACATCTAACTGGTTTTTTTCTCTATCGAATGAGGTTCCCTCAAAATAATATGAGCGGAATTTCACCACCGTCATTTTATGTCCTTTGGGTTCTACAACATTTAAGGATAAACCCCAGGGATAGAAATTAAACATCAAATTGGGGAAAATCCAAAAATAATAGGCATATATTTTCTTGCCCTCGTCCACATGACCTTTTGGCGTATTAAAATATGGTTCATCATCAGCCGCAACACCTATTTGCAGATTACCCCATTCAAATAAGTGATATTCATATTTTTCAAATTCAATGGCCTGATTCAACGCCGGATGCACAAACGGAATATGAAAACCTTCCAGGTAATTATCTACATATAACGCCCAATGGGCTCTTACATCAAAATCTCTCGAATCGTCAGGATTAAAAGTCAGGGTATGTAAAGGTAAAAATGAAACTCTATCCAACATGGGTTGGATGAAAGTGGCAAATGAAGCAAGGGGATCAATGGAGGTGAAGTACAAAGGGAAAAAAGTGGCCAGCGGCAATTGTTTCAAATGATCCCTTTCCGTTGGGAAATTTTCTGTCTGGTCAAATTCAGGCATACTTTTAAATGTCCCATTCAGTCTGAAACACCGTCCATGATAACCACAACGAAGTATCCGCTGTCCGGAACAGGAGGAAGAAACCACCAATTTACCCCTATGCGTGCAAACGTTCGATAAACAATATACCTCCCCGTCCGAATCTGTGGAAAGGACAACAGGTTCATTTAAAACATCTGGTAATAATACCATTGGAGTTAAAGTGCCAACCGAAGCCTGATCGGTATTATCCCCTATAAAAATCCAACATTTTTCCCAAATTTCAGATATGGATCGCTCAAACCACGCCCTCTCTCTATAAAAAGATGAAGGCAGTGTATCTGACTTTCTAATATCTTCATCAATATGAAAAATCTCCATGCCACTTATGAATTATGGCTGAAAATACTATTATAATCTAAGAAATAAATCATTTTCAGTGAAATAATATTTCTTTGTGGATTTTCAAATAATCCATCCAGATTTGACCAATAATCAAGATCCGTCCTTTGTTGATTTTCCAAAATGCTATTTTTCCAAACAACATAAAGATCACTGCCAGGTGCAAACCGCCATCTGTAAATCATATCAATATTAAAGGCATTGAAATTGGCATTATGATTGCCCTTATAATCTGTTGGGTCTAAGGTTCCATTTAGATTTAGCATGGCAAACTTATCGTAAGACACTTTGGACCAATAGTGCCTCATTCGGAAAGTCAGAGACATGGTTGGTGTAAAGTTACAAGCGGCAAACAAAGAGTTTTCCACCGTGGAAATATCCCTTATCCCAAAAATGATATCCTTCTCATCTGCATTTTTCGATACCTTATTTACGAAACCCACATCATTTGAAAAGAAATTAACCGCAGTGTTAAATGAAAAATTTAATTGGTCACTCACTCTCCAACGAGGTCCAATAGAAAATCTGAAAGTGTTTCTATCTTCTTCATCAAGGAATCTTAATCATATATTTGTTTTCAATAAAACCTCTTTTCGACTATCGGTGGAAAGAAACAAGCCCACCCCACGGTTGGTTGGATAACGATAGAAACGCCCAACCGTTCTTGGCTCAAAATAATCGAAGGTAGCCCAGGGTTCCATAGAAACCCACGCATTCATTTCCCAAAATTTTTTAGTTTGTCCCCAAACATATACATCGCCACCTGCATCATTAAAAACAAAAGGTTTATACAATCTCATATATCGCCATTCGGCGCCAGCGCCATACCTGTTAAATATGCCCCAGGGCTTCAATACTTTATAGTTCAACTCCCCTTGAAGGCTTCTCTCATTATTATTAAATAAAAAGCCAAGGTCTTTCGGGTCGTAAGTATTGCTCTCTTCATTGTAATTAATATCAAAGGTAAATGCTCCTCCATTTTTTGCTAATTTAAAAGCGTAGGTATGCCCAAAATCCGCTTTTCCAATGAAATACTTTTGAGAAAGCGCCCCATTTCCACTAAATGAATAGGCATTATCCTTTGTCCTTATGTCAAATTCCATGGCAGAGACATTCGCATCATAGTCTTCACCAAACCGATAAACAGTGGTATTAATAAAACTTAGATAGGAGTTATTCTTTAAATTCTGGTCTAACACAAAAATATTATAATTTGTCAATGGATCCGTTTCTACATTCCTTTCCTCCCCATTTTGCCTTTGAATAGTAGCATAAGATTTCAAGGACGTAGCATTAAACAGTCCCAATCCCAAGCCAGAAGGGGTTCTGCCTGAAATTTTTGTTGCATTCACGATTTTCCCTCTCTGAGGATTATTCATTACTTTTTCACCCGGCAACAAACCCTCATAAGCTTTACCGTAATTTAAGGGGGTGCCTCCAATTCGACGGGAGTAAAAGATATTCCCTTTGTTGAATAACTCGGTTCCTTCTGTAAAAAACTGTCTGTTTTCATCAAATCTAACTTCAAAAGGCGTCAGATTGAGCACTTGATTATCTGATTGGGCCTCCCCAAAATCAGGAATCAACGTCATATCTAATGTAAAAGCATCATTGATACCGTACTTAATGTCCATACCTCCGCTAAATGAGGAACCATAAGCATTTTTTTGAGCTGCCGCCTTATTTGTAAATTGTTGTCCGTAAACCGCAAAAAAAGGCGTAGCCTGTAAACGTATTGGCGAAGAAATATTTTTTATACCAGTTAAAATACCTGATTGATTGAGGAAACCAGAAATTAACGGATTAATTGTACTCCAGGATGATTTTTCCTGTTTCCTTTGATAAAGCCTGAGGAAGTTAATGTGCCATTCCTGGTTTTCCTGTTTAGGGAATCGGATGGCTGAATAGGGAATTTTCATTTCAACAATCCAACCTTTGTCAGTGAAAGTCACTGCACTTTCCCAAACAGCATCCCAACCGCTATCTTCCCCATAAACGGAATATTTTACATCAAGCTGAACACCACTTGCTGATACGATAAAACCAAGACCATTGTTTCCATCCTGGTAGGTGTCTAAAATGACTGCAAACCAATCTGTATTTTGAATTTCGTCTCGCTGCGATAACTGTTTTGGAATAGATGCAGGATCATTGTCTGCGAGAAATGCGCCTATATAAAATCCTTCATTATCGTATAAAACACGTATTTGTCCATCTTCAGACGCTTTCAAACCAGGAACGGGCTGAAAAGTAAGAAAACTATCGGCAGCGACAGCTGATTGCCAATCGTTTTCATCTAGTTTTCCATCTATTTCCATTTTCCCCTCTATCCGTTTAGCTTCCAATATTTTTTTGGCTTTTGGGTCGTTGTTTTGAGCTGCTAAAAAAGTAGAACAAAATAAGAGTAAAAAACAATGAAGTCGGAGCATAAGCCATTTTTAGCATTTTTAAATAATACCACAAAAGACTATAAAAAATATATTTCAAATGCACTTAATCGACCAATGGTTAAAATAAAAGGTAATAAGACCTTAGAAAGGTTACAAGTAAATAAAATCATTACTTTTGCACCAATAATAATATTGTGAGCATTATTGTACCCGACTTTATACTTGACGTATTTAAAAAAGAAAGATTCCATGGAGATTTGGATTCCTGGATCATGTACATTGATCTCACGGGATTTACCCCTCTAACGGCTTCCCTTTTACAAGATGCGGGTGCAGGGGCCGAGGAGGTTTCCGATTTATTAAATGATGTTTTCTCTCCTTTAGTAGATATTGTCTATCAGCACGGAGGCTTTATTCCTCATTTCGCGGGGGATGCATTTTTTGCCATTTTCCCAAAATCAACCACTGATATTTATGTTTTCACCGTGGCTGTTAAAAAAGTTCACGCTTATTTTAGGACAAAAAACGCAAAAAACAGGTCACTTCCTGTGAGTGTCAAGATTGGTTTAGACGTGGGAATACTCTCTTGGGGAATTGTAGGAAAGGAACCCTATTCTTACTACTTTAGTGGGGAAGTTCTCAGAAATAGTGCTATTTGTCAGCAAAAAGCAAGATTTCAGGACGAGGGCATCGTTTTTACCTCCAGTGTACGCGATTATTTTGAAAGCATTGATCTTCATTCCGAGTCCATTGAAGAAAATTTTTATACCTGGAAGTCGTCGGAAATAAAGAAAATCAAATTAAAAGAGGGATTAATAAAGACTAAAAAAAGTACATCGCTTCCTGTTTCTGATAGTTCTCCCTTTCTATCTCCTGTTTTTTCCCGACACATTCCTTCAGGAGAGTTTAGGTCCTGTATCGCTATTTTCATTGGCTTTACTCCCTCTGGGGACAAACAAATTTTTTCAGATTTCCTTAGTCAGATGGTCAAACATATCAATGAATATGGAGGTTACTGCAAAGAATTTGATTTCAGCGAGGAAATTCCCTGGCTAATTACCTTTTTCGGTGTTCCCCTCGCTTTTGAAAACCAGCTGGAACGGGCATTAAATTGTATTCACAGTCTTTTTCGTGACTTAAGAGAAATGTATGCGCCATTTGGAATAAAAATGAAAGCTGCCGTGACCAGCGGTACAGGCTATACTGGATTTATTGGCGGTAAAGAAATGCAACAATATAGTGTGGTAGGAAATTTTGTAAATCTTGCTGCAAGAATGATCAATCAGGCTCAATGGGGAGAAATAAGAACGGACAGGCAAATAGCACAATCAGACTTTTTCCTATTTGAAATAGCAGGTGAAATTAGTTATAAGGGAATGCTTGAACCCGTAGAAACATTTCTTTTAAAAAATCAAAAACCTGAAGGATTTCAAAAATTTCTGTACCCGCTGGTAGGAAGAGATCATGAAATGCAGGTCCTCCAAACTGAATTCAACAAACTTTTATCGACCAAAACCGGTCAGATTATTATTATTTCCGGCGATCCAGGGGTAGGTAAGAGTCGTCTTGTTGGCAGTTTAAGAGAAGAAACCATAAGAAATGGCAAGGCAAATTGGTTTTTCTGTCCTTGTGATGCTGTAATAAAAAAACCATTCAATCCATTTATTCACTTATTAAGGCATTACTTTAGTCAAAACATCAGAGGACTTTCCAATCGTCATTATCAATATCAAAGACAATTTAAATCACTGATCAACAAGTTACAAGCCATTTCCAGCGTAGAGGGTTTTTCGTCTATGGTTGCCAAAGATTTGGTAGAAAAACTAAACCATTCCGATAATGCCTTTCGATTTCTGTTAGGTCTAAGTCTTTCTGCGCCTGATTGGGATGACCTGGCACCTCAAACCAGGTATCAAATGGCAAAAGATGGCATTATTTCTATTATTTTAGCCGAATCTCTGTTACACCCTCTTTTATTACAAATTGAAGATTCCCATTGGCTGGACCCTTCTTCCAAAGAGTTACTTGTTTCTCTTTGTCAACAGTTACCCACTTTTCCAATCATGCTCGTAGTTACGTCCCGAACCGAGGCGTCAACGGAAATAAAAACATTTTTACCTACTAATTCCTCTTCACAGGTTGGCGTTTTTATACATCTTGAAAATTTCACCAGAAAAACCTGTGCTCAATTTACCGAAATAATTCTTGGGAATGAGGCCAATGAGGCGCTGTTAGATTATGTGGAGGTAACTACCAACAGAAATCCGTTTTACCTGGAGCAAATGGTAGAATTTCTAAAAGAAAAAGATTGGCTGACAACTTATCACGGCAAATGGACACTAAATACAGGTGAAATTGTAACCCCTGAAAAAATTGGAAATCTGCTAACCACCCGCATTGATAGTTTGAACCCTGACCTACGTGAATTATGCAAAGTTGCTGCTGTGATAGGAAGGGAATTTGACCTGACCATTTTAGAAACTGTGTGGAAAGCACTTCATACCGATGCAAATATTCTTCAGACTCAAATCGGTTTTATAGAAAACCTTATTAAAGCCGGGTCAAGAGAGAATATTTGGCGACCGTTAACTAAAAGACGATTTTTATTTCAACACGCTTTACTTAGAGAAGCTGCTTATAATATTCAGCTGCCTGCCACCCTTCAACAGATTCATTTGCTTGTAGCTGAGGCTATTGAACTTCATTTTAAAGATCATATTGAACTAAAATTACAAGAACTAGCCTACCATTACGAGCTGGCAAATCATACCCAAAAAGCAAGTGAATTTTTATACCTCGCTGCAGTTCAGGCAAAAAATAATTATTTGAATGAACATGCCCTTGGGTTTTTAGAGAAATTATTGCAAAATATAAATTTAAATCTGCACCATCCATTCCGATTTAAAGCCCTTATTCTACAGGGCTCCATTTTAGAAATTACTGGTTATTGGGAAAGAGCAGAAAAAATATACCTTCAGGCTTATTCTTCTCTAAATGAAGGTTATTCTGGCGAATTAATCCCCATTCTTTTTAATAATATAGGTCGGACGCAACTTTTCAAAGGGGATTATTCGGCAGCTATGATTTCTCAAAAAAAGGCTCTTGCCTACGCACAAAAAAATAATTTTCCTACCCTTGTCGCCCCAACCTTAGCCTTTCTTGGCAATGTTTATTTTAGGATGGGAAAATATGACGAGGCAAATTTTCACTTTACCGAAAGCTTGAAGCTCGCCTCTCCAAAGGATAAAAATTATCCCACCACGCAGGTTTATGCCAAAGTTGCTCTCACGCAGATGAATTTAGGTAAAAATGATCTTGCGTTAGATACTTTAAACAAACAATTAATGCATTGCATTGAGGATAACGATAAACTAGGTTTGGCAACCATATATATTTATAAAGGTCTGGTGCACCTCGATAAAGATGAAATTGAAGCAGCAAAAATAAATTTTAATGAAGGGATTGAACTGGCAAATCAAACGGGCAACAAGCATTTACAAGCTATTGCCCTCGGAAATGTTGGCCTGATTTATGAAAAAGAAGGAGATTTTGACCGCGCGATGGCGCAATATGAAAAAGACCTGGATTTATGCAAGGAACTAGACGACAAACAAGGCACCTCTATTGTATTATGCCTTATTGGTCAGTTACTTAATCTTAAAGGTGAGTTTATGGAAGCTATAAATCACTTGCAAAAAGCGTTAACCATTAGCGAAATGCTGGGTTTCCAAAAAGGAATGGCAAAAGCGCTAAATACCCTCGGCGATGTTTATTATTTCAAAAATGAATATGAGCGTTCTATTCATTTTTACGAGCGAGCAATAACGCTTACGAGAAGAATAAATAATAAACTGGTTTTAGGTTATAGTCTCTTTGAACAAGCTATTGTTTTATTGGTTGACGGTCAATATGACAAAGTTAAATTGCTATTAAAAGAGGCTTCTGCCATTGGAAATGAATTATCCAACAACGCATTCAAATTCGATATCAGACTGCTGGAAGCAAAATATACCAGGGCAAATGGAGAAAAAATCCAAGCTGCTGAAATCCTTGTTCAAATGGAAAACATGCCCTGCACCCAAGAGCAGGAAGCGGAAAGATTGTTTGAATGGGTTATGTTGTTTCCTCATGAAGCAACCCTACGGGAAAATGCCAAAAATAAATACTATTCTTTGCTGGAATTGACACCAAAATATATTTACAAAGAAAGGCTTAGAATATTAAACACTTATATAAACTAATTTATAAAGAGTCAACAAAACCCAGTAAAGATGATTCCCTTTCCTTGTTTGCAAAAAACTGAATACCTAGCGGTAAACCCTCATCTGTAGGCTGAACGGGGATAGAAATAGCGGGAATACCCGTTAAATTTGCATGAACAGTGAAAATATCGGCCAAATACATAGCAATGGGATCATCCAGACTTTCTCCAATAGGCCATGCAGGCCCGGGGGCGGTTGGCATTAAAATAAAATCATACTGATTAAAAATCTCCTCCGTCTTTTCAATAATTAACCTTCTGACCCGTTGGGCTTTACCATAAAAAGCGTCGTAATACCCCGAACTTAAAACAAACGTTCCCAACAATATACGGCGTTTAACCTCTCTGCCAAAGCCTTCAGTTCTTGATAGTTTATAGGTTTCCTCTAAATTAGTGGCATTGGGACTTCTATACCCGAATCGAATGCCATCATATCTCGATAAATTTGAAGAAGCTTCCGCCGTTGTCAAAACATAGTAGGCAGGAATCATAAAATCTAAATATTCAAAGTCAACGCCTTCGACGGAATGACCTTTACTTTTTAAATTTTCAATCATACTTTCACACCTTTCCCGAACCGTTTTGTCTAAACTGGGATGTTCCAGGGCAGCTTTAAAGTACGCTATTTTAGCCTTTTTGGGTGCAGTCAAATGATTTTCATACTTTTCAGGCATTGATGTCAACGCCGTACTATCATATTCATCGGGACCGGCAATAATAGAGAGTGTCCTTGCAATATCCTTAATATTATGAGCGAAAATGCCAATTTGGTCAAATGACGAACCATAAGCCAGCAAACCATGTCGGGAAATTCTGCCATACGTAGGTTTAAAGCCATTTATACCACAAAATGCAGCAGGCTGTCTGACAGACCCACCCGTGTCAGATCCTAATGCAACTAAACACGTGTCCGTTTGTACAGAAACAGCCGCGCCACCTGACGATCCTCCAGGCACTAAATTTGTATTTGCCGCATTTCTAACCACGCCGTAATAAGAAGTTTCATTGGTCGAACCCATGGCAAATTCATCGCAATTTGTGCTGCCAATGAGTATCGCGTCCTCAACCAACAATCTGTCAACTGCCGTGGAAGAGTATAAAGATTTGAAACCACTAAGAATTTTTGAACCGGCGGTAACCGTATGGTCTTTATAACAAATAACGTCTTTTATGGAGACCACCATGCCAAAAAGTGAGCCAACGCTCGTTTTATCTATATCAAAAGCCGCTTGAAGTTCCTTAGCCCGGGTCAGTGATTCCTCTGCCCAAACTTCAACATACATATTTAGCTGTTTATTTTTTTCAATTTGTTCGAGATAATTTTCGACCAATTGAGGTAGTGTTAACTCGCCCGAATGCAAGGCCTCCTTTATTTCTTCAAAACTTCGCAGCATAACAAAAACTTTGTTCAAAAGTAAAATTCAATTTAAAGAACCAAATCTACGGCATTACTGTTAAGAAAACCAAAATGAGTACATGCAAATATTGATTTTATCAGGATCTTCCAGAAAAAATAGTAATTCTTTATTGGTTTCCAAATATTTAACCAGGCTGAATGTTCAAAATGATGAGCTAAATTTCAATATCATTGATTTAGCTGAAGAACAGGTTCCTACTGTTGGACGTGGGGGTATTGACCCTGAAAATCTTTCCGATTTCCAAAAAAACCTCATAGAAAAATGGCATAATGCTGCATTAGTTATCATTACCGCCCCAGAATACAATTGGTCAACCAATGCAGAATTGATAAATTTGGCGCACCAGTTAGGTACTAAAAATCACGCTTATCTATTCAATAATAAAGTATTTGCCTTTGTTGGCGTTTCTACGGGTAGAGGCGGCAGACAATCGGCATTGGAACAAATGATGATTTTTAATAAAATTATAAGTTTCACAAATAATCAAAGTGTTGTTTGCCCTAAATTATGGGAATCGCATGAAACACACTTAAACATTAATAAAGAATCCTTACAGTCAGAGAACCAAGTATATGCTGATAGTGCTCAAAACTTTATGGATTATGCCATTACTATGACAAAAAGATGGCAGGCGGTATAAAAAAGTAATTAACACCCTTTTTTAATTTATTATTTCTATATTTATAATAATTTTAAATTTATTATTTGCCAATTATGTTCCTTAAATGACTGGATATTTCGCAAAATCACCTAAGTTTAATAAACCAGGTTCTTTAAATAGAGAGCAGAATAGACAGTCTTCTGATTTTACCAGCGTTTCTCAGCCAAAATGGAGAAATCTTGAGAAAAGTAGCCCCCAAAATCAAAAAATGGTGGCCATTCAGATGATGGCAAAAGAATATGGTAAAAATATTATTCAAAAAAAATCAAATCAAAGCGGAATTCCAAATCCTTTAAAAAATGGTGTTGAACAATTATCAGGCCTAAGCATGGATTCGGTAAAGGTTCATTATAATTCAGAAAAACCAGCTCAATTAAATGCCCATGCTTATGCACAGGGAAACCAGATTCATATTGCTCCAGGCCAGGAACAACATCTTCCTCACGAAGCTTGGCATGTTGTTCAACAAGCTCAGGGAAGAGTAAAACCTACAAAACAACTGAGAGGGAAATTTTCAATAAATGATAATCAACAATTAGAAAAAGAGGCTGACACCATGGGTTCGAAAGCCATTTCATTGAAAAAAAAGGAAAGTTTGCCCCTTCCAAATAAATTTGTATTAAATAATAACAGTGTACAAAGAGAGGTTGATACTTCTTCCAGCCCCAAATTACCGGCTTATGCTCCTGATGAAACCCCAAGCTGGAAAAAGATTGACGAAGAGACAACTTCTAAAAGAAATCAGGCAATGTCGGCTGATTTTGAAGCAGAACAACTCCAAAAATTTTCATTTTCAGAATTATACGATGGAACACTGCCAGGCTTAGCAACGGCAGTTTCTCAAATTTATATACAAGAGGGACTTTTAAATGATAATGTCTTACTTGATGTATTAAAAGAACCATTGGAAAGTAACTGGTTTAAAGCCAAGGAGGTACTTACGACAGATAGTTGGCCGGGAGTTCCCGAAGAATCAATTCCCCATCATCAACACAGTATTGGACTAATGCAAACATTAGTTAATATGAGAGGTCGGGTATGGCAGAAATTTGCAAACCAGGTTGTTAATGAAAAAATAAAACCCGCTTTGTTAAAGAAAAAAGCGGCAAACGAAAAATTAGCAGACCTTAATATTGATGGAGAAAATTTTGGATTAAAAGATTCTGTTGGTTCTGAATCCGTTACATCTGATATTGACCTTTCAGCAAAAGGAGAAAATACAGAATTAGGTGTTGCTATTATTAATGAAGAATTTAGAAAAGTTTATGGCCAAGAACCTGGCGCCTTTTTTGATATTAATGTTTATTCTTCCGATTGGATGTTTGGAGGAGATCAAGTTGACCCTGAAGTGGAAGGTGAATATCGGGTCAAACCAAAAGAGGAAAAAAACTTATCTGAAAAAGGAGCTAAAATAAAAAACGACCAAAATGAAGTTTGGTCTATGGTTAAAATACGCAGGAATATGGAACCATCTGATTGGGTCGCATATAAAAATGCACTTTTATCAGATTTGCCAGAAAAAGAAAGTCTTGAAATGCAACGAAATTTTATGGCTGTTGAATTAGAATACAATGGCTTTAAGCTTACCGTTGAGCAAGAAGTTGCAAATGCAAAACTGGCTGCAAATGAAGAAATGAATAAAGCAAATGAACAAAGAAAAGAAAAGCAAAAGAAAAGTGCCTTTGAAGAAAATGGCACAGATCATCACGGCGATGCTGCTTTAGAAATGCAGGTTTCAAATAGACAATATGAAAAAATAATAGAACAAGTAAAAATTTTAAGACTCGAGATTTCAAAATTAGAAGCAGCAGGTACTCAAGGTGATGAGGTAGAAACATTGATTTTAAATATGCATAACCAAATTTCCAGAGGCCTTACTTATGCCAATGAGGTATATGCAACTCAAGGTGCAGTTTTACATACCGTTTATGGTAATCAGGGAGCAAAAAAGAAATTAGCAGAACTTAAAAAAGATGGGAAGAAAAATTTGGCTGATCAAGATATTACTTCAGTCAAATATCAATTGTCAAAGGAAATGTATCTGCAAGCAATGAATGAAAATGTTGGCGATACCCTTCATTCTTTACATCATTTTGAACACGATCCTCAATATGCTGTCTATAGAGCAGGTAAATACATCGACCGCCTCTGTGACGCAGCAGTAGAATTAATTGGTAAACCAGAAGCGTTGAAAATCTCTGTCTTTGGCAGATTATTGGAAATTGGAGCGAATTCGGTAAAAGAGAAAAGTGGCCCTGCCGGACAAGATCCAATGGCGACTCATGATGAAAGTTCTTTTTTCTTTAAATATACAAAATCTGAACTTTCAACTGTAAAAGCAATGGCAATGGCTCTTGGTTCACAAGCAACAAATATTTTTAAAAAACCAAAACAACCTGACAATGGTTAATCAAGTTAAAGCAATAGCCTAAATGATAGATTGGAAAAATATTTTACTTTCTGACGCTGATTATTTTAATTCCCTAATATCAAGTGTTCCAGTTTTGGAACGTACCATGTTTAAAGGAGCTGATTTATCGAATTATGATTTAACTAAGGCCTTACTTAAATCCTTCGATTTAAGTGAATCCAATTTAACCGATGCTTTTATAGCCGGATATTACCTTTCAACTTGTCGCCTGGACAAAACTATATTGAAAAATATTACTTTCGACGACCCATACTGGAAACCAATTATTGAAAACATCAAATTAATCTGGCAAGGTTATGAAGTATGGAATCTGAATAAAATCAAGGACTTACCCGTTCTTTTAAATAAATCCTATTTTACTCACCTGGTATTTGACAAATATGATTTCAGCGATGTGATGTTTACATCATCTTACTTTAATCATAGTCAATTTCAAGGAACTAAACTATCTTCCACCCTTTTTTCAGGTAGCAATATGACTTATTGCATTTTCAAAAACATACCATTACAGGATGTTACTTTTAATAATGGTCATTTAAAAAATACACATTGGTCTGATTGCCAGCTGATGAATATACGATTTGTAGCCGCTGATTTACAACAGTCAATATTTAAAAACTGTCAATTTAACTATGTTAGTTTTAATGATGCCATTTGTCAAAACTGCTATTTTGAAAATTGTACCTTTTCCAATTGCTCTTTTTTTGATACTGATTTATCTTATTGTCACTTTTTAAATTGTACATTTGAAGATGCGAATTTATCTTTTGGAAAAACAGATTATTTGGTGAAATCCTAATGTATCTAAAATTGATCCAATTCTTGTTCGCTTATTCCAGTTATTTCACTTATTTTCTCAATATCCATACCGCTTAAAACCAATTTTTTAGCCATATCTAAAATTCCTTCTTGTCTCCCTTTTATTTCACCATCGCTGTAAGCTGTTGTTATTACATTATGTGTAACACGAAAATCCTTTAAATTTCCTTCATACGCATCCATCTCGCCTGGCTTAAACTTGGCAAGCTCTGCTTTTTCAAAGGCCTTTTCAAAAACTTCCGTTTTAAAAATCGAAGGAATTTCTTCAAAATCTTCTAAATTTTTGATGAAATATAACCACTTGTCTAACTGGGTTATTAGCTCAGATTCCTTTTTTATAAAATGGGGCAATTCTATATAAATGTAGGTAAGCTTTTCATAAAATACCTTCCCATTCTGATTTTTTAACTTAATTTCATGAACCACCTCCTCAACATTCTCTTTTTCCTTTTTATTGTCAAAAGAAAAATCTAAAATACCAATACAAAAAACCGCATTTAAATTAAAGTCCCAAATACCCTTTTCTGCTTGTTCCATAATGGGGAAAGTAGAATAATAAACAGTCCT
>JAFMBH010000187.1 GCA_017858735.1 Bacteroidota bacterium
CATTGCCAAAGGTATTTCAGCATCAGATACCGCAGCGTGGAACAAAAAACTAAGTAGCTTCACCGAAGTCGATCCGCAGTTTAATGCCTCAGTGGCCAAAAGCCTTTCAGCAACTGACACCGCCTATTGGAACAAAAAACTGAGCAGCTTCAACGAAGTCGATCCGCAGTTTAATACCTCCATTGCCAAAGGCATTTCAGCAGCTGATACCGCCGCGTGGAACAAAAAACTGAGTTCATTCACAGAATCTGACCCTTTATTCAATACCTCCATTGCCAAAGGTATTTCAGCATCAGATACCGCAGCGTGGAACAAAAAACTAAGTTCATTTATAGAATCTGACCCAAGACTACCAATGGGTAATACCAAAGGAGATATTTTATATTGGAATGGTACTTCCTGGCAAATATTGATACCAGGCTTAGCAGGTCAAAAAATATCCCTTTCAAAAGATGGACTTCCAAATTGGGTCGGTCCAACCTATCCAGTTTTAACAACCAATACAGCCAGTGTAATTGGCGTTAGACATGCCAATTTGGGTGGTAATATAGTAAGTAGCGGTGGTTCAAATATTACAGAGAGGGGAATAGCTTATCATACCTCTCCAAATCCAACGATTTCAAATAATTTTATCTCAATTGGAAGTGGCACAGGATTTTTTTCCTCCAGAGTAATAAATTTAAAGGCAAACACAACGTACTATGTTCGTGCTTATGCCATATCTGAACTAGGTGTTGAGTATGGTAATGAGATCAATTTCATAACCTTACCTAATTCTCTGCCAATCATAACTACAAAAACCATTTCGTCTATTTCAAATAAGACTGCTTCTAGTGGTGGTATTATTTTAAATGATGGAGGGAGTGAAATAACAGCAAAGGGACTTTGCTGGTCTAATAATCCAAATCCAACCCTTGGAAATGCCATTTTCACAAATGAAGGAGTAGGCATAGATTCATTTGTTAGTTATTTATCCGGATTAATTCCAAATACCTCTTATTTTGTGAGGGCTTATGCGACAAATAGCGTCGGTACCAGTTATGGAAGTGATGTTTTTTTTCAAACAAATGCTAATGCACCTTCTTTAAATCCTACTTTTTCTGCCTTTAATATATCGGAAATTGGTAGCCATACCGTTTCCTTTAGTGCCTTACTCAGTAGCGAAATTAATCACATTTCTTCCAGAGGATTTTGTTGGAGTTTCGTTCAAAATCCTACTATTTTAAATAGTCACGTAGAGGTTGGCAAAGGTGTTGGTTCTTATGCTATCAAAGAAGCAGGATTCATAGGCGGTGGGACAAAATATTATGCACGTCCTTTTGCAGTAAATAGTTATGGCGTTTTTTATGGGGAAGAAAAAATATTCTTCACTCAATTTGACATTCCAACCATTCAATTATTATCCCTTAAAGATTTTGGACTTTCTGCCTTTGCTTATGCAAATATTGCAGACGCCGGGGGTAAACCAGTAACCCAAAGAGGCATCGTTTATAGTGTGACAGAAAATCCCACCACCCAAAATGATAAAATCTTAGGGGGAACAGGGATAGGTGAATATTCGCTTACCTTAACAGGATTAACACAAAAAACCACTTATTATGTTAGAGCGTATGCAACCAATGAGGTTGGCACAGCTTACAGTAATCAGATAAAGTTAACCACAAACACGGCATCAACAACCATATCAGATATTGAAGGTAATATTTATAACACTGTAAGTATAGGGAATCAAATATGGATGGCATCAAATCTATCAACTTCCAGATATAGAAATGGGGCCTATATTCCATATATTCTGAATAGTAATCAATGGGCTTTAACAAAAAGTCCGGCACTATCCTTTTATAACCATGATAACACCTATGAAACCAATTATGGTAAGCAATATAATTGGTATGCAGTTAACGATACCCAAGGCATTTGTCCCATGGGCTGGCATATTCCATCGAATAATGAATGGACTATTTTATCTGATTTTTTAGGTGGTTTAAATGTGGCTGGGGGTAAAATGAAAGCTACGGGAACCCAATATTGGTCTTTTCCAAGTAATGGCAGTAATACTAGCGGTTTTACTGGATTACCAGGAGGCTTTAGAAATGTGGACGGTACCTTTGGTATTTTAGGATATAATGGATTTTGGTGGAGTTCAACGGAAGAAAATGAACTAAAAGCATTTAACAGGTCTATCATTTATACGGATAACTTATTATCTGTTGGAAGTACATCTAAAAACCAAGGCTTTTCTGTTCGTTGTATAAAAGATTAAAATCACAGCTAATTTATTTAGCAAAATAATTCATTTTATTAGAATGAATGTTTTATTTTTGGCCACAATAAAATCGCCAAAATGAACCAATTATTAAAACACGCTGTAAAAGCCTTTTATCTATTATCCTTTTCATTTGTCATGACTAGTTGTGCAAAAGATATAGAAGTAGATGATTGTCAGGCTTATGAATGGAAATACGATGGAAAAGAGGGCGTAAATTCCTGGAGTGTCTGTTTTTCAGAATGTGCAGGAAGCAAACAAAGTCCTTTGGACATTAAGGACGCAACGGTACAGGCTGGACTAAGTCCTTTGCAGTTTTCATTTAAAGAGTCTCCAGTATCCATTTTTTATAATGGTCATACGTTGGAGCAGGAGTGGGAACCAGGGAGTAAGTTAACCATTGGATCCAACACCTTTGAATTGGCACAGTTTCATTTTCACACCCGTTCAGAGCATACCATCAGTGGTAAAAGGTATCCTATGGAAATTCATTTCGTTCACAAGCAATCCACTTCAAGTGCCATTGCCGTAGTGGGTGTCATGGTAGAAACAGGCGCTGAAAATGCAATGATTAAGCTACTTTCTACAGATCTTCCAACGGAAATAGATGAAGAATATAAAAGCAATCTCCCTGTTATCCTTTCCGGATTGATGCCAGCGAACAAAGGCTATTTTTATTATCCGGGGTCTTTAACTACCCCACCTTGCTCGGAAGTTGTTAGCTGGTATGTGTTGAAAAATCCAATTCAAGCCTCTTCAAAACAAATTAATGCCATTCAGCAGATCATTTCTGAAAATAACCGCCCTGCGCAACCTTTATCTGGTAGAACCATAGTTTCTACCAAAGATTAGTAAATCTCACCAAAATACAATTTTAACTTATTAATTATCAATAGGTTAAAATTGTATTTTTTATATAACATCTGTAATTTTATACAATCCTGCCACAATCCTGCCACAAATTTTATTTGGGTGGGGTTGAATTGGGTTATAAAAACCTGTTGGGGAAGAGGAAAAATGGGGGATTTTTAGGGGGGAAATGAGTGTAGAGGAGTGGTTAAAACACTCTAATTAACTTTACTCAAATTAAAAGGAAGTTTATATATTGATAGGTTATAACTTTTTTTGTACACTGGTAGTTCTTCTGCTAATCCCATAATGATTTATTTT
>JAFMBH010000188.1 GCA_017858735.1 Bacteroidota bacterium
AAAAGTGGCACTATATCACCGGAATGGGTGGCACTATATCACCGGAATATGCAATAAAGGCTATAAATCTGCTAATATTTATTTAGGACTATTTTTGTTTCTATTTAATTTTATCATTTTATCACATTATTTATACTTATACAATGAATCTAAAGTCACCATTGCTTTCATTTTAAGTATTCCCTTCAATGCATCAGCCTTTGCCATTGGTCCATTAGCTTTCCTATATGTAAGATCAATTTTAAAGGATGATACCCAATTTTCCAAAAAAGACTGGATACATTTTATTTTATTCGCCATTATTTTTTTAGGCAGATTACCTTATAATTTTTTAAGTTGGGATGAAAAATTATTGGTGGCAGATAAAATTATTAATGAATCCTGGAGAAGTTTAAGCTATTCCACTTACAATAACTTTTTGCCATTAAGAGTAAATTATAAGTTAAAAGGTCTTCATTTTTTAATTTATTTAATATCTATATGGTATATTATTCTAAAAAGTAAATTTAAAATGCCATCATCGATGGTGTTATTGAAGCAACAGAAAATAGTATATAACTGGCTTCATTTTTTTGCCGTAACATTTTCCATTTTAGGTGTTTTATTTGGGTTGATTTTATTTCCAAATGCTAAGGATAAATTGACTTATCATTTGGAGGCAAATATCCTTTTTATGCTCGTTTTTAGCGGATTCCTGATTTTGATTATGGGGCTAATTTTATATCCACAGATATTATATGGTATTCCCATTGAGAAAAATTTAGTAAAGATAAATGAGGAGGTTAATGAATCTGAAGTTGTTGATGAAACGGAAAGAATTTCCTTACATGAGGATTATATTGAGAATATTAGAGTATTACTCCAAAAATGGGAAGAGGAATTCAAATTTAAAGATCCAAATTCAACTGTCATTAGCCTTTCTGTGGACATAGATATTCCCAGGCATCATTTAGCCTATTTTTTCAATCAAATAAATAATGAAAAATATATTGACTGGAGAAATAGATTGAGGGTTGAGTACGCTATGGAAATATTGGGCAGGGAACAAAAATATGATAAGACCATTGAGGTTTTAGGTGCGGAAAGTGGGTTTAGGTCCTACTCTGCATTTATACGAAGTTTTAAACAATTCACATGTAAATTGCCGAAGGATTTTATCAGGGAAATTAATGCCTGATAAAATACGAAGGTTTCCTTATCTTCTGTTTCATTTTTAAAGGTCAAATGAAAACAAATTCCTTTAGATTGTCACAATCTAAAGGAATGCAAGGGTTAAAAATTAGGTTCAACCTATAATTAACCTCAGATTTGACGCTATTATTCACTTAAAAACACTTAAATGATGTTTAGAATTTTAGCATTCTTATTGCTCCCTGTTATTTGTTTGGCACAAGTAAATTCAAATGGGGAAAAGCCAACAGGCGAATTATTATCCAATGAAATATCTCCTAATGAGATAAAACGAAATGCTTCGTATAATCTTGATGAGATTAAAGTACGCTGGAAGAAGGCGGCTTTAGAGAATTGTATTGGGGTACCTTGTGTGACTGCGCCATCCTTTACTTGCGTAACAAGTACCGTTTCAGACATTGATAACAACGTATACAATACAGTTTCTATTGGTACCCAGTGTTGGACAAAGGAAAATCTGAAGGTTACTAAGTACAATGACAATACAGCTATTCCATTAAATGCAACTGGAGGATCTTCAGGAACTTCAGGATCATGGTCAGTAACAACCGGGGCTTATACTATTTATGGTAATGAATTAAGTACAAGTACGATTGCAACGAACTATGGATTTCTATACAATTGGTATGCTGCTACTGACTCAAGGAAAATATGCCCAACGGGTTATCACGTTCCAACAGATTCTGATTGGAATATATTAGTAAAATTTATAGATTCAGGAGCTGATACATCTTCTATTTCTTCAACACAGAGCACTTCTGCAGGTACTAAGCTGAAAAAAAATGATGCTTTATGGACAACAAACACAGGAACTAACGATTTCGGCTTTTCCGCTCTCCCAGGTGGTTTTCGTGCTGGCAATGGTAGTTTCAACAATATTACAAACTACGCTTTCTTCTTTAGTGCGACTGAGAACGGCCCCTCCAACGCCATTACCCGCAGCCTGAACTTCAGCAATGGCGATGTGGTGAGATACAACAGCGTCAGTAAGTCGTTCGGCGAGTCCGTCCGTTGCCTTAGGGATTAATCATTTTAATATTTGGTGGGAGAGGCTTGCGGTCTGTCGCGCTGTGATTTTGGGTCAAATAAATTTTGATTGAAAAAAGGGAAAAATCCCAAGAGAAATTAAATTTCAAGAGGATTATAAAATAAGTTGAATTTAACAGTTTGTCAATAGGTCCGTGTTTTGTAAAGGATTAATTTAAACCTGTAGAGGCGATGCACGCATCGTCTATTTTTAAACATGCAAGCATCGTCTTCGTTTATACTGGGAAATAATAATACCCAAATCTAATGGTTTTGATACACATATTTAAAATGGTCTTATAGCAATAACCCTTTCATGTTTCTGGAATCAATGGGATTGGTGGTAACGGGAAATAGGTAGGGGTTCCTTCGCAATGGTATTTTTGTTATGCCTGGGTTTGGGTTTTCTGACGCAAACAAGACGAATCATGCATCGTCTCTGCGGAATGGTGTTGATATGCATCGTCTCTACAGAACGGGTTTATATGCATCGTCTCTAAAAAGGACGTATCTTTAAGTAAATATTTTAAGATGGCCCTAAAAAATCTTCCCTTAGGGATAAGTACATTAAGCAAACTTTTAGAAAACAACTGTATATATGTTGATAAAACGGAGTATGTCTATCATTTAACCACTCAACCTGGGGCATTCTTTCTATCCCGTCCTCGCCGATTTGGTAAGAGTTTGTTTGTGGATACTTTAAAGGAGATTTTTGAGGGAAATCAAAAGTTATTTGAGGGTCTGTATATCTACGACAAATGGGATTGGTCAAAGAAATATCCAGTCATCAAACTTGATTTTGCAGGGGGAGGGGGAAAAAATCAGAATGAACTGGATTTGCGACTTTCAGCGTTGCTTCAGCAAAATAAAGATCGGCTTGGTATTCATTATGATTCATTTGATATAGAGGACAATTTTAGCAGACTTATTTCTATGGCTGCAGCAAAATATGGACAAAGGGTGGTGGTATTAGTGGACGAATATGACAAACCCATACTTGATAATATAAATAATACTCAGGTTGCCCGCGAAATCAGAGATGCACTGAAGACCTTTTACGGTGTGCTGAAGGAGCAGGACGCCAATTTGCAGTTTGTATTCATGACAGGGGTAACCAAATTCTCAAAAGTAAATCTGTTCAGTGGATTGAATCAGCTTAAAGATATAACAATAAGTAAATTCTATTCTTCTATTTGCGGTTATACAGACAAAG
>JAFMBH010000077.1 GCA_017858735.1 Bacteroidota bacterium
GTAATACCCAATTCCTTTTCCACGCTTAATTCAATGGGTAACCCATGGGTATCCCACCCTCCTTTTCTCTCAACTCTTTTACCCTTCATCGTTTGAAAGCGACAAAAAATATCTTTAATGGCACGTGCCATCACATGATGAATCCCAGGCATACCATTTGCGGACGGGGGACCTTCATAAAACACGAAAGGCTGATTAGAATCTCTTTGATCAATACTTTTCTGAAAAATTTGAGCATTATCCCAATATTCGAGAATTTCCTTATCGATTTGAGGCAGATTAAGTCCTTTAAACTCTTTAAACATATTGTTTATTTTGGAAAAAGAAAGATAGTAAAATAGGATTCGAATGCAAAAGTAAGCAATTAAGGGTTTTTCTCACCTAAAGACATCGTTTGTGCACGTAAAAAAGGCAATAATTCTGAAATGACATTTTTTGACTGCCATTCTGCCGGTGTTATTGGTTTCCCGATAGATACAAAAAGGGGTTTGCCCATTTTATTTTTCACCTCAAACAATAAGAGGCCTAATCTTAAATTCATGTGAATATAACTGGCTAATTGGAACCAGAAACTATTATTTCCATGAAAATACAAAGGAATAACGGTTGCTTTAGACTGAGTAATAAGTTTAACTACGAATCTTTTCCACTCTAAATCGACGGGTTCCTTCCCTGGAAAAGGGGCTGTTGCTACTGCCCCTGACGGAAAAATAGCGATGACTTCTCCATTTAGAAGTCTATTTATTGCTTCTTGTCGAGTATTAATATTTATCTTCATTGCTTCAGGTATTTCCCTAAAATCAATGGGCAATAAAAATGGATCCAATTGCGGATTTCTGCATAGGACAGCATTTACCAGGATGGCAAATTTGTCTCTAACTTTTGAAATAATCTCCCCTAGCGCCAGGCCATCAACGACACCGAACGGATGATTAGCAATAAAGATAATTGGACCTTCGCGGGGAATATCCATGATAGAATAACCATCAAAGCATAAATTTATATCTAACTCCCTGAGGGCGGCACTCATCAGATCCTTTCCAGGCAAGCCTCTGTTCAACACTTCATTATACTTTTTTTCGATAAGGTTCCTACCGGTCAGGCCCTCCACCAATTGAATAATCCATTTCGTCAGCCACGGATCACCAGGTTCTGAATAGGAAAGGGAAGTATGGGTCGCTTTTGCTTTATTCATGAGGAAGTTATATTTCAGATGGCGCAAAGATAAGCAGCAACATTAAAAATTTTCCAAAGCCTTTTCACTTCAGTGAAATAAAGTGGAGATGGCGGGGGGGGTACGACGATGGCGTAGCTATGCTCCTAAGTGATGTAAGTCGTCTGACGAGGTCAGACTTTCTGACCAGATGTGGGATGGCTGACCTGTAGATGGCGGGGGTACGACGATGGCGGAGCTATGCTCCTAAGTGATGTAAGTCGTCTGACGAGGTCAGACTTTCTGACCAGATGTGGGATGGCTGACCTGTAGATGGCTTGTTACGACGATGGCGGCGCTATGCCCCTGATGTAGGTCGTCTGACGATTATCAGACTTTCTGACCATAGAGGATGGATTGACCTGTCGATGGCTTGTTACGACGATAGCGGAGCTATGCTCCTAAGTGATGTAGGTCGTCTGACGAAGCAACCCGTTGGGATGCCGCTATGTAGAGACGCGATGCTTTGCGTCTCCTCCCCGTTAGGTTTCAATATAAATTTTACCCTCAATACCTGGTTTTGAATCAGGATTTACAGGATTTTGAGGATTAAAGAGGACGTCTTCGTTTCGGAAGTAAAGGTTAATTGGAGATGTATATCTCTGATTATCGTCTCTTGATGTTCTGCGTCACACTGTGGCATGGCCATGCCATCTTCTTAACCATGCATCCAAAGTAAAAAATTAGGTTATTTCGATATCATACAATTTTATGTTCCCAACATAAATACTGCTAACAAGTCCACCAGGGCGTGTTGAATTTTAAAATTTAACATGGCATGTAAATAGTTTACCATTTCTTTGTTTTAAATTCACGCTATGAACCTTCGTAAAGCAGTTTTTGGTGTACCTGTTTTTTTACTGATACTCACTATTTTTTATAGTTTGGTAGATGGAAATGGCTTCCTTACAGTTACTAAAGCTGCCAATCAATGGATATTGAATCATTTTGGATGGTTATTTGCCATAGCAGCCATTGTTGGGTTAATATTGGTTATTCTCCTTTATATTTCACCTATTGGAGGCATAATAATAGGAGGGAAAGAGGCGAAGCCATTATTGAATAAACTACATTGGTTTTCCATTTCAATATGTACGACCATAGCGGTGGGCATTTTATTTTGGGCTACTGCCGAGCCACTTTATCACTTCAATACTCCTCCTGCAGGGTTAGGTATTGAGAGTAGAAGTGAATCGGCGAGGATTTTTTCCATTTCCACCTTATTTTTACACTGGACGTTTATACCCTACAGCATTTACACCCTGACTGCGCTCATGTTTGCCATCGGCTTTTATAATTTAAAACAACCCTTCCAGATTGGCAGTTTACTCATGCCGATACTCGGTGAAAAAAGATCATTGAAACTATCCCCTTACGTTGACAGCCTAAGTTTATTTAGTATAGTGGCAGGCATGTCGGCATCATTGGGTGCCGGGCTACTAACCCTTTCGGGCGGCATAAGTCAATTTGTTCCTACCGCAAAAACGCAAACAAACTTAGGCATCATTGCCTTTTTTTTGACCATAACCTTTATCTGGTCTGCTGCATCGGGACTACAAAAAGGGATTAAATTATTATCGAATATTAATATCATTGGATTTATTCTCCTTATTGGGTGGTTCACCTTTTTTGGCCCATTCACCAAAATATTGCCTCATTTTGGCTCGTACTTTTCTGATTTCGCCACTACGCTTATCCCAAAAAGTTTAGCCTTAGGTATTGATAAAAGCTGGGCAAATAGCTGGACTATTTTTTATTGGGCCAATTGGCTGGCTTGGACCCCTATTTCCGCCTTATTTTTAGGTCGATTGGGAAGAGGTTATAATATCAGGACATTTATAAGGTTTAACCTTCTTTTTCCGAGTCTTTTTTCCATGATATGGATGTTTCTATTTGGCGGGTATTCCCTACATTTCGACCAGGTATTTGATGGCGCGCTTTATCAGCTTTTGGTGAAAAAGGGACCGGAAACTATTATTTTTGAATTAATAAAACAACTTCCATTAGCTTCCTGGTGGATTATTTTTTATTTCCTTTTAGTCTTCATATCCTTTGTAACGGCCGCCGATTCCAATACATCGGCAATGAGCGCATTAAGTACCAAAGGTATTTCTGAAAATGAGGAGGAAGCACCTTACCAAATCAAAATAATTTGGGGTATTATCGTTGGTCTCACCGCCTGGATCATGGTAAGTCAGGCGGGCATAGATGGGGTAAAAATGGCCTCTAACCTTGGTGGATTCCCTGCTCTTTTTTTATATCTTTTCGTTATTGCGAGCACTTTTCGCATGCTAATTCAGGGTAAAAAGAGTACCGTATTTAAAGAAGGTACAAAATGAACGATTGGGAAAAGATATTGATACTTGGCACTGATCATCTACCCGTAACCCCTGAAATACGAGCATTCTGGGCAACTGCCGGCATAGATCCTGCTTTAAATGATACGGCATTTATGCGCATCTCTCTGGCCATGCATGTTGGCTTTAAAAAAATAGCTCCTACTCTTTCCAAACCAGCTTCCGAAAAGACTAGCCCTTCATACCTTGAAAATTCAGCTGATATCACTGTCAATACCAGGACGAAAAATGAAAAAACCCTTTCATTTCAAGAGCTTACTTATCTTAAAAAAATATTTAAAAACACCAGCTTTCTGGACTTACAGATAACCCTGTTTAACAGGGTAAAGGAAGGAAACAGATTTGTTCCCGTTTTGCTCTTACCCACCTTATTTGATATTGCTTGTCAGGATGCATTTTATTACAAGAGATTGCAACCGGTCATTCCCGAAAATGGATACCATTTATTGCCAAAAAATAAAAAATGGCGGTCACTTTTACCGTCAAATGATGAGAACGTATGGTATGTTGGCACTTTTTCTGAAAGAATTGCTTTATTGACTCATCTGTGCGTTCACCTTCCTAACAGGATAGAAACCATTCTTTCCAGCACATGGAAAGAGGAAAGTTCGTATGATAAAATTCATTTTTTTTTGCTTCTTGAGAAGATGGATATTCTGCCCGGTGATTATTTGACAGACCTCGCCAGAAAAGACAATGACTTTGAATTAATCAAGATCTCTACCCGAATCAGATGTAAATTACGACCTGATGATAAAGAAATTGAACAGTTAAAAGTCGATGTTTTAGCTTGTTTTAAGTTCAATGAAAATACCCTTTGGGTACAAATGCCGGAACCTTGGCCTGAACACTGGCGAAGTCTGGGCTTTAATGAAGATAGAAAAAAATCAACGGCCTATCTACCCTTTGTTTCCATTTTCCACCCCTCTGTGTGGCATGAAAATCTACAGGTGGGACTGGAGCAATTTTTAGATATTTTACTTAAAGAAGCTATTTATAAGCTCTGGCTACCGCATCTTACGCAAGCGGTACTGCATTACAAAAGCAATGAATGGGCATTTTATTTGTTACAGTACGCCATAGAATATGCTGAAACCTGTGTTTTATCAGAGGAGGTAATCACCGCTTTTATAGATATACTTTCAGGGGAAGAATCCATTAAACTAACGCAGAAATATTTGCTTCACTGGAAGGAACCCATTGACGCTGATCATATTTTATATAACATTATAATACATCCATATCTAAACTGGTCGGAAAGGAATACACAACATTTACAATTTCACTTAGTAAAAATGTGGGAAAAATATTTAGTCCGAGGATTTTTTGCCTTCGAACATTATGAGGAACTTTTTTTACTGTATGCGAGGCGTTGTAACTTAACAGAAACTATAAATGAAGACGGTTGGTTAGAAGCATTAGACATACCCTCAAACCAACCGTCCCTATTTTTTGCCTTCAATGAGATAATAGATATACGAAAGAAGGTTAGCCAACTATTATAGATCCATAAAAAGTAAGATAGGGTCTTCCAGTAAATCTTTGACTTTAACTAAAAAAGTGACCGAGCTACTGCCGTCGATTACTCTGTGATCATAAGACATGGCGAGATACATCATCGGACGAATCTCCACCTTACCGTCTATAGCTACGGGTCTATTTTTGATACTATGCATACCTAAAATAGCTGATTGAGGTTCGTTTATAATAGGTGTACTCAGTAAAGAACCAAAAACGCCACCATTGGTAATGGTAAAAGTACCTCCGGACATTTCGTCTAAGGTTAAGGACCCATTTCTGGCTTTTTGAGCCAGATTTTTCAGGGCTAATTCAATTTCAGCAAAGGAAAGAGACTCAATATTTTTTATAGGTGGAACGACGAGACCATTTGGGGTAGAGATAGCGAAAGAAATATCGGCATAATTAGGTAAAATGAGCTCTTCGCCATCAATTCTGGAATTAATTTCCGGCATCTCCATTAACACCT
Organism: Bacteroidota bacterium; assembly: GCA_017858735.1. Taxonomy (GTDB): domain Bacteria; phylum Bacteroidota; class Bacteroidia; order Chitinophagales; family Saprospiraceae; genus BJGN01. Next base: position 5,558 of record JAFMBH010000077.1, read on the forward strand.
TGGCGCAAGCTTTGGCGAAAATGGACATAAAGCCAAGTTTAATACCGTATTTAGCGACAAATTTTTCTTGATATTTATCGCGAATTTGCATAATTGCTGTAAGATCCACTTCATTAAAAGTGGTTAGCATAGCCGTTTCATTTTTGGCACTAACCAATCTTTTTGCGATAGTCCTACGCATGCGGGACATCTTTTTGCGTTCCTCTGTTCTTGAGAAATGGGCCGGGGAAGATACATTAACTACTTTAGGTTGTTCCTGTTGTTTGGCGGGAACGGCCTGTGCGGCATCAGCCTTGGTAATTCTGCCATCTTTTCCTGATCCTTGTATGGCATTTGCCTGAATACCCTTTTCTTCCAGTATTTTTGAAGCAGCCGGAGATGGGTGACCTGCAACATAAGTATTTGCCGCCACTGGGGCTGCCTTTTCAACTACCACAGTAGGAGCTGAGGTTTCCTTAGGCGCGGTTGGAACGGTCGCAGCTTCGCTAACAAAAGAGGTATCAATAGTTGCTACCAGTGCACCGATAGTAAGATCATCACCTTCTTTTGCCACATAAGTCAACTTACCCGTTGCTTCCGCTGGAAATTCCAGGGTAGCTTTATCGGATTCAAATTCACATATAGGCTCATCTAATTTAACTATTGCCCCTTCTTCTTTAAGCCATCGAGACAACGTAACTTCATTTATGGATTCACCGACGGGTGGCACCCTCATTTCAATCAAACTCATATCGCTTCAAATATATTTAAATAATCTGTTCAAATTTTCTTTAATGAATTCCAGGGTCTAAAAACAAAATAGGCACCTATCAAAACAAAAGGAATACTAAGCCATTGACCGGTGCTAAGTGATTGACCCAAAGCAGATTCGAAACCACCCTGACTCTCTTTAGTAAATTCAAGGAAGAACCGAACGCCCCAAACCAACATCATAAAAGCGCCGAAAAGGTAGCCTGGCTGATGTCTTTTTTCCGTTTTCCAATAAACAAAATAAAGGATAAAAAAGATGCCTAGATATGCCAAAGATTCATATAATTGGGTTGGATGCCTTGGCAATCCATCTCCTTCTCTTACGAAGATAAAAGCCCAGGAGACATCGGTTGGTTTACCTAAAATTTCGGAATTCATTAAGTTCCCCATACGTATAAAGAATCCTGCGAGGGCTGTGGGCACCGCAATTTTATCGAGCATCCAAACCATTGGTTTTTTCGACACATTTCTTGAAAAAAGCCAGAGGCCAATAAAGATGCCAAATGCTCCCCCATGGCTTGCTAAACCACCATGCCAGGTTTGAGGAATTTCAATTAAATGCTCTTTATAATAATCCCAATCGTAGAAAAAAACATGTCCTAATCTTGCCCCAATAACAGCTCCTAAAACAATATGAATGAAGGCAGAATCCAACCATTTTTCAGGTGCTCCCTCTGCCTGATACATTTTTCGCACCATATAAAGGCCTATTAGAAAGCCTGATGCAAAAAGAAGCCCATACCACCTAAGAGAGATACTACCCAAAGAAAATATTTCAGGATTAGCGTTCCAATTTATATAATTCAGTATCATTTTTCAAGATATTTAAAAAGCAAATGAAATCGAACACAATTTAGGCATTTTAAATGGCTAAGGTATTATATCTCCATTCAATAATTTTTTCTTCCGGAACAAAAGGCACTTTATCGGACAATCCTAGTCCATTAATGGCTGCTGAAATTATGTCATTTTTAGTAAAATGAGATTTTTCAATCCCCAGAAAATGATTCCCGGCGGCTAAAATGACAGATTCCGGGACCATACCCACCAATTCGGAACCGCTTACCTCTACGCCGTAATTGGCCGCTAACTTTTTACAAGTTTCAAAAGCCTGAACCCACGATGTTTCATTTAAATCCATGAGATTCATAGAAACCTGAGCGCACTGGAATTCTGGAATAAACCATCCAATGGCGCGCACCCCTTTACATAAACCAGGTATAATGGTCTTATTTCCTTGATTATCTATGGCAACGTACCCGGATTCTCTTAATTCCCGAGCTATTTTATTCGCTATGGATACATCCTTTGAGTGCAAATTAACATTATAAGCCAGCATAATATCTCTGGCACCAAGGGCCAGAATTCCCTTTTCAACTGACACCTCGGATGGGCCAAAATCTGGTTTCCATTCCGGATTTTTTATCTTCTGAAACCACCCTTCATATTCTCCAAAACGGATTTGGGAAAGCTTCATACGATGAGGTAAGACAGCATTTTTTTCGTATCTAAAAACGGGGAGATGGCAGACGGCGGCTACTTTAATGGCCAATTGTTCTGCCAAAGCCATTGTCTGTTCCATGGTTACTCCAATCAAAGGCACTAAAGGACACACATCCACAGCACCCATTCGGGGATGAGTGCCGTTGTGTTTACTCATGTTAATGAGCTCATAAGCTTTACAAATTCCCAGGAAAGCAGCTTCAACAATTTGTTGAGGTGGGCCAACAAAGGTAATCACTGTTCTATTTACAGAAAAGCCAATGTCTGTATGTAGGATTTTTACGCCACTGACTGATTCAATAGCTTGTTTTATTGACGCTATACTGTCGGGATTCCTACCCTCACTAAAATTGGGCACGCAGGCCACAAGTTCCTTTTCCATATAGCCCAAATATCATTCGGTGAGCGTAACTTGCACATCTTCAGGACTATTTTGTCCCATTTTAAGAATTTTAATTTGATAGGGATGAATAAAAATTTCTTGATTTTCGACGGGAATACTTTCACACGATTCCAAAATCAAGCCAGCAAGGGTAACGTAGGAATCACTTTTTAAGAAAGGAACGGGAATAAATTCATTTATTTCGTCCATAGGATTTTGCGCTTTAATTCTAAATGAATTTTCTTTCACTTTTTCCACAATAGGCGTCTCTGTATCATGCTCATCTTGTATTTCACCCACCAGTTCCTCGATAATATCTTCCAAAGTTAGTAAGCCAATGGTTCCTCCAAACTCATTGACAACGACGGCCATCTGTGTTTTCTTACTTTGAAACAGCCTTAAAACTTGTAAAATCTTCTTATTTGCAGAAAGGAAAAGGATAGGTCGAACCATATCCTTAATCAACTTATCCGGATTTATTTTAGAGCTAGATAGTAAATCTTTAGTGTGAACGAAGCCAATAATCGCATCCATACTGTCTTCATACACGGGATAACGGGAATAACCTTCCTCGATGGCAATATCAATGGCGTCAATAACCGTTAGATTTGCACTAAGGCCAACCAGTTGATTTCTGGGTTTAAGCACTTCTTTTACGGTTCTGTCATCAAAGTCGAAAACATTTTGAATAAGTTCTCTTTCTGAGGCTTCAATGGCGCCACCTTCAGCACTTTCGGCAATAATTAACTTCAATTCATCTTCAGAATGTATATCACCGTGAGGCACAGGCTTTATACCAATAATTCTCAATATAAAATTAGCGAAACCATTTAGTACGATAATAAAGGGACGAAAAAGGAGATAAAAAACTTTAAGAGGTATAGAAACAGCCAATGCAGTTTCTTTAGGATGCCTTATAGCCAGCGATTTAGGAGCCAACTCACCAAAAACAATATGAAGAAGGGTAATAAAAGAAAAGGCAATAGGAATAGCTATTTTATGTGCAGCACTTTCGGAAAACTCGAAGCCCAGCCAATCCATGAAATTTAAAATAATGCGGGTGACCACGTCTTCACCAATCCAGCCTAAAGCTAAACTAGCCAGGGTAATTCCCAATTGAGTGGCAGCGAGATAAGCATCGAGATTTGATACTACATTATGCGCCATTTTAGCATTAAAGCTAGGATTATTATTTACTTGAATCTGCGAAATTCTAACTTTCACAATAGCAAATTCAGCAGCTACGAAAAAACCATTTAAGAATACTAAAAAGAATGTTAAAAAAATTTCGAGTCCCATTTAAAAGAATATTTATTCAAAAAAAGCAAGAAAATTAAAAATATACTGCAAAGATAATTTATCTGAGGGCATCGTATAATATTTCTGCGGGGTGAACCGCTGATTTGTTTGTTCCATCAAAAATCTGGTGTCTGCAACTTGTACCGGAAGCGGCAATGATGACCCCCTTTTCATTTTTACGAATTTCAGGAAAAAGCACCAATTCCCCAATTTTCATACTTAAATCATAGTGTTCCTTTTCGTAACCAAACGACCCTGCCATGCCACAACAACCCGTTGGAAGCACTTCTACCTGATAATTTTCTGGCAAATTCAGGCAAAAAGCAACATCACTTTGCGACGCTAATGCCTTTTGATGACAATGCCCATGTAATTTTACTTTAGCTTTCTCTTTTGTAAAACTTTCTTGCGTGATATTTCCCCTTTCAACTTCCCTGGCGATAAACTCTTCCAGCAAATAAACATGATTTTTGATGCTATTAGCAACATTTTTCCATTTTTCCTGCACTAACCTCGGGTATTCATCTCTAAAACTAAGCACAGCAGAAGGCTCCACACCAATAAGTGGTGAAAATTCAGAAACTTTACCACCTAAAAGAAGAAGGTTTTTCTCCGCAGATTTTTGGGCATGTTTTAATAAACCTTTTGAAATAGCCGCCCTTCCACTATCCACATGATCGGGTATTTCTACCTGATAACCCAGTCTGGTAAGCAGTAAAATGGCCTTTTTTCCTATTTCTACGTCATTGAACCGGGTAAATTCGTCACAAAAGAACAAGACATTTCCCAGTATTTTTCCTTTAGGCGCAGGTTTATTTGATGTAAACCATTTCTTTAAATCGCCTTCAATGAGCGGGAGATTCCTTTGTTCAGCAATGCCCATAGCCATTTTTATGAAACGACTAAAGAAAGCATTTGAAAAGAAGAAATTAGCTAAAGGAGGAAAAAAAGAACCTATATGATTAAACAGACTGATATTTGCGATCATAAAGGAACGAAAGGGAATACCTGTTTCTTTATATTTCTGATAAAGGTATTCCGCTTTTAACGTGGACATATCCACATTGGAAGGACATTCCGATGAACAACCTTTGCAGGAAATGCATAAATCCATCACCTCGTCCAATTCCTTTCTATTAAAAGCACTTTGACCTTGAATTGTTCTGGTCAGGACTTCACGCAAAACATTAGCTCTTCCCCGAGTAGAATCCTTTTCATTTTTGGTAACCATATAGGAAGGGCACATAACGCCGCCAGAAACATCGTGTAATTTTCTACAATCTCCTGATCCACTGCACTTTTCAGCAGCCTTCAATATCCCTCCATGAGAAGAAAAATCGAAAATAGTCTGCCATTTCGGTTGTTCCACATCGACCAGATACCGAGTACCAGCATTCATAGGAGGCGTATCAATAATTTTGCCTGGATTAAAAATATGTTTTGGATCCCATTTATTTTTGAGTCCTTTCAATAGCTCATAATTATGGGAACCAAGCATCAGAGGAATAAATTCACCTCTTACTCTGCCATCGCCATGTTCACCGGAAAGAGACCCATTATATTTTTTAACCAATCTTGCCGACGCTTCACCAATGGCTCTGAATTCATTTAAACCATCTGTGGTTTTCAGATTTGCCAATGGTCTAATGTGTAATTCACCTGCACCGGCATGGGCGTAATACACAGCTTCTTGGCCAAATTTCTTCATTAATTCTTGAAATTCAGCAATATAAGCTGGCAAATCAGCTAAGGCGACGGCCGTATCTTCAACAAATTCCAAGGGCTTTTTATCTCCTTTCACCAAAGAAAGAACACCAAATCCTGCCGCTCTCAACGCCATTACTTTCTGCGTATCTGGCGGATAAACGATGGGGTAAGCATAACCAAAACCCCTATCTTTCAGCACATTGATAAGATGTTCCGCTTGTTTATTTAAAGAAATCAACTCTTTATCTCTCAACTCAATGATTAAAATAGCGGCAGGATCACCTTCAAGAAAAAATCTATTTTTTTGTTGCTCCTTATTTTCTTTGGTACAATCCATGATAAATTTATCCATCAGTTCGCAGGCATAAGGGCCATGTTCCATGACAGTTAAAGTAGCCTCCAACGCTTCTGTCAGCGAAGAAAAATGAGCACAAAGGATGGCTTCTGATGGTGGAGGCAAAAGATTAACGTGCAATTTTATCTCTGTAAAAAAGGCCAGCGTGCCTTCTGAACCTGCCATCAACTCGCAAAAATTAAATGGTTTCCCTCCGGGCGAAAATACCTCGGATCGAAGCAAAAGATCTATAGCATAGCCCGTATTTCGTCTATGAATTTCAGGTTTTGGAAACTGGGCTTCAATTTCCCTTCTATTTTCAGCATCCTCTAATACCGAAAAAATATGCCTATATAATTCATTTTCAAGACTATCGCCTTTCGTTTTTTCGTGAAACGCTTCCTTACTGAGGGGAGAAAAATGAACAGCATCGGCATTTGACAAAAATCCTTTTATTTCAAGAACATGATCTCTGGTTACGCCATATTTAATAGAAGTAGTGCCGGAGCTGTTGTTTCCTACCATACCGCCAATCATACATCGATTTGCTGTCGATGTATTTGGTCCAAAAAAGTAACCATACGGTTTTAGAAAATGATTTAGTTCGTCGCGAATAACGCCAGGTTGCACCTTTACCCACCCTTCTTCAGCATTGAATTCCAAGATGCGATTCATATATTTTGAAACATCAACCACTATGCCACTACCAACACATTGTCCGGCGAGAGAAGTCCCTGCGGTTCTCGGTATTAACGAAATATCATGTTGGTGAGCGAACGACACCAATGTTTTAATATCCTTTTCATTTTTCGGACAAGCTACGGCCAAAGGAATTTCCCTATAAACAGAACCGTCTGTTGCATAAAGAATGCGTGTAGTTTCGTCTTGAAAAAAATCACCGTCGAAATCTTTCGCAATGTCAGATAATAGCTCCCCTGGAAAATCCATATTTAAAAAATTAATTTGATATTATTACTGTAGTAAAAGCTCGTAGTGGGTTGTGACAAAGGACGTCTGGTTCGAATATATTGCCATAAGAGTAAGGTACATAAAATACCAATTATCCAGGGTAAAATGCGCCAGAATCTGCCCTTTAAACCAGGAGCACCGAATAACTTCATTCTTTTCCCAATTTTTTCGGAAGTCTTATGCTTGCAGGCAAAGGCCCCTCATCACTTCCGTAGGTAAGATTAACATCGTCAAGAACCATATCCAATATGGAATCCTTCCCTCTTTTGTACCCATCCTTCAATTTATGACCATAAAACCCACTGAGTGTATTCCAATAAAACGCGGTAAAACTACCTCTTAAATCTCTTATCAGATAAAAAATAGGGGCTTGCACCTCCTTTTCAATCATCTTCATAAGAATCATGCCCTGGGTTTTCGATAAATTTCGCAGAGGTGTTTCAAACTCATTTTTCAGTTGATCTTGAAGTTCCCTGGTATATTTTCTTCTTTTCCCCTTTCTCATTTCCGCTGTTTGCCGTTGAACTTCCTTAAAAATTCGAATTGCTTTTTCTGCGTAAGGATACACCTGATAGGCATACCTCCTATATCTTTGGTACTTATTATATTCGTCCATACTGGCGAATTCCCTTCTTGAAGTTACCGTCATGTCACCAAAATTTGCCAGCACAATGGTATCTCCACAATCATCAAGAATATATTCAAATATATCTCCATTGATAAGAAGGGTCTTTTTCTCCTGGGCCTGAAGGTTGGAAAGAAAAAAAATGCTGAGGACCAGACACAAGATTCGCATAAGCTAGGATCTAATTTTATACAAATATACAAATATAATAAATCGAATGTTTTCAGCAGGTCGACAAATCAGGTGTTTTGTCCTTCATTAGGGTAAGGAAAACGATATGATTCCCATAAAATGATGGGATATTTAATCTTTTCTTAGTGCAACCTAACAATATACTAATGAATGTTTCATCAAAGCCGGTTCCTATCCTTTTCATTGCAAACAGCGCTTATTTTTTACATCATTACTATGAACATCTTCTCACATTTTTCACATCATCGGGTTATCGAGTTAGTATCATTATTCCTTTGGACAATAATGCCATGGAAAATGACTTACCTACAGATTACGCCACTTACTATTTACCATTTTTTCACGCCTATCAATTCAATGGTTTCCAACAAATTAGGCTACATTGGGAACTTAGAAAAATACTGTTAAAAATTAAGCCATCGGCTGTTTTTTCCTTTACTTTTAAAATATCCATTGCAGTTGCCATCGTTTGCAGGAAATTACACATACCATTAATTCCAACTTTCACCGGATTGGGCTTTTTATTTATGCATCAGAAAATCATCGCTAATGTGTCAGGTTTTTTAATAAAAAAAATATTCCAGCAATGCCCAATAATCATTTTTCAAAATAAGGAGGATGGGCATTATTTCCTTAGGAACAAATGGATTAATATTGAAAAAATAAATTTTATCGCTGGATCCGGCATTTGCCCAAGTTATTACCAACCTATTACTTACCCTGAACATGCAAAAACCAGAGTAATTCTATATTTAGGTCGCATTCAATACGATAAAGGTTTACAATGTTTAATAGCCAGTTTAAAACGCCTTAAAAATGAAAATATTCCATTCCATTGTTTGATGGCAGGTAAAATAGGCGGCGGACACCCCACTGACATCCCATTAAGCAGTATATTGGAATGGGAAAAAGAGGGCATTATACAATATGTAGGTAATCATTCCGACGTTCGCCCATTCATGGCCCTTGCGAATATGATTGTGCAACCTTCCAAAAGAGAAGGCTTATCCAGAACTATTTTAGAGGCCCTTGCCTGCGGGCGACCTGTTGTTTCTTCCACCGCACCCGGTTGTGCGGAATTAATCAAAGAGGGAGAAAATGGCTGGCTTTTTCCAACAGATAACATAAAGGAGTTAACGCTTTTATTCAAAAAAATACTGCTCATGCCCTACTCAAAACTTTTGTCTATGGCTAAGCAATCGCCAGGCAGTATTCCACCCCGCTACTTCAATCTGGCTATTCATAAGGGTTATGCGCTTTCCATAAAAAAGATTGTTTTTTTGTAATGAAGAAAAAAACGCAGACTAATTCCAGGCAGGTGGCTAAAAATTTGCTTTTCTTGAGTTACTATTTTCCACCTGTACAGGTTAGTTCCTCCATTAGAATAAGGCATTTTTATGAAGGATTTATTGCCAACGGATTTACTATTTATGTACTCACCGGAAAATTTCCAAAGAAAATGGCAGGAGAACAGGCCATAAATCTACCCATTTCGAACATTTACTTTATACCCCTTATTGGCCTGCGACGATTGTTCTCAAATTTCATATTAACACAATATACCTTACCCCTTTCGTGGAAAAAGAAGGTATTTGTTTCGTCGATTTTATCTTTTAGAAACCGCATTCCATTAAACATTATCATTGGAGACGGTGGCTTAATTTACCTTTGCATAGCTTATTTCAAGGCGGTAAAATGGATAAAAGACTATGAAATCACTCATCTTTTCACATCTTATAGCCCTATGGTTGACCATTTCATTGCTTTTTTATTAAAATGCACCTTTCCACACCTTCATTGGATGGCCGATTTCAGGGACTTGCCCGCAGATATTAAATATCCCCATCATTTGAACCATACCTTTAGTAAATATTTTTTTAAACATTTACTAAAAAAAGCTGATGCTGTAATCACTGTTTCAAGGGGAATCGCTGACGAATTAAAAAATTTTCACCCTAAGATTAATATATACTCAGGCTGTATTTCTCCAAAAGAAGTACAAGGTCCAAAGATCATATCACCAAACTTTACTATAAATTATACAGGCTCTATTTATCCTTATTATCAGAACTTATCGCCTTTGATTAAAGTTATTTTAGTGTTAATTGAGGAAGGAATAATGAATAAAAAAGATATCATCTGGACCTATTGCGGTTTACATCCATGTCAATATGAGCATTGGTTGATTCCACATTTCTCGAAAGAACAGCTAGACATTAAAGCATTTCTGCCGCTTTCTGAAGCCAGGGAAAGGCAATGGG
>JAFMBH010000078.1 GCA_017858735.1 Bacteroidota bacterium
CCATCACAAAGGCTTATTAGCGCAAGTTATAAAGTAGCATAAAAAAAGAGGCTATCTTTTCTTAGAAATATTTAAAATTATGGTTGTGTTCAATCTTAAGAAGACTTTGATAAATGAGTAGAATGACATTTTCAACATCCTCGATGTTTGCCATTTCAACAGTTGTATGCATATATCTTAGAGGCAATGAAATAAGAGCAGAGGGGACACCTCCATTAGAATAGGCAATGGCATCAGTATCAGTTCCAGTCATTCTGGATGAAGCCTGTCGTTGAATAGGAATATTATTATCTTCTGCTGCTTGAATAATCAGTTTCAGTAATTTATTATGAACAGCTGGAGCATAAGTCACGGAAGGGCCTAAACCAGATTGAACATCACCCAGTTTTTTCTTATTCATAAGAGGCGTATGGGTGTCGTGAGTAACGTCGGTGATAATGGCAACATGAGGTTTAATGGTATGCGCTATCATTTCCGCACCCCTTAATCCAATTTCCTCTTGAACGGAATTGACCACATATAGAGAAAAAGGTAGTTTCACATTATTTTCTTTCAATAATCGGGCAACTTCTGCAATGCAAAATCCACCGATACGATTATCCAGGGCACGCCCCACATAATAACGGTTATTTAGAATGCTCATCTCATCCTCGTAAGTGATTACACAACCTACATGAATACCCATTTCAAGAACTTCCTCCTTATTTTTAGCACCTACATCAATGAAAATATTATCCAGCTTAGGGGATAGATTAGCTTCTTCTCCATGACGAGTATGTATGGCAGGCCAGCCAAAAACGCCTTTGACATAACCTTTTTCAGTATGGATATTTACTTTTTTAGAAGGAGCTATGATATGATCTGAGCCACCATTTCGTATTACTTGAAGGAAACCTTCAGGAGAAATATAGTTAACAAACCAGGAAATTTCATCTGCATGACCCTCAATCATAACTCTAAAATCGCTTCCAGGATTTATAACTCCATAAGCAGTTCCGTAATTATCTATAAAAGATTCATCGACGAATGGCTCAATATATTTGAGCCATAACTTTTGACCTTCTGATTCAAAGCCTGTAGGAGATGCATTATTTAAATAATCTTTTAAAAATGCATTGGAGCTTTCCAAAATAATTGACATAGTAAATAGGCAAAAAAGGTGAACTAAAAAATGATGTGTAAAGGTAGGAAAATTAATTTTTAGATTTGACTGTTTTGATTAAATGTATCACTCCATTTTTGTGGATTATTTGACCAGTTTTCTAAAACACCCGCTTCCTCTTCGGTTATATAGTTTAATTTTGTTGCCTCCCTCAATAAAACCGAATAATTACTTAATGTAATTAAGGGGCAATTTTCTTTAGCAAATGCGTCGGCGGCCTCAGGGAAACCATAACTAAAAAGCGCTAAAACGCCAACTACTTCCATTTTTGCCTCCCGGGCCGCTCTCACAGCTTGCAAACTACTCCCTCCGGTTGAAATTAAATCCTCTATCAGTAATATTTTAGCTCCTTCTTTAACCTCTCCTTCAATTTGATTTTGCCTGCCATGTGATTTAGGTTTTTCTCTTATATACAAAAAAGGTAAATCTAAAACATCGGCAACCAACATTCCATGGGGGATACCAGCAGTGGCAACGCCCGCTACCCGGTCAAATTCAGGAAATAATATGGTCGCTTGCACCAGGCTATTTTTTAAAAATGTTCTCACCTGAGGGAAAGATAAACTTAACCTGTTGTCGCAATAAATAGGGGATCTAAGACTGGAGGCCCAGGTAAATGGTTTTTGAGAATCCAATTTTATTGCGTTTATTTGCAATAAATAGGTGGCAACCTTTGCCGCTGTTTCCGTTTCCATGTTCAATCAATTTTATGCAAACTTACAAAATCTATATTAACGATCGTCCATTGATTTTAGCAGAGGGAAATAATATTTTAGATTTTCCAGCCGTTTCAGATGCTCATTTACTAAGTCTTTATCAAGGAAATAAACGCTTTTTGTTGAATTACGTGGATGCACTGGAAAAAGGAGGTCGTTTTGACGCAATCACTCTCTTTTATCCTGATTTTGAAAAAATGAAGGCTGATTTTCAATCTCTTTTTATAATAATCGAAGCAGCAGGTGGCTGTGTATTCAATCAAAAAGGTCAATTATTGGTTATTTACAGAAGGAATAGTTGGGATTTGCCCAAGGGTAAAATTGATAAGGGGGAAACACCCGATATCGCAGCAATAAGAGAAGTACAGGAGGAAACAGGCATTTTAAATCTGTCTATTTCACACGAAATTACCCAGACCTGGCACACTTACAAACAGAAAAATCGCATTTTAAAAAGAACCTTTTGGTATGATATGCATACTACAGATAGCCATTTAACGCCTCAGCTGGAAGAAGATATTGAGGAAGCAAGATGGGTAGACCCTCAGGTATTTCTGAACGAGGAATTATATCCTAAATATGGTAATATTAGAGATTTGGTAGTGACCTGTTTAAAAATGAGATAAATAGTGGTATTATATTATTTTTGTCTCTCAAAATGTGAATTATGGAAAATAGTGTGAATATAACCCTGGTTGACAGGGAAGGCGGCGAACATCTGTTGGAAGGACCGTTGGATATGAATATGAATTTAATGGAGTTATGTAAAGCTTATGAGTTACCAGTGCAAGGTACTTGCGGTGGCATGGCGCTTTGCTCAACCTGTCATGTGTATGTTTTGTCAGACAACGATCTCCCTGCAATGGGGGAGGACGAAGAAAATATGTTGGATCAGGCCTTTTTTGTGAAAGATAACTCAAGACTGGGATGCCAACTACCGTTAAGATCTGCTATGGAAGGACTAAAAGTACAATTGGCACCCGAAGGAAATTAGGGTTGCTGGACAATCATGGGTAAAGTAGCTACTTTACTTTCGGAACTGAAATACCAAAAATAAGTTCCTGGGATTAGTTTTTGGTTCAGTTCTACTAAAAAGGGTTGATCCAGCACGTTGTCCCACTTAAAGCTGCTTATTTCTTTACCTTCTGCACTGACAAGTCGCCCATACAAAGGGGTTCTTTTGCCGAAGTTTGGTTGAATATAAAAAACACCTTCATTTGGATTTGGATAAATCTGAAGGGATCCAGCCGGCATTTCTAATTCCCTGTTTGTGGTAGCCGTTCCCGTTATGTTTATATAGCCTAAGGTAGTGACCTGGCATCCTTCCTGGGTAGAACCAGAGAAACTAATACCGTACTCACCAGGGGCTTTAAATTCATTCGTCGGATTTAATTCGCTGCTTATGTTTCCGTCACCAAAATTCCAGTTTACCTGGGAGCTGCCTACCGCAGTCCCTTTAAAATTAATACTTGCTTTTCCATTTATTAATGGAAAGCTTCCAGAATTAGGTGTAAAATTTAACGCCACATTATTAGTGCTGTTAATGATTTTTGTGCTGACAGGAGCTCTACCACAGGCAGAGGCATATTCTATTACCCATTTATAAAAATAAGGATAAACCTTAGGATTAGTATTGTCGGAATAAACAAGGTCAACAATGCCTGGAACCCTGTAGGGATATGTTGAAAGGGTAGAGGTTATCGCCATTCCTTTTCCAAGAGATCGCTCTAATTTATAGCCATTTCCAGGTGTGACGGAAAAATTTAAAACCACAATATTTTCTCCAATTCTTGGAAGATTAATCACTTTTTGCTGAATTTTTCCGTCAGGAGACCTTAATATAAAACCTCTGGGACCTACTGATTCAGCATAAACAGTCACTTGCTTTAAAATAAATGGAGCGAGGCAATTGAAAACTAATCCTCCAGATGTTTCTGAAAAAGATTTTTCACCTTGATCAGGGTCTTCCATTCCTAAATTCTTCAAATAGACGAGTTCAGCAAAAAAGGTCGTATCCGTTGTAAGCAGGCCAGTTTGAAACACCTTTCCTTTTGTTATTTGAATGCCTTCATATTCTCTATTGAACCAACGGATTTCTTCGTTTACATTTTCCTTTGCCCGAAGTACTGCTTTGGTATTTTTACAAATGATGGAAGCATCTGCGGAGGCTAACGGTAAATTAGGTTCAGGACTTACCAATATGGGTAGTTTCAGGTAGTTATCTAAAAACCTCAGATCAGGGGTTCCGTTGGGTAATTCAATGCCAAATTGAATATCGTATTTACCACTTGGCAGATCTATGGATGATACTACAATATCCATTCGTTGGTTAGGTAAAATGATTCCTGTCCAGGGAATGGTCTTCAATAAAGCGTTATTTATAGCATTTTTCAGCACAATATTGAACCTTGTCACAGGTACTGTACCTGAATGCTGTATTGTGAGGGTTCCTCTGAATTGATTTCCACAATTTTCTGTTCTTGTTTTTACATCGAGTAAGGTAATGTTTTGGGGGCTACTGATGGGCTCAACGGGCACAAAACCTTGCGAAATTAACAAATCGAAGGCGGCTTTAACGTCAATCAAGCCTCTGCCATATTTATTATCCTCTCCCGCTACACCTAAATCGATAGCAGATTCATACAGTGCTTTGGCAAGTCTGACCGAAGAAACTTGTGGAAAAGCCTCTTTCAGTAAGAGGATAGCGCCACTAACATGGGGGGCAGCCATAGAAGTACCTGATAGAGAACCGTAACCAGTACCATTTATGGCACTTCTTATTTCCTGCCCCGGTGCTACAACTTCCGGCTTTATTCCTAAAGGTTCATTGTTTGGTAAGCAAACAGAAGGGCCACTTCCTGAAAATGAAGTGATTGGAAAACTGCTAACTTTTGCGTTGACGGCACCAACGGAAAATGGAACTACCAAATCGTTGGCCACCACGGCAGGGAAACTTATGGTAAGGGAATCGGGACCTTCATTTCCGGAAGAAAAAACAATAGCCACACCAGCATTTTGCAGCGTTGTGAAAATATTAATGTACGCGGAGGTAAAACAACTGGATACGTTAAATTTTCCAGGGGGACTTCCCCATGAATTATTAATAACATCAGGGATATCCTGACTGGTGCTATTATTTCTATCTGGATTTAATGCCCATTGCATGCCGCCAATACCGTCAGATTGAGTAGCTGCCTTTAGCTTGCATTCTGTCCCGTCGGAATTTTTCAAAGAAAGGGGAACGCCCATCCAATTGGCATTAAATGCCACACCAATAGTGTCGCGGGTTAACCGGTCTAAACCAGCAACAATGCCCGCTACGTGAGTACCATGCTCAGAACAATAATCTTGCGTTTCAAGACTTGTGTAGGCATGCGATAATGGCACATTATTATACAAAAACTGGTTTCTTAAAGCAGGATGGGTATTATCCTGGCCATTGTCAATGACTAATACTTTCCTTCCATAACCAGTATAGCCCATTTTCCATAATGCCGGCGCATTGATGGCCGTTAAACCAATTTCTTTTCCATTGGGAATAAAGCTTGTTTTTTTGATGCTCCCTTTATGATGAGAAACTAATTCTGCATCCTTTTCAATACCAGCTATTTCAGGATTTTTAAGTAAAATATCAATCAATGGAGCCGTTGCTTCCAAAGCAATAATATTGGCAATCCAAAACCGCTTTATACTATTTGGCGAATAAAAAGGAGATTGCTCAATGTCGGAAATTAGTTTCTCCTGCGTTCTGTCTGCCTTAAGTTGAAGTGCATCCAGTAGCGTCTTAACTTGTAAATCTCTGGTAGGTAAAGTTCTTAGCACCTGTTCCTGCAACTTATTTACATCTACCTGATCTTTAAAAACAACAATAATTTTATATTTTTTGCCTTCCGGACCTTCTTTAAGTTCCAAAGCAAGCTCCTGGCTTAGTTTTCCTTCAGTATCGACTTGACCGAAAAGAGGAAAAAAGACAAATAGTATGCTTGCGGATAAAAAGAATCTCAGGGCGGTGTATATGGACATGCGGAAACTATTTATAAGTCAAAATATAAGTTTATAAACGTAAAATTCAAAAATGTGTTGCAAAAATCAGGCAGGTAGATTCACTAAAGCTTTAAAATCATCAAATTTTGAATCTTCGCGTTTCATTTCCAGTAATTCTAATAAAGAACCATAGTGATCTTCTAACAATGGACTGTTTTTTTCATTTCTAATTTCAATTTGTGCCCTTGAAAGTTGCTCTTTTCTCCAATGAAAGGTGGTACTCATTTTGGATAAAATTTCTGCATAAGTTACTTTTGGATCTTCGATGGAAATATTTGAGGTTCCTTCATTTGCAATGCGCATATTTTTGGAAATCAATTCTCCGGACTCAATGATGTAAAAGGCAGTATAAACATTTTCAAAGGAACCGGATTGATTTAGAAGACTGTAATAAAGAGCAAGTTGTAAATCTTCTTTATTCTTTAAAAGGTCCATCCGATAATTTTTCCCGCTCCATTTTAAATCTATGATAGCTCTGTCATTTCCTTTTTTCAAGATTAAATCGACAATCCCTGAAACAGGTTTGTCGCAAAAAGTCCCCGTTAATCTTGTTTCTACCGAATCGGGTTCCCATCCGTCATTTTTCATTAATCTAACAAATTTCAATAAACCCAGCGTCAGTTTTCTTGATAAAACACTTCTTTCCGGCTCTTTTCCATATTGCAATAAGGTAGCTCCTTCCTGTTCATAAAGAACGGGAAGACTTTCCTCAATCCACTGTTGAATAGTTGCCTCATCTTTATACCAATAATTGGTGTTTTTAATGAGTTGTTCGAATAATCGGTGAGCCAGATTGCCATACAATCTTTTATCACCTATTATCTCTAAACTTTTAGCCTTGTACAAACCCAGTTTATACTGAAAAACATATTTGTAGGGATAATAAAAGAGAGATTCAAGACTGGTGAAACTCTCATCTAATCGCTCTGGTAATTCCAGGAGGGTATCGATATGGAGGAAAAGAGGCACTTGGGTAGGGGGCGAGGGGATAACATCCTGCAGCCTGGGCAGATTAAATGCGGCTATCAAAGAAAAATCAGGAATTTCATTTGACAGGTGAATATCGAGAGATATTTTAAGGGTATCAAGATTGTCAAAACAAGCATTTAGGTCACCAAAGAGCGGAAATGGTTGTATTTCTGCACCTTCTACTTTTTCTGGTAAGAAAAGAAAAAGGCGTTTTTTTGTCCTTAAAAATGCCTGTTTTCTATACCAGGAGATTCTTTGATTATCCTTTATCGGAAGGTCGGGCAAGACACCTTTACCTTGCAGATAATCCAGTTCATGGGCATACCAGTTTGCAAAGAAATAGTCAGGTTCTCTTTCGGTAAATGTCCACCAGATAAGATCATCTATGGGTTCAAGTATAGCGGTTGCATGATGAGTAACCCGGATATGATTTTTCTGTGCCTGGACAGGACTTCGGGCAATCGGTTCTAAGGCGGTTCGAATAATACGAACAATCTCAAGATGTGAAAGCTGGGTTTCCGGAAGATTATCAATTAAATTAATAAGTACCTGGGTTTGGCTGGAAATAGACATACTTGACTCATGGTCAGAGAGAACGGACTGGCTCCAGCTATTTAAGTGGGTGAAAAGTTCCAGAAGATCTGCTTTGGGAACTAAATCTTTTTGCGAATATCGGGTTCTGTTAAACCAAAAATCATATTCTTTTTTTATATCCTCCCAGAATTCCGACGCTACACTTTCTTTAAATTTATTGAGATCTTCATGCCAGTCAACGCCAAAAAGTCCTGGTTTTGAGGCAAGGTTTGAGGCTAAAATCTTACTTAAATCCCAAGGTACAGGCTGTTGAGGTAGCGTTAAAAAAGAGAGTATTTTTACTGGATCTAATGGCTGCCAAAGGAATTCGGGAACCAGTTTTAACAGCTGTAAAACGGGTCTTGCATCCGAACGGGTTTGTAAGCCCAGGCTTGGCAGACCCTCCAAAATCAATGCATTGTCCAGTGTTCTTGTTTTATCAGGCAGTAAAAGGATAGGATCCCAGGACTGATTTTCGTTTAACCATTTGGCCAACCAACCAGCGAGTTCGGTATCCCTCTTTCCTGTAAACAAGCACAAAGAGCCGTCTCCTTTCGCTTTTAATTTTGGCATATCAGCCGACGGCTGGGTGTGAATAAATCGTTGAAATTGACCCAGATCGGAATCTTCACTAGAAGAGGGCTCAGATGAGATTTCAAGTATTTTAGCCCCATTATTTTCAAGGCCTGTCAATACCTTTTGCCAATAAACAGGAAACAAATCGGAAGGTTCGACTAAGTAAATGAGTAAGTTTCGAATACTTTTAGAAGGTAATTTTTCGAGAACGTCCAACTGTCTGTCTGTCCAGCCTTTCGGCCAAAAAATGTTTTCATTCAGGTCGTCTTCAATCAATGATAAGGTCCTTATTCTAACCGGAGCCTCCTCATTATCAGAACCTTTCCATCCTGCTTGCCTCAATGAGTCCCGCAAATTCAACAAAGTCTGAGCAGTGGCAAAAGGGTCTGCAGAAAATGATTTACTAAAAAAAGCATCGGAATGTGCGGAAAGGTACGTGGCTAAATGTTGCCTGTAAACGTCCGTTCGTATTGCCACTTGATTATCATCAGGTGGTTTAATGCCAAAACGTTTTTCCAGAAAAATGGTGAATTGTTGGGGACCTAAAAAATCATAAATACTGTCTTCACCCATTCCGATAGGTGGGACTTTATTATCCAGTTGAAGACCAAAGACAATTTTTTTCATTTATTTGTTATCCACCACATTCTTTTTGCAAATTTTTTATCTGTTGATTCCAGTACTGTTTGGTATCATTCACCTCATTTTCGTCACAAAAGTCAGTCAAATCCAAAATAGTTTCTCCGGTAACAGGAGATTCAGAAATTTTGAATTCAAGATATTCAGAATCATAATCGGAATCTGCCCATTTTAAACGGAGCACTTCCTCTTCATGATCGGCTAGTATTAGAGCCACTTCCTCATTTCCGCTCCATGAATAGGTAATCTGATGTTCATCTACTTCCGCTTTATCACAAAACCATCTGACTATACAGGCAGGGGTTGTGAGAAAAGTGTAGAGAATATTAGGCGAGGCCTTAAATAAAAATTCCAGTTGGAGCTTGGTTCGTCCCATAAGTTTGTAAAATTAGTAAAGTGCAATAAAAAATAAAAAATCGGAAAAACCAAATGACTTTTGCTTTTGTTTTCATTTTTTTTTTTGAAACTTAAAATAAGATTCCTTTATTTACTTGATTAAGACCTATTAAACCACTATTTTTGTGCTTCTTAAAAAATTAACTATACGGATACCCGTTTTTAAATAGGTATGTACACCCTCAAAATGTCGTTGAATGAGACAACTTAAGATTACTAAATCTATTACAAACAGAGAGAGCCAATCGCTGGAAAAGTATTTACAAGAAATCGGAAAAGTAGATTTGCTTACGCCGGAAGAAGAAGTTGATTTAGCGAAAACCATTAAGGAAGGAGATCAGGCCTCGTTGGAAAAGTTAACGAAGGCGAATCTTCGTTTCGTTGTCTCCGTCGCCAAGCAATACCAAAACCAAGGTTTGTCCTTAAGTGATCTTATAAATGAGGGTAATCTTGGACTGATTAAAGCCGCGCAGCGCTTTGATGAAACAAGAGGTTTTAAATTTATTTCTTATGCAGTTTGGTGGATTCGTCAATCTATCCTTCAGGCTTTAGCGGAACAATCAAGAATTGTTCGTCTTCCTTTGAATAAGGTGGGTTCGCTAAATAAAATAAATAAAGCGTTTTCTGAATTGGAACAGGAGTTCGAAAGAGAACCTTCTCCCGAAGAATTAGCTACCCTGCTGGAGATTCCCACCGAGGAAGTAGAAACTACCCTGGGCGTTGCAGCCAGACACGTTTCTATGGATGCCCCTTTTGTTGAAGGTGAAGATAATTCCCTGCTGGATGTATTAGAAAATGCAGGAACGCCAGGTACCGACCAGGAACTTGATTATTATGAGTCTTTGCGTCGTGAAATTGAGCGCTCTCTGAATACTTTAACGGACAGACAATGTGATGTTATAAAGCTTTATTTTGGTATCGGTGTCGAACATCCTATGTCTTTAGAAGATATAGGTGATAAATTTGGCCTAACACGTGAGCGCGTTAGGCAAATAAAAGATAAAGCCATTAATAAACTAAGATCGGCTAACAGAAGCCGTTTATTGAAAAATTATTTAGGGGCCTAAGCTGCCTTTTAACAATGTTCATACATCGGAGAAAAATATCCTGTTTTTCTCCGATTCTATTTTGTTTAAATAATTTCCGTTATATCGGTTTCAAAAAAAGCATCATCTATTTCACCGTTTTCTGAAGTGTCTAAGAAAAGATTCCTCTCTATGCCCGCTTCCAGCGATATAAAAGTCTCCGTACGCTGTATGCCTGGTATCTCCTGAATAGAATGTAAAACATCTCTCAAATGATTGGTATCCCGGCAAATTACCTTAGTAAATATATTGTACAATCCAGTGGTGTAATGTGCCGACACAATCTCTGGAATATTTTCCAGCCCTTCTATAGCTGATGTATAATGTGAACTCTTGTCTAAGTAAATGCCCAAAAAGGCCGTTACATCATACCCTAATTTTTCAGGATTAACGCTTAGGTGATACCCTTTAACTATACCGCTTTCTTCCAGCTTTTTCATTCTAACATGAATGGTTCCACCACTCACCTGAAGTTTTTTTGCAATCTCAGTGTAGGGAATCTTTACATTTCGCATTAAAATGGAAAGTATTTGATGATCGAGTTTGTCTATGTCTGGAAGTTGTCCCATTTTCAATTTTTTTAAATAAATCGCTATTTTTTGCTAAAATAATAAATATGGCCCATTAAATAAGGCTTATTTTGCTAATTTCTTTTAATTATCTTTGCATTCCATAATCTTAAAGCCATGTCTCGACATAAATCTGGAAGGGAAAACCTTCAGCTTGTTTTTCCTCTTATCGCCGCTTTGTTCTTAATCATTGGCTTTATACTTGGAAGCTTTTTCGCTCCCCAGGGACGTGTTAAAACCTTGTATCCTGAAAATTCTTCCGCGTTAAGTACCCTTAATGAAGCCTTGGGTTTTTTATCCTCCAAATATGTGGATCCCTTAGATAAGGACAGTCTTGCCGAAGAAGCAATATCCTTTTGGATGAGTAATTTAGATCCTTTTTCTACCTATATTAAGCCTAATGATTTGACTTGGATGAATGAAAGATTATCTGGCTCTTATGTAGGTATTGGTATTGAATTTATGATTAAAAATGATTCTATTCTGGTTGTTTCTGTTTTGGAAAATGGACCAGCCGAGACGGCGGGAATGCAGGTAGGGGATATTTTATTAGCGGCTGGATCGGCTATTCTTGATAAAACAAGCCAATCTAATCCCGAAAATATTATTAAAAATGTTCGCGGAGAGGAAGGTTCTTCTGTCGATATAAAAATATACAGACCTTCTACCGGAAAATATGTTACCCTAAAATGTATCAGGAAGGGATTGGATATGCCCAGTGTTGGGCCCTTTCTAAACTATAATAAAAATATTGGCTATATAAAAATAAAAGAATTTAGTGCTACAACAGACCAGGAATTTATGTTGGCGATGGATTCTCTTTTTGGCAAACAAGGGAGCAAGAAAGATTTAATTCTGGATCTTAGGGGAAACCCTGGAGGCTATCTGGAAAAAGCTACGCACATGTTAAATCAATTGATTCCCGAATCTGGTAAAGTTATGGTTTCAACAAAATCTAAGTCGGGAAAAGAGACGGTCTTCAAATCTTCAGGACGCCCTTTTTTTCCAACGGCAAATATTATTGTTATAATGGACGAAAATGCTGCTTCGGCTAGTGAGATTGTTGCCGGGGCGCTTCAAGATCTTAAAAGAGCTACTATTATTGGGCATCGTTCCTTTGGTAAAGGTCTTGTGCAGGCGCAGTATAAGCTTTCAAATGGCGGAGCGCTGAAGTTAACTATCGCAAAGTTCTACACTCCTTCCGGGAAACTTATCCAAAATCCTTACCAAAAAGGAGACACAAGTACCATCAAAAGAGGCATATTTCCGGATGTGCTGATTCCCTTAGTATCCTTGGATACGTCAGAATTATGGGAAGATGTAAAACGATTAACGATTCCTTTTGTTATAAAAAATAAACCAGACGGATTTTTAACCTATAGCCCCGCAAAGGGTAAGGTGGCTACCGTAAATTGGGCCGCTTTTTTACCTGATAACAAATTGGTTTCTGTTTATTTAAAGGAGTTCAATTTGGGTGATGAAGTTAGATTATCTGCCTGGAAAAGATTAAAAGTAGCCTACGCGAAACAATATTTGGGCAATGAAGAGGCTATGAGCATAGAATTTGAGGTGGATCCTTTTTTAAAAGAAGCGATTCGCAACTTAGAAAATAAGTAATTACTGATTTTTTGACAACCAACTTTGTTTTTATAATGTTTACCTTTTTTTCATTTTAAACTATACATGAAATGTCCAATTTTCGTATCACTGACCACTTTGTAAATAGACATATTGGTCCTAATGAGATGGAACAACAAGAGATGCTGAATTTTATTTCCGCTGACTCTTTAGATGTATTGATGACTGATACGATTCCAGAGGCCATTCGTTTAAATCAAAATTTACCTCTCCCGGAACCGATGTCTGAGTATGAATATCTAAGGGAGTTAAGGGGACTTGCCAGTAAAAATAAACTTTATAAAACTTACATCGGAAGAGGGTATTACGGTACCTGGACGCCTTCTGTTATCAATAGGTCGATTTTTCAAAACCCGGGCTGGTACACTCAATATACGCCTTACCAGGCGGAAATTGCGCAAGGAAGGCTAGAAGCTATTTTGAATTTTCAGACCATGGTCTGTGATTTAACAGGTTTGCCTGTGGCTAATGCTTCTTTGCTCGACGAGGGAACCTCAGCGGCGGAAGCTATGACGCTTTTTTTTGGTGTGAAAAATAAAAAAAATAAAGCGGTCGTAGCTAATCGCTTCTTAGTTTCTGACAGGGTGTTTCCCCAGACTATTTCCGTCCTGAAAACAAGAGCAGAGCCTTTGGGTATCGATGTTGTCATCATGCCTTTCGCCGATTTTGATTTATCAGAATCAACCTTCGGTGTGCTCATTCAATACCCGGATTCAGAAGGTTCGGTAGAAGATTTTTCGGCGCTAACGGCTGAAGCCAAATCTAAAGAAATTTATGTAACCGTAGCCTGTGATTTAATGAGTCTGGCTTTGTTGGAGGCTCCCGGTGTTTGGGGCGCTGATTGTGCCGTAGGAAATGCCCAAAGATTTGGCGTACCCATGGGTTTCGGTGGGCCTCATGCTGCTTACTTCGCTATCAGTGAGGAATTTAAACGCTTAATTCCTGGAAGAATTATTGGGGTTTCTGTCGATAAATTAGGAAATCCAGCGCTAAGAATGGCGCTTCAAACCAGAGAACAACATATTCGCAGAGAAAAAGCTACTTCTAATATTTGTACAGCTCAGGCCTTGTTAGCAATTATGGCCAGTATGTACGCAGTATATCACGGACCCAAGGGTATTTTTGAGATTTCAAAAAGAATACATGATTTAACTTCTTTACTTGCCGCAAATTTGCGCAAACTTGATATTTCATTTCCTCATAAATCCTTTTTTGATACCCTTACCATAGATTGTTCACCGGGTTTTAAAATGAAGGTTCGCGAAGAAGCTGAAAAAAGAAATATCAATTTTTTCTACAATACCCAATCTCTACAGATTTCAATAGACGAAACCGTTCTTTTAGAGGATATCAAAGAAATTTTTGAGGTTTTTTGTGCGGCAACAGGTCGAAATTTAGACTTTAATGAAAATGAAGTATTAGGAATAAATATTGCTGAACCCCTTCAGAGAAAATCATCTTTCCTAACGCATCCGGTTTTCAATACGTATCATACAGAGAGTAAAATGATGCGTTATATCCGGAGATTGGAAAACAAGGACTTGTCTTTGGTTCATGGAATGATTGCGCTGGGTTCATGTACCATGAAATTAAATGCTGCCAGTGAATTGTTACCCGTTTCATGGCCTGAATTCGCTAATATCCACCCGATGGTGCCCGAAAATCAGGCAGCTGGTTATCATGAGCTTTTTAAAGATTTGGAAAACTGGCTTTGTGCCGTAACTGGTTTTACCGCTTGCTCTTTGCAGCCCAACTCTGGTGCTCAGGGTGAATATGCTGGTTTGTTGACCATTCGTAAATATTTTCAGTTTCATAAGCAAGATAATAGAAATATTGCCCTCATTCCCTCTTCAGCTCACGGAACAAATCCGGCCAGTGCAGTAATGGCAGGTATGAAGGTGGTTGTGGTTGATTGTGACGCCAATGGAAATGTCGATTTTGATGATTTAAAATTGAAGGCTGCTGCCCATGCCGAAAATTTAGCCGTTTTAATGGTTACCTATCCATCGACACATGGTGTTTTTGAAACCAGAATTAAGGAAATTGTCGATGTAGTGCATCATCATGGTGGAAGAGTTTATCTTGACGGGGCCAATATGAATGCTCAGGTAGGTTTAACCAGCCCTGGATTTATTGGCGCGGATGTTTGTCATTTGAATCTTCACAAAACTTTCGCCATTCCTCATGGTGGAGGTGGCCCTGGTATGGGGCCAATTTGTGTTAATGACGATTTAGCTCCATTTTTACCAGGTAAAAACAATGCAGATATTCCTGGTTATGACGTGTCTGCCAGTACTTATGGAAGTGCAAGTATATTGTTAATTAGTTATGCTTATATTAAAATGTTAGGTGCAGAGGGAGTTACTCAGGCTACCAGAATCGCCATTTTAAATGCTAATTATATAAAGAATAAACTTGAAAATGATTTTGATGTCCTTTATTTGGGTGAAAAGGGTAGAAGTGCCCACGAACTTATATTAGATCTCAGACCTTTTAAGCAGTGGATTAGTGCCGAAGATGTTGCAAAACGACTCATTGATTACGGTTTTCATGCACCGACCCTTTCTTTCCCGGTGGCTGGGACCATTATGATTGAACCCACGGAAAGTGAGGATAAAGATGAGCTGGACAGATTTTGTTTGGCGATGTTGGAAATAAAAAAAGAAATAGTAGAGATAATGAATGGCGTGTATGATGTTGACAATAACGTGTTACATAATGCACCTCATACCCAAGCGCTTGTTACTGCTAATGAATGGTCTTTTCCATATTCCAGAGAAAAGGCTGCTTTTCCACTTCCTTATCTGCATCAGGGATATAAATTCTGGCCAAGCGTAGCCAGAATTGACGGCGCCTACGGAGATAGAAATCTGGTATGTACTTGTCCTCCATTGTCATCGTATGAATAGCGTTTAAACTTATCTTTAGGCATAAAAAATCCTTGGTCAGTTATATTGACCAAGGATTTTTTTTAAGGGTTCCTTCGAGTTACAAATGAAACTTTATAATTTAAACAAAAACACTATCTATCATCTGTTAAATCCTGTAATCCTAAAAATCCGTGATTCAGAACCAGGGAGTTAGGGGTGAAAATTAAATCAAAACCTATCGGGGAGAAGACGCGAAGCATCGCGTCTCTACGATAAT